>JBARKF010000120.1:0-16391 GCA_049800655.1 Candidatus Cybelea sp.
GAAACGAGCCCGACGGCGCTAGTTGTGACTGGGCCCCACCGCCGCACCCTGCGAGCATTGCCACGGCCACGCAAATGCCAAGCGCGTAGCGCCCAAAGTCTGAAGTTCTCATGTGCTGTGCTCCTTAGCATGAACGCATCGACGGTCAGCTGTGCACTCCCGTCGCACTCAGTTCTATCTTCGATAAGGCGCCTCGTGGAGCCCTACACGCCTGGATTCGATGTGTGGTCCCTCGTGCAGCTCCTTGAAGACATGCGTCGAGCGGCTGAGGCGTTCGGCCGATCGGAGATAGAGGGCCTATTCGATGCAAGCCGCGCTCCATCATACGAGGGCGAACTCCGGGACTTTCTCGTGGAATCGATGTGGAAGAACGTCGGTGACGTAGACAGTAGCGCCGACGGGCTCCGCGCTCGTCAAATAAAAGAGGACATCAAAGGCCTGCGCGACGCGACCGAGGACGTTAAGCGGTACGCCGATCTCGTCATCGCACACAACACGAGGCAAAAGCCAGCGCCTATGCCCTTCTCCGTGGTCTCCTCCGCAACCGACGAGGTTGTTCGTATAGCAAAACGCTATACAGCAACTCTCACGGGGGCGAGCATGTTGTCGTTCGCGCCGGTTGACCAGTTCAACTGGTACGATGTTGTTTCACTTCCCGTGGATCGCGCCGGGCTGAGGCGTAGCGGTTGCTGCGTAAACCTCGTCGTCGCGTATCGTTACGCCGCCGGCCTTGACGGTTTCGCGCAGTTTCGCGCCAACCTGGAACGTCTCTCGGAGCGCTACGAACGTGCCCTGCCGATGCGCGCCGTCGTCACGTTCTACAACGCACGTCTTGGGATTGCGCGCGAAGCGCACGCCGCGCTTACGCAGCTCTTTGGTGTGGCCGGCGACAACTATCTTGGCCGGGCGGTCAGGATAGTTGTCACCGCGCATTCGGTGCGCCGCCGGCGACGATCCGCGAGAACGTCGCGCTGCGCCCACCGCAAACCGATTCGCACCTATCGCCCTAGCAGGTCCGGCGCGGCCCCTGGATGTAGGCTTCCTGGATGACCGCCGTGAGCGCTTTCTCGGCCGTCCGTCGGGGTTCTAAAACCCCGGGAAGTAGCTGCCCTTGCGCAGCTTGGGTATGCGCAGATCGATTGCGCCGGTGCGCGTCTCCGAGGCCCGATCGCGGTAGCCGTTCCGGGAGTTCTCTCGGGGGACCGTGCGCTCGCCGTAGGGAGCGCCGCAGAGCGCCTCGACGTCCATCTCCATGAGCTTCTGGGCGGCGAGGTGGAGCATGTCGCGCACAAGGTCGACGTCGGAGCCCTTTTCAGCGAGCTCCGTAAGTGCGATACTGGCCTTGGCCATCGTGGTTTCTTTCGTGTCGGTTATTTGTGTCAAAGCAACCTTCGCCGAAAGCTACGGTGGCCGCCCTCCTAGGCTACGAGGGTGACCTTTTCATACACCACGGCCTGGGACACGATCGGTAATTTCGAGTGCTCCCCGGAGGGTGTGAAATAATCCCGTTCGAAGAAGAATGCGCGCTACGTTTCCTCGCAGATTGAGGGAGACTCGAAGTTTGAACGGAATGCATTCTGTTTTTCTCGACGCCGGCTTGGGTGTATCTCCGCAAGCCCAGAGCTGCGAATCCCTTCGGGCGCGAATCGGGATCGCGCAGGCTTTGGCGATTAGCAACTACCTTCTGCAAGCGCACGACGCCCTCGCGGAAGTGCTGCCACTGATAGAGCGGAGTGATAACGAGACGATGGCTCTCTGTCTTCAGGCGCAAGCAATTACCGCCGTGGAGGCGCGCGCGTTCGACGATGGCTTAAACACATTCCAGCTCGCGTTGGAGTCAGCCCGTACTCATGGCGATCCAGTGCTATGCAGTAAGATACTCAACAACTATGGGACGGCGGAAGCGCGGGTCGGTAAAATCGACCTCGCTATAGTTCATATTGAAGAAGCGCTGCAGATTGCTACGGAGACAGCGGGTGCGACTAACCAATTAGTACTGGCTAATCTTGCAGAAGCGGTCTTCGCCTCCGGTAACCTCCGACGTGCGGCGGCATTGATTCATGAATACCACGCGATTCACAACGGAAGTTCCCGGGACGTGCTCGGAGCAGCTGCTGTTGGGATTTCAGTTGGGATGATGCTGCCTGACGATGGGCTCTTACTGATGAGCCGTAACCCTGACCTGCTCGTATTAGGATTTGCTCGGCGCGAGCCGTGGCTCTTCGGCCCGATCATTGAGTCGTTCTGCGCCCTCTATGAGCACGAAGACCGCCGTGCCGAGCACGATGCGCTTCTATTCCGAGCTCTAGATACTCTAACCTCGTTCGACGACAACTGCCTGGGCCTAGGGATCAGAGCAGCCCGCTTAGGGACTGCTCATTACCTTCCTCGCATCAGCGCACTTATGTCCCGACAATGCGACGGACCTTCGGAGCTCTTACGAGCGTACAGAGACTTGTTTGACAGCCACGTTTTAAGACGCCGCAGATTGAACCGCCGAGCGACCGAGTTGGGATTGCGCGCGGCGAACGGATTTGCTCACTCCGGCCGCCCTATTATGCAGGCCGACGCGCTAGAGGCCGCCGGATTCGCGAGGCAAGCTCAAGCGGTTCGCGGAAAATGCGGGGCACGAAATTTTTCGCGGCGGCTGAACTGGACTAAGGCGCATCATCGGCGGGTTGCGGCCGACCTGACGCCACGCGAATTCGAGGTTGCGCAGCTTGCTGCCCAGGGGGCGTCCAACCGTGCGATTGCCATGTCATTGAAGATCAGCGAGCGCACCGTCCATAAGCATCTCGAATTGACCTTTGGCAAATTGGGCGTCCGCTCGCGCTGGCAACTTTTGCAGGACCGACATTTCATTTAGAAGGCGGCTCAGACTGCCAGTGGCTCGCTTGTCCTGTTTTCTAGCCACGTGGGTTTCGGTAGCGCGAGTTTCCGGGCTTCGACGTACGTAAGTTGCGTATGCGTTCCAGTCGCGTTTTAGGTTAGAATGCCTAAACGACCCACGGTTCGTTGCAATGTTTTGCTGACAGGGAAAAAGGAGCCTTTCTCAATGCGAATTTGGAGCTCTGCTGGCGTAAAACACCCCCAAAGCGTCTTCGCGTCCGTTGCCATTGCCACCATCGCCGCTCTTACCGCGTGCAGCAGCGGATCATCGCAGTACGCCCCCTCCGGTTCAGCCGGGATAATCTCAACCGCCGGTGCGATACCTTCCATGCTGATTCCGGTGCGCTCAGGCCCGGTGATTCCGCATCCAGACCACAGCCGATCGTGGATGGCCAAGGGCGCCGCCAGCACCGCACTGCTCTACCTCTCCGATTACGGCACCGGCGACGTCTACGTCTACTCCTGGCCGAACCTGGCGCTGATGGGAACGCTGACCGGTTTCACGAATCCCGCCGGCATCTGCGTAGACAAGACGCAGAATATCTGGATCGTTAACTATGGCGCGGAGGATGTCGTCCAGTACGCGCACGGCGGCACCAGTCAGATCGGCTCGGTAAGCAACAACGGTTACTTCCCTGTCGGCTGCGCGATCAACAAACGGACCGGCGCGCTCGCCGTCAGCGACATCGCGAGCGCAGGCAGCGGCTCGGGCGGCATCACGATCTACCAAAAGGGTAGGGGAACCGGCAAGACCTACACCGACTCCAGCATCCCGTTCGTCCACTTCGTCGGCTACGATCGCAGCGACAACCTCTTCCTCGACGGTCAGAACCCCTCGGGCGTCTTCCAACTCGCGAAGTTTAAGCGCGGAACGTTTACCTCGATTACGGTCAGCGGCGGAACGATCAACTCTCCCGGAGGCGTGCAATACGCCGGCGGCTTGCTAACGGTTGACGACCAGGTCAGTTCGATCATCTATCAGATGAGTGAAGCCGGCGTCATCAGCGGCAGCACGCCGATGGCCGATCAACAAGACTGCCCGCAGCCCTTCATTCGCCGGAAGTCGGTCGTTTGCCCGAATGCCAGCGGCCTGGACTACCTAGTCTACGCCTATCCTGCTGGCGGCACGCCGCGCAAGACGATCACCGGCAGCTTCAGCTCGCCGTTCGGGTCGGCGATCAGCCTGTAACCTGTACCTCCAGGCGAGCGAACGGAAACAGGCCCGTTTAGCGAGCCTGTTTCCGCTATATCGGCGCCGTCGAGGGCGTCGGCGAGTCTCCCAACGCTACATTCAGCGGTACGGTCTTTTCATTGACGCTGTCGCTCTCGCACCACTAGGAAAAGTCATGGGAACGTGCGGGCCTGGTCGCTGAAATACGTTGGAGAATCGCAAACGCTCGAAGGCGCTTAATCTGCGTTTGTTTTGCGTTGGCGATTCACGTATGCCGAGGCGCGCTTAGAGACCTAAGGGAGTGACCAAACGGTGACCACGCAGTACGGTTACCGGGGCCCAGTTTATTGAAAGACTCGGTGGCGACGCTATTGGCTTCGCTAACAAACAGAGGGTCCAAACGTACCAGCGATGGAAGATCCGTGAGAAACTGAGGGTAGCAGGGTGACTTGGTAAGAAACACGCTTACGTAAAATGCTCTATAGCCATAGGGATTTTCGGGCACTTGGAGAGGTGGCAGAGTGGTTGAATGCGGCGGTCTTGAAAACCGCAGGACGTGACGAGCGTCCCGGGAGTTCGAATCTCCCCCTCTCCTGCTCCTAGGTTGGGCACGGCGTTAGGTGGCGCGATATCGCGAGCTCGGATAGCGATGAGCGGTACATGCCTTGCCCTGTACACCAGGCCGTCCCGGCTGGCCCGACCTTGCGACGAATGTTCGGACCGAGTTTACGGCCGGTCGTCGAGCGTCTTGTTATAGCGTTGCAGAGCTTGTGCACAAAAAGGCGATGTTATTAAGGTCCCAAGACAATTCCTGAGAAACGTCCAGCCAAGGAACTTTGTGGTCAACACTAGGATCTTCAGGGTCCTCAATTCCGATCTCACATCGCAGGCAACGGTCTTTCTCGACTTCGCGCGACAGTTGAAGCAGAATCGTCTTGCGAAGACGATTGCTGGCAGTTCCGAGTACGCAACAGTGTAGCTGGCACGCGTGCCAACAGGCTCGCCATCCACGATCCGCCGGCTTCGTCGCGCCTCGATGTCCCCGTTGCATTTTGCAATCCCTCCCTCTCCTGTTGATTTTGACCTAAACGACGGTCGGCGACCCGGCGGCGGACCTTCGACGACGAAGTGATAAGCGGGTAGCCCCTCAAAAAAGTTGCGTGGCCTAAATCCAAATGCTCTGCTGCAACGTTTAGCCGGCATTGGAAGGAGGCTGAAGCGATGTCCCGTGCCGGCGCTTTCGCGTTTTGGGCAACGTGCTTGTGGCTTGCCGCGATCGGCGGTGCTGCAGCACATCCGCTCGGAAACTTCACCATCAATCATCTGGCACGGATTGACGCGCGCGGCAATCGCCTTCACGTCCACTACGTCCTGGACATCGCCGAGATTCCGACCTTTCAAATCATGCACGCCGCCGATTGGACCGCGGCGCGAGCGCGCGTGTGGGGAAATGGCGAGGCGGGGCTGGTCGCGCAGAGCTTCGTCGTGCGGGCAGACGGCGAAGGCCTGACGCTGCGCCTAGAAAATACGTGGCTTCGAACGCGGCCCGGCGCGGGCGGTTTGCCAATTCTCTACTGGACCGCCGACTACTCGACGGCGCTGCCGTCGCGCGCGGCGATCTCGGTTAGCGATCGCGTTTACGCCGACCGGCGCATCGGGTGGAAGGACATCGTCTTTCCGGGCGAAGCGGATCCCACCAGCGAATTGCGCTCTTATCCTAGCACGCTGATCGGCTCCCCCCGCCAAAATGACGAAGCGACCTTCGACGTCACCGACGGGCACATCACTCATGTGCGCATTAGCGGCGACGCATCGGAGGCATGGGGTCCAACATCCATCGTGCGATCTTCGTTGCTGTCCGATCTCTTTTCACGCAACGGTCAGACGCCGTTGTGGATACTCTTCACCGTGCTCGCCGCCTTTGGGCTAGGTGTGTTGCACGGCCTCGAGCCCGGGCATGGAAAGGCGCTGCTCGCCTTCACGCTCGTCGGCTCGCGGGCGACCTTCAAACAGGCTGCAATTTTAGCGGGGGCGCTAACCTTCGCGCACACGATCGCGGTGCTGCTTCTCGGCGTGCTGCTCTTCATCGCCGCCGGTCTTGCGACCGAAAGTCTTTTTACGTGGATCACGATCGCTTCGGGTGCTGCTGTGACTGCGATCGGCGCGCGTAGCCTTGCGGTTACGATCTTGCATCGCTACCAGCACGCGCACGCACACGCCCACTCTCACACCGACGGCGACCGGCATTCGCACGCACTCCCGGGTTCTGCACCGCTGCATTTTCCCAGCGCCGTCGTCGCCGCGATGAGCGGCGGCATCGCGCCCTGCCCGGCGGCCATCGTCGTGCTGCTCACCGCCTTGCATTTGCACCGCGTCGGCTACGGATTGGCGCTGATCGTGATCTTCAGTCTCGGTCTGGCAACAATTCTTACTGGGTTAGGAATAGCGGTCGTGCGCGGCGCCGCCTGGCTGTCGCGGCGCTCCCTCTTCGAGCGTATCGCTCGTAACGCGCCCTTGGTTACGGCGACCGTCATCTCGATCATCGGCGCGAGCATGCTCGCGCAGGGACTGATTGGCGAAGGACTCCGCCTTTATGCTTCCACGCTGGTTGCGCTGACGCTGGCGGGCGTCGGAGTCGTCGCCGTTCTTCCCGTTCTAATCTCAACCCGTTCAACACACAGCCCCTCTCTCACGATAAAGGAGACCACATGAAAACCATTCGTTCGCTTGGAACGATGGCGGCGGTCTTCGTGCTCGCCTTCTCGATCTCGCTCTATTCGTTTAGAGTGGCCCGCGGATCCGATCACCAAGACTCGCCGACCGTCGTTGCCAACCCGCTTGCCGACATCACAGACGTTTTTGCCTTTCCAAACCCGCACGATGCCTCGCGCGTCGCGCTGGTAATGGACGTTCGGCCGCTGATCCCCGCCGGTATGTACAGCGGAATCGGTTTAGATCCAAACGTTCTCTATCAGTTCAAGATTGCCAATACCGGCGTTAGCTCGAACTCGTTCCAAGAAAATACCGTCCTGCAGTTCACCGCCGACACGACCGGCTCGTCGCAAAACGTCACGCTCTACGGGCCGGCCGCTCCAAATGAAGTAGGGACGGCCAACACCCTCGTTGGCAAGACCGGCACCTTCGCATTCGGTAAGGTCGGTTCGCTCAAGGGCGGGATCAAGGTTTTTGTCGGACCGCGGCGCGATCCGTTTTTCTTCGATCTCGCGCAGTTCTTTAAAATCATTCCCGACCGCAACTACATGAATCACCCGCACGTTCCCCCCGCGACGGCGGATTCGTTCCGTTTTGCATCGCGTAAGCAAAAGATCATTCTCAACGGCGTCGATTATGGTACGGCGGGTTCCAACAAATGCAAGATCGCCATGCCACAGGATTATCTCGCTGACTACGACGTGCTCTCGATCGTTGTGGAGATGCCCAAGAAACTGCTTGCGCCGGCGAGCGGGCAGCCCGGGGTGATCGCGCTTTGGGCGACCACCGGCACGCCCGACGGTCACGCGGAGTAGGAGTATACATCATGACAACACGCTATAAACTCTCGCTGCTGGGCCTAGCCGTCGCAGGCGCGCTCATCGGCGGCTGCAGCTCGAATGCAGCGATGACGCCGGCCTTGCGCGGTGCAGCCAGTTCGCCACCTTCTTCGCAGACCGTCTACAAACAGATCGAGTTGCTCTCTCGCCCAGCCGTAAAGGAGGCGTTCGAGCTGTTCAAAGATCACAACCGGACGAACCGTTCCGAACCGTACGACGATCCGCTGTTGCGCAGCCAAATCAAATCGTTCACGCTGGCGTTTCGAAGCAAGGAAAACGCCGAAACGCTGCAGGCCGTGCTCTATCCAAACGCGATGAAGGCCGACCTGTCACAAGATACCACCAAGGCCGCCTATCTCGGTTACGAGACCGGGGGCGCCACCGGAAGTAAATACGGTGGGCGGGCGCTGGACGACGATATCATTGACATCTCGCTCGGCGCGATCTTCGGCAACACGCTTTCGGCGCTGGGGCTCATTCCCGACGACCACAAAGAAGTGCCATGCCTGACGACCGACAACATCGCATATGATAAGTCGAACACGCGCACGTTCCCGTACGTGCAGGCCCCGCTCTAAGCATGAAAATACCACAGGCGATTGTCGTCCTTGCGGTGGCAATCGCCCTCGGGGCACTCTGGCCCTGGTTTGCAGCGCGCAACGCCCGGGCGAACTCGGTGCCGCCTGCGCCAATTCAGACCGACTATCTGCAGCGTAACGCGCTGATCGCCTTCTATGAAGCGCACGCTCGTCGCGATGCTAGCGACCAGATCACGCGTCGGGTGCTCGGCGGCGAATACTTGCAGCGCTTTCGCGAAACCGGCGATCTCAACGACGTTACTCGCGCGCTTGCGGCCGCGAGCGATTCGCTGAGACTGCAACCGCAGGGCAACGTCCAGGCGCTTGGGGTCATCGCTTCTTGCGACATCGCGCTGCATCGTTTCGAAGCCGCGCTTGGCGCGCAAGAATCTGCCGTCGAAGCGGAACCATTCGACGACAACTCACGGGCACAGGTGGCATCGATTCTGATGGAGATGGGCCGCTACGACCGCGCTACTCACGTTCTCGCTCGTCCACAGCAAACCGATCCAAACCCGACCTGGATGTCGATCCGCGCCCGGTACGACGAGCTTACCGGCGACTTGGCCGGCGCGCGCGCGCAGATCGTGCAGGCTGCGGCAATCGTCGACCGCATCATCGTGATCCCGGCCTACACGCGCTCGTGGTACCATGCGCGGGAAGGGCAGCTCGCCTTCGAAGCCGGAGACACCGCAAGCGCCGTCGCCCAGTTTGATGAAGCATTGCGCATCTTTCCCGACAACGCCATGGCGATGCTCTTTGAAGCAAAGGTTTACCGAGCGCATCGTGATTGGCCTCGCGCGCTGGCGTCGGCGACGCGTAGCGCCGAGCTCTATCCACTGCCACAGACACTCGGTTACGAAGCGGACGCTCAGCGCGCGCTTGGCGATCCTGCAGCCGCAAGACGTACCGATGCGCTCATCCGCGCGGAAGAGCGGCTCTTCGACGCGCAGGGCGTCAACGATCGGCTACTCGCGATGTACTATGCGGAGCACCGGGAGCATTTGGGCGACGCACTCGCCGCGGCGCGGTCCGACCGGGCCAAGCGCGGGGACGAAATCTACGCAGACGATACCATGGCCTGGGTGCTCGCCGCGTTGGGCCGGTGGGAGGCGGCGCGCACATACGCGACCCGCGCGACACGATACGATACGGCGGACCCTGAGCTTCAGTATCACGCTGCCGTAATCGCTTGGCGTACCGGGCACGCGGCCGAAGCGCGCCGGCGCCTGCATGCGGCGCTAGCGAGTGATCCGCAATTCCATCCGTTCTATGCCGACGATGCCCGCCGGCTTCTCGCGGCGATCGGCGGTTAACGATGCGCGCGAATCTAATTCGGCTCTACGCCTTTTTGATTATGCTGAACCTCGGGGCGTGGACGCTGGCGTTGTGGGCGTTTTGGTCGCGCCCGATCCTTCTCGGCACGGCATTGCTCGCCTACACGTTTGGTTTGCGCCACGCGGTCGATGCCGACCACATCTCTGCCATAGACAACGCAACGCGCAAGCTGATGCAGGCGCGCAAAACTCCGTTGGGCGTGGGTTTGTACTTCTCGCTGGGGCACTCGACCGTCGTCGTCGCGCTCACGGTCGCGGTGGCAACGGGGGCCGCAGTGATGAAGGACCGGCTTCCGGCATTGCAACACGCCGGCACGCTGATCGGCACTTCAGTCTCGGCCGGCTTCTTGTTGTTGATAGCGGCGATCAATCTCGCGATCCTGTTCGATATCTTCGGCGCGTTCGCACGCGCGCGCCGCGGCGAGACGTACGAGGATTTCAACCTGGAGACGAAATTGAATCGCCGCGGCCTGATGGGCCGGTTCTTCGCGCCACTGCTGCGGATTGTCGACCAGAGCTGGAAGATGTATCCGATCGGCGTGCTCTTCGGGCTCGGCTTCGACACCGCAACCGAGGTCGCGTTGCTTGGGATCGCTGCCGTTGAGGCCGGCAAGGGCATTCCGGTCGCCGATATCCTGCTATTTCCACTGCTCTTCACCGCGGGTATGTCGCTGATCGACACGACCGACGGCATCCTGATGCTGGGGGCGTACGGTTGGGCCTTCGTCAAGCCCGTGCGCAAGCTGTACTACAACGCGGTGATCACATCGATCTCGGTGTTCGTCGCGATTGGCGTCGGCGGAATCGAGGCGACCGGCGTCGTCGCCGATCAGTTTCGGCTCAACGGCGGCATTTGGGACGCGGTGCGGCTCCTCAACGACAACTTCGGCCTGCTCGGCTTCATCATCGTCGCGTTCTTTTTGGCAAGCTGGGCCGTTTCCGTGGCACTTTATAAGAGGCTCGGTTACGATGATTTGAGTGATTCGACGGGGCAAACGTCCCGAGTCGCTGAGCCGTATGCATCAATTTAGGTAATAATCTCGGCGCGATCGAGGTAACCGCGGCGGATGAAGGAAACGAGCTTTCTTTAGCTGACTTCAGGAGAGAGAGAATGACCGCCGTTCGAATCGCGCGCGCCTTACTGTGCGCGGCCTTCGCTGTTGGGACCGGCGCCTGCTCGAGTGCCGGCAGTGGATCCGCTGTTCCCGCGGGCGGAGCCTCGCTTGGACCGGCGCAGCGCGAGAGATTCGCGCCCCGCGTGGAGATCAAAGAGTTTGCCGATCTGCCCTCGCATAGCCCGAGTTACACGCCGACAGCGTTGAGCGTCGGTCCGGACGAAGCGATCTGGGTTACTGAAGCGAATCGGAGCAATTCTTCGAATCCCATCGTACGCGTGAAACTTTCGGGTAAACGGAGCCGTGTCTATTATTACGGCAGCTATTCAAGCACGTTGTCGGGAATTGCAACCGGATCCGACGGCGCGCTCTGGATGACGAATCCGTTCGGCACTGGCTGCTGCGGCTCGATCGTACGCATGACAACCACCGGCTCATTCACGACTTTTGGCGCAAGTTCAGGTCCTTCAGCGATAACAAACGACACCCGTGTGAGCCCAGGGAACGGGCTCTGGTTCCTTCAGTCGGGGGGATGCTGCCACATCTTTGCCTTCGTTAGTCGGGTTACACCTCAAGGCGCCATGACCGATTACGCAGAGGGTATGCCGTACTATACCATCATCAACGGGATCGCTATAGGACCCGGCGGTGCGCTCTGGTTTACCGAGACTCCTCTTGAAAACGAAAACGGGATGACCGCCATCGCGCGTATCACCGCCAATGGAACGATCACACAGTTTACACAGGGACTCAAGAAAGGCGCGCAGCCGGGGGCGATCGCCGCCGGCCCGGACGGCGCATTGTGGTTCACCGATAGAGCCGATGAAAGCGTCGGGCGCATCAGCACGCAAGGCGTAATCACTAGCTACAAGCGCGGCATCACCAGGGGCGAAGGGTTGAAGGGAATCGCCGCCGGACCGGATGGCGCAATGTGGTTTACGGAAAGTATTGCCGGAGCCAATTCCAAGATCGGCCGTATTACGATGAGCGGTCGGATCACCGAGTACTCGAACTTCAGCTCCGACTCGGAGCCCACGGCGATCATCCAAGGCCCCGACCATAACATGTGGTTCATCGAAGAGGCCACCAACCGCCTAGCGCGACTGCATATTGTTACCGATCACTAGACGGCCTAGTAGACCGCGCTGGGGTCGTGGCGAGCGGCGGCAGGAACGCTTGGACTCGAAGCGAGCGGAGCGGCGGGACCCAGGCTTTCTCTTGTTGCGCCGCCAACCATTTCCGGCATGCGCATTATTATCTGCCTTACTACCGCGTTACTTCTGGCCAGTTGCGCTGGATCGAACGCGCCGTTCCCAAGTGCCAATGGATCGAACGCGGCCGCAATAACGCGAAATGGTCCGTCGCAGATATGGTCGTGCGGGCAGCCGCCTTCCGCCCAAGTGCGAGGCGACGCCGGCGCGCCGCTCGCGCGCACCGGCGGTTACGAGTCGCTTTACGATTTTCAGGCGGGAAGCGATGGCGGATGGCCCTACGGCGACCTCATCGCCGCCGGCGGCAAACTTTACGGGACGACGGATGAAGGCGGTACGTTTGGATACGGAACGGTCTTCCAACTGACCGCGTCGGGTGGGGAAACCGTCCTGTACAGTTTTCAAGGCGGCGACGACGGTGCGTATCCGTGCGCCGGTTTGGTGAATATCAACGGCAAGCTCTACGGCACCACGCAATCCGGCGGTGCGAGCGGTTGGGGCACGGTTTATTCGGTAAGCTTAACCGGTACTGAGCATGTCGTCTATGCGTTTGCAGCCGGCGGCGATGGCGCCGCGCCCTATGCGAAACTCCTGGTCGTGAACGGTGCGCTATACGGCACGACCGTCGAGGGCGGAGCGGCCGGTTATGGGACGATCTTTAAATGTTCGGTCGGCGGCAAAGAGCAGGTGCTCTATAGCTTCCACGCCGGTGAAGACGGCGGTTATCCGTACTCGAAGCTTACGGTGACAGACGGTGAGCTCTTCGGAACGACGATGAAAGGCGGAAGCGCCGGTTGGGGGACGATCTTCAAGGTCAACCTCAGCGGTCAAGAGAGCGTGGTCTACAGCTTCCAAGCCGGTGCAGACGGCGGCTACCCCTTCGATGGCGTTGCCGTACTCAACGGAGAGCTCTACGGAACGACCAAGTTTGGCGGTGCTGCGGGATTTGGCACGGTCTTTGCCTCGAGCACGTCGGGCACCGAGTACGTCGTGCATTCGTTCAAAGGTGGAGCGGATGGCGCGTATCCTTATGCCGATTTGGTCGTAGTGAACGGCGTGCTCTACGGGACGACCGTCTACGGCGGCAAGAAGAGCTGGGGAACGGTCTTTAGCGTGACGCCTGGTGGTAAAGAGCGCGTGCTCCACGCATTTAGGGCAGGAAAGGACGGCGCGAATCCCTTCGCGCGCCTGCTCGATTTCAACGGGCGCCTCTACGGCACGACGCAGGGCGGCGGCACGACGGGCTGGGGAACCGCCTTCAGTCTTCGGCCGTAGTGAAACGGCCGGTCAGAAACTGATAGACCATCACGAAATCGCCGCAGAACGACAGCCCAGGATGCTCGAGCGTCTTGGGCTGATTCTTTTCGACGACCCAATGCGAAACGAACGCCGGAAGATAGCCGAGTGCAAAACCAGCGGCGACCATCGCCGGACGCCGCAGCGCGATCCCGGTTAAACCAACGCCGAGTGCACCGAGCAGTCCGATCGTGTGCACGAGCTTGGTGCGGCGATCGCTATGCGCGGCCAAATACTCCGGATAGAACTCCTCGAACGTCATGCCGGCCTAACCTCCGTTCATATCGAGAAAGAGCTCTGTCGCGAGCGCGATCAAAAACCCGGCGCACATCGTTGCGGTAACTGATGCGCTGAGACCCGTTCGCCGCAAGACGCTCCAAAGCTCGCCGATCACGAAGACCAGCGCTCCGACGGCGATCGCTAGAAAGAAAACCGAAAGCGTCGGCGAGTAGAAGCTGTAGCCGATAATCGTACCGATGAAGGTGGGTCCGCCGGCGATTAGCCCCGCGAGGCCGATCTGCGCCCAGCTCGGCACGACGCGTCCGACTAACGGTGCGGCGACGCCGAAGCCTTCGGTCGCGTTGTGCAGTCCGAAGCCGACGATCAGCGCCAGCGCCACCGCCGTGGCTCCCGCTGCGGCCGATGCGCCGATCGCTAATCCCTCGCCGAAGTTGTGCGCGCCGATGCCGACCGCGATAAGCGCCGCAAGCACGATCGGATTCTCGGCGTGTTGCGCGGCTTGCCGGGTGAAATGCGTCGCGGCGCTGCCGAGTCCGACCAAGCCGATCAACAGTCCGGCGATGAAAACGAGAATCGGCGCAATCGGAAACGCGGCCGCACCGGTGTGCCACGCGCTCAACCCTCGCGAGATCGGCGCGATCGCGTTCTGCGCGATCTCGACGACTAAATAGAGGAGAATCCCGATCGCGAGCGCGTTGAGCAGCGCAACGGTCTGCGGCGAGAGGCGGCGCGCACGGGCGATCGGAAGCCCGAGAAAGATCGTGAACCCGGCAATCGCGCCGAGCAAAACGGTCGGCCAGAAGCCCAGCCCGCTCGACGGCGGCGTCGATGCCGGCGCCATCGCGCGATACATCGCCGTGAGCCTGTTCGGCGTGCCCACGTAGTGGATGGCGGTAATGAGCCCGGCCGGCATGCCGCGAGCATCTTCGATGTGATCCAAGACGTGGCAGTGAATCAACCACGTTCCGGGCTTGGCATTCGCGTCGATGACGACGTCGACACGCTGCCCGGGTGCCACCAAGACGGTATCCTCGACGTCGCGGTAGTCGACGGGAGCTGCGTCGCGGGCGACGATCTGCTGGTAGTGCCCATGTGTGTGCATGGTGTGAAACTCTTCGCCCGAGATGTTGATCCAGCGGATCCGAAAACGCTCGCCCGAGCGGACGTCGAGGACGCGCGTGGCGGGATACTCTTTGCCGTTGAGCGTGAAGTGATTCTCGGCACCGCTTTGGATCTGCCACGACGAGAGGACGCCGAGAAAGTCGTGCGCCAAGCCGCGCTCGACCGGCCGCGGATTCGAAGGCTCGACGACGATTGCACCGTAGAGACCGGAGTCGAGCATCGCTTCGTCGTCGTGCGTGTGATAGATGAACGTGCCCGGCTGACTGGCGACGAAGTGATAGACGAAATGGCTGCCCGGAACGACCAGCGGTTGCGAGATGCCGCCGACACCGTCCATCGTGTCGGGAATGTCGTGGACGCCGTGCAAGTGAATTGAATCCGGCATCGGGCCATCGTTCGCGTAATCGATCACGACGGTGTCGCCTTGCCGCACCACGATCGCCGGACCGGGCACGACGCCGTTATAGGTGTTCGCCATCACGGTCAAGCCGGGCTTGAGCGTCCACGGCGCCTGACGCTCCACGATGTGAAAAACTTTCGTGCGCCCGCGCACCGTCGGAATCGCCTGATACGCTCCATCGTTACGCTGGAAGACACTCGATTCGCCGGGCGCCGGCGTCGCTTGAGCAATGGCGGCGCGAATCGGCTGCAAGCCGAGGCTCGTGGAGTTTGGCGACGCGACGTCGTCCGCGTCGGCCAATGCGACGGCCGGAAGCGCGACCAACGCCAAAAGCGCGACGGCAACGACAGCGTAAAGCGGCCGGATGGAGAGGGACGTCATTTTTTAGGTATGCCTAAGATTGAAGATAGGCATGCCTTTTCCTGGCTGAACTAGGGGCTTTGCCGATTTAATCCACTCTGCCTATAAAAGGCGGCCTACACTGCGCTCGTCTACTTAGGGGCAGCGACCACAGCGCAAGGTTGACCTGGGTCTCCGGGGAACGGCGGAACCCTCCCGAACCGTTATGGCGGAGGGATAATCGCAATGGTTTCAGGCTTTAGCCGCTTTGCCTTACCTTTTACGCTGGCGGCTTTTACGCTGGCGGCTTTTGCACTTGCGGCGTGTACCTCGGGTCAACAAAGCAGGCAACTTGGCGGCGTCGTGCCCTCTAACCACTGGAGTGGCCCTTTATCGAATAGCCCCGACAGGGACTATTGTAGGGGAAGTCACGGTGTAAAGGTTCGGCCATGTCCGATAACCCTCTATGCCCCAAGCGAGTTCAGCTCTGTAACGGTCAGTGGCCCAGGTGTTGTATCTAGCAGATTCTGCTGCATTCACAAATTTAACGCCCTACGCCGAGGGCGTAATGCGCTGAAGTGGACGATTGTACCACTTGGCTGCGAAGATCGCGGCCACGGCTCTGGCTGGTTCACCGGCTATAACTCAAGTGGCAAGGGCGTCGGAGATGCAACCCTTGATGTCAAGTTTAGGATGACGTGCTAGCCGTCGCTGATGGATCGGCGCTAACCACACCAAAGCGTCGGTTCGTGTGCTCATAAAAATTGGGCGTTTGCCTTTAAAATGAGGTACAGAAAGACGACAGCTTTGTAGTGGCCACCTTTGATTTGACTTCCTTCAGCTACAGCCGCTGTTTCGCTCACGCGTCATGGTGAATGTCCCGCCGCCGAATATGCCGCCGCTCTGACCGCTGGTGATGAATTTGCCGGAGCCTTGCTTCTCGTTGACGGACCCTTGCAAGCTCATATAGACCGCCGGCGACGGGAGCCAAACGGCAGATGCGAATAATTCCTTGCCCGAGATAAGGTACGTTCCATTAAAATTTTCACTGCCGCTGCTAGACCAACGGCCAGAAGACATAAACCGAAGGCAAAGAGATGAGCCGGGAAGACCACTCCCGACCGCAGTTGTGAAGTTAGCCA
>JBARKF010000121.1:0-6473 GCA_049800655.1 Candidatus Cybelea sp.
AGCGACGGCGGCGTCATGGACGTGCGCGAGGTCGAGCGGCGTCCGATTTTGACGCTGCTCTCAGGACCCGCCGCCGGCATCGCCGGCGCGCTGCTTTACGAACGTTTGAGCGATGGGATCTTCGTCGAGGTCGGCGGCACGAGCTCCGATTGTTCGGCGATCCGTGCCGGGCATCCGCAGATGCAGCCGGCGACGATCGGCGGCCATCGCACGATGCTGCGCACGCTCGACGTCCGGACGCTCGGCATCGGCGGCGGGAGCATGCTGCGAGTCGGCGAGCGCGAGATTCGCGACGTCGGTCCGCGCAGCGCGCATATCGCCGGCTGCGCGTATTCGGCTTTCGTGACGCCGGACTTACTCGATGACGCGCGCTTTGAGTTAATCGCGCCGGCTCCGCGGGACCGCCCGGAGTATGCAGTCTTGGTTGCTCGCGATGGAACGCGCATCGCTCCGACGCCGACCTGCGCGGCGAACCTTCTCGGTACGTTACCCGAGGGCGCCTTTGCGCGCGGCAACGCCGAATCCGCGCGAAAAGCCTTCGAACTGATCGCGCGGGACCTCGACGGTGACGCGATCTCGCTGGCGCGCAACGTGCTTGCGATTGCCGCGGGCAAACTGCAGCACGCGATCGATCGATTGATCGCCGATTACGCGCTCGACCGCGACGCGGTCGTCATCGTCGGCGGCGGCGGCGGCGCGGGAGCGCTGGTGCCTTCCGTGGCCGGCACGATGCGCTTGCCCTATCGCATCGCGCGCGATGCCGAAGTCATCGCGCCGATCGGCGTCGCGCTAGCGCTCGTGCGCGATGTCGTCGAGCGCACGATTTTCTCGCCGTCGCCCGAGGAGATCGCACGCGTCCGCCGCGAGGCCACCGATCGCGTCGTTGCCGCCGGCGCCGCGCCCGATCGCGTCGAGATTGAGTTGGAGATCGACACGCAGCGCAACCGAGTTCGCGCAACGGCTTCCGGTGCGACCGCGCTCGTCGAATCGGCGGCGGCCACGGTATGTGACCCGGCCGAGCGACGCGCGATCGCCGCCCAATCGATGCGTTGCGATCCCGGCGCTTTGGAAACGGTCGAACTAACGGCGGCGCTGACCGCCTACCGGTACCGGCGAGCGGTACGCGTGATCGACGATGGCGGCGTCATCCGCCTCGCGTTACGCGATCCGGCGATCGTTGAGACGAGCGTGCGCGAGCTCGAAACCCGCGTACGCGACGAGGTCGAGCGCGCGACGCAGTTCGGCGACATCGGGCGCGCGGTGCCGGCACTCTATCTGCTGCGGGGCGCGCGCGTCGCCGCGTACGAAGGGCTGACCTCGGCCGATCAAGCCGCCGCGCTCGTTGCCGAAGAAACCGAAGGCTGCGCGCCGGACGAGCCCGTCGCGCTGCTCGTGGTTGCGCGCCAGGCCTAACTTACCAAGCTGGAGCTTGCCTTCTGTGGCAGATTTATAGCAATCTTACTCCGAACTTTGTATAATTTAGTAAGATAACGACAGATCGATAAACCATGGTAAGGTTTGTATAAATGGATCCTGTCAGAAACCCGTACTCGCCAAATGCCGGCGCACCTCCGCCGGCGTTGGTCGGCCGTGACGGCATCTTAGAGGCCTTTAGCGTCGCTCTCCGCCGCTCGAAAGCTGGCAGAAGTCAAAAGAGCATACTCCCTACGGGATTACGTGGGGTCGGCAAGACGGTGCTACTCAACCATTTCGTCGAGGATGCGCGCCGCCTAGGTTTCTCGGTGGCGCAGATGGAGGCATCGGACTCCGAAAGCTTCCTGAGCTCTCTGGCCGCGGAGGCGCGTTCGGCGCTGTATCAGCTAAATCCGCGCTCACGAATGCAGGGTTTGATCTCGAAGGCGCTTGGCGTTCTCAAGAGCTTCACTTTGACTTTCGGCATTGCCGATCTTTCGGTCGAGTTGGGTGTTGATGCCGAGCGTGGCCTCGGAGACTCGGGGATCCTTAGTAATGACTTATCAGCGCTCTTCGTCGCGGTCGCTCAAGCAGCGCGCGACGAGCAGAGCGCCGTGCTAATTGCAATCGATGAGCTTCAGTACTTAAATGAGGAACAGTTTGCAGCCATCATTATGTCGATTCATCGTGTGAATCAACTCTCGCTTCCGCTGCTCCTTGCTGGTACGGGCTTACCGCAGCTTCCCGCCCTCGCTGGTACAGCGAAGTCCTACGCGGAACGTCTCTTCGACTTTCCGATCGTCGGGCCACTTTCTCGGGATGAAGCGTTCGAGGCGGTACGCGACCCAGCAGAACGAGAGGATGTTAAGATCGAGGAGCGCGCTCTCGCTCGTCTTTTCGATGTGACGCAAGGCTATCCGTATTTTATACAAGAGTGGGCGTACGGCGTTTGGAATTTAGCGAAGAAATCGCCCATCTTGTATCAAGAGGTCATCGCGGCTGAGCCCGGCGTCGTAGCGCGCCTGGACGAAAGCTTCTTCCGCGTTCGGTTCGATCGTTTGACTCCGCGCGAGAAGACTTATTTGCGTGCCATGGCCGAACTCGGACCTGGGCCGCATCGCTCGGGCGACATCGCGACGGTCTTGGGCGTCAGGGTCGAGTCAACTAGTCCGCTGAGAAGCGGGCTGATCCGAAAGGGCATGATTTACAGCCCGCAACATGGCGACACGGCCTTCACCGTTCCGCTCTTTGACGAGTTTATGCGCAGGGCTGTGCCGGTATTGGAACGTCCCAGACGGTGACGCGTCAGTTCACGGGCGGTTGCGCGACGGCGAGGCCTTCGGTCTGTTCGAGCGCGACGGTGCTCTTCTGGCGGCCGTAGGAGAAATAGAAGATCAGCCCCGCGCTAAACCAGATCAAGAAGCCCAGCCACACCAGCGGGAAGAAGCCCCAAACGAGCGGGTTACCGACCCGCAGGAAGTAGATCAAGAAGAGCGCCGTTACCGCCGAGAGCGTGGGAATGACGTACGGACCGAAAGGAACCTTGAACGTTCCCAGGCGCTCGGGATGGCGTTTGCGCAACGCCGGTACCGCAATCGAGACGAGCACGAATGCGGCCAGCGTTCCCATATTCGTGAGCGATCCCAGAATGCTGATGGGGAAGAACGCGCCGGCGGCTGCGATCAGAATGCCGAAAATAATCTGCGAGATCCATGGCGTCCGCCACGCGGAGTGGAGGGTAACGAAGATGGGAGGAATGAGTCCATCGCGCGACATCGCGTAGAAAATTCGCGTTTGTCCGTACATCATGACGAGCAGCACCGTCGTCAAACCGGCGATCGCGCCAAACGCGATGATCACGCCGGCCCAGGCCAAGCCCACGCTATCGACCGCGAAGGAAACGGGGAAATTGACGTTGAGCGTATAGAACGGCACCATGCCGTTGAGGATTGCGACGACGACGATATAGAGGACCGTGCAGATCACGAGACTGCCGATGATGCCGATCGGCAAATCGCGAGACGGATTTTTGGCCTCCTCCGCCGTCGTGGAGACTGCGTCAAAGCCGATATACGCAAAGAAAATGAACGCCGCGCCGCCAAACATCCCGGCCAATCCGAACGGGAAGTAGCCGCCGGCATGGGTGTCCGGGCCCGGAGGCAGATGGTAGTTCGCCGAGTTGATGTGTTGCACGCCAACGGCGATGAAGAAGAGCACTACTGCGAGCTTGATTGCGACGATAACGGCGTTGACGCTTCCCGATTCTTTCGTTCCGCGTACGAGCAACGCCGTGATCAAGAAGATGATGGCTGCAGCTGGCAGATTTGCAATGCCCGGCGTCGCGTCCCAGTGGCTATGTTGCCATGCCTGCGGAATGTTCCACCCGAAGAGCGTGTGCAGAATGAAGGTGAAGTAACCCGACCAGCCGACGCTCACGGTTGCCGCGCCGAGCGCGTACTCCAAAACGAGCCCCCAGCCGACGATCCATGCCAGAAATTCGCCCATCGTTGCGTACGTATAGGTGTACGCGCTGCCGGAGATCGGAATCTTACTCGAAACTTCGGCGTAACAAAGCGCGGCGAGGGCGCTCACGACGCCGGCGACGACGAATGAGAGCGTCAGCGACGGGCCGGCGCGCGTCGCTGAAGCGACTCCCGTTAACACGAAGATGCCGGTGCCGATGATCGCGCCGATGCCCATCGCGGTGAGCGCCAATGGCCCGAGCGAACGCTTGAGGCCGTGCTTTTCGTCGCTTCCCTCCGCTAAAATGCGCGAGAGTGGTTTTATTCGTTGCATCAACATATCAAAGGCCTATCGCAAGAAGCGGATCGCGAATGGGTAGGTATACGGCCGCCCTTCGCTCGCGGAGACCGTTCCCAGAATGATGAAGACGAGCGTCGCCAACACCACGATGAGCCCACCGAGTCCGAACGCGACCCAGAGCGCGGCAAAGCTAATCGGCGCCGTGTAGTTGGTCGATTCGCTCATCGGGACGAGAAATCCGAACGTAATCGCGATCGCGACGATCGTGGCGACGATCAATACGACCGAAACCGTGATCTGGTAGTTGAGCGACGCACGGGAGTGTTCGCCGATAAACTCCGATTCGTGACCTTTGGCGAGGTAGACGACGAGCGGTCCGAGTATGTGCCCGAAGGGTAACCCGGCAAGACCGACGAGCGCACTTAAATGCGCCGCCATTGCCCAATTTCGTTCTTGGGCGGAGAGCTGCGTCTGCATGGCGGGTTATTTGTGGGCACGCGGAAATGGCCTGCATGCCCGATTTCGACGTGCTGGTCGTCGGCGGCGGCAACGCCGGTTGCGCCGCGGCGATTGCAGCGGCGCGTCACGGCGCACGAACGCTCCTGGTCGAACGGTACGGCTTTCTCGGCGGGACGGCGACGGCGGCGATGGTCGGGCCGTGGATGACGTTTCACTCCGGCAGCGAGCGAATCGTCGGCGGCATCGCTGAAGAGATGGTCGAGCGCTTGATGCGCAAGGGCGCATCGCCCGGGCATATCCACGATTCGTCGGATTACGTTTCGACGATTACGCCGTTCGATCCCGAAGTGCACAAGGCGCTGCTCTTCGAGATGATGGGCGAAGCGGGCGTGACGCTGCTGTTGCACGCGTATTTTCTCGCGTCGCAGCTCGACGGCGCGACGCTAACGGGCGCCAGCTTTGCGACGATCGGCGGCACGCGCACACGCACCGCGACTGTTACGATCGATGCAACCGCCGACGCGCTGGTGGCAGCTTCGGCGGGCGTGCCGACGCAGCAAGGCGACGAGCGTGGCCGCGTCCAGCCCGCGACGCTGATCTTTCGCTTGAGTCACGTGGATCTCGAGCAACTCGCGCAATACGTGCGCGAACATCCCGACGAGATGCGCAGTTCGCTCCCGGCGCGCGAGCGCACGCCGGAGAATCTTACCGCCGTCGCGGGACTTTATGAGCTTTGGCAGCGCGCGATTGCCGACGGTCTCGTCGACGTACCGCGCGAGCTCGTTTCATTTTTCATCTCGCCGTATCCCGACGAAGTGACGGTCAATATGACGCGCGTCGTCAACGTCGATCCCCTCGACCCCGACGATCTCACGCGTGCGGAGGTCGAATCGCGCCTGCAGGCGATGCAGCTCTTCGACTTTTTCCGCCGGCGCGTGCCGGGCTTCGAAAACGCGCGAATTGCCGCGACCGGCACGCAAGTGGGCATTCGCGAGTCGCGGCGCATCGTCGGGCGCTACACGCTGACCCGCGACGACGTGTTGCAAGCGCGCAAATTCGACGACGCGGTCGCGCGTAGCGCCTATCCGATCGACCTTCATAACCCGCATGGCAGCGGAACGATTACCGAGCGACTCGCGCCCGGCGAGAGCTACGAGATTCCCTATCGCGCGCTCGTGCCGCTCAATCGCGAACAACTGCTCGTCGCGGGGCGGTGCATCTCGACGACGCACGAGGCGCTTGCCTCGACGCGTCTTACACCGACCGTCATGACGCTCGGTCAGGCCGCCGGCACGGCCGCGGCGCTTGCATGCACGCGCGGCGTGAACGTCGGCGACGTCGACCCTCGCGCGTTGCGCTCGCAGCTCATTGCCGACGGGGTTCTGCTGTGAGCTTTGCGCTGGGATGCGCCGCTGCCTACGGCATTGCCGTGCGCTTTGCCGACCTGGGCGATTGGGGCGAGAGCGAACTGCGTTCGGAATACGATGCTGCGGTGCCGGAGATTCGGCTGAACATCCGCGTCGCCGCAAAACTCACCACGCGCGAGCTCGGTGAGTTCGTTGCGCTCGCCATCGGTCACGAGCTCTACCATCATCGCGAACGAATCGGCGAGGTCCCCGTGCTCGGCGATCGCGCGGCGCGCGAATCGGCGGCGTCGGCATTCGCGCGCGTGCTGCTGGAACGGCCGGCGTGAGCTTGGTGGCGGGGATCGATGGCGGTCAGAGCTCGACGATTGCGGTGATCGGCGACGAGCGCGGACGCATCCTCGCCCGCGGCGCGGCCGGACCCTCCGACGAAGTCGGCGCAACCGCCGACTCGACGCGCTTGCGCGACGCGCT
>JBARKF010000122.1:0-11562 GCA_049800655.1 Candidatus Cybelea sp.
TACCAGGATCTTTGAACGTCGTCACGACGGACCAACCATGTTGATCGCAGAAATCCCGTATCTCGCGAAGCTGTTCAGGTACCGAGAGATCGCGTTTAACCTGGGCGGAACTACTCACACGAGCATAGGCGCAGACTTTCTTAGGCGTATCCATAACCGGCCTAGATACGACGGCTATCCGCTAGTGCCTTGTTCTATGAAATGGCCAAACATTTCATCCCGGTGCTCGACGATCTCGCGAAGACTGCGGAGGGCGGCTAAGGACCGATTGCGACGCCAACGTCGCCGCCGGGAAGTTGCAGGACCGGTTCGCGCCATCCGTGCCGGCGATTGTCGTAGACGAGCACGCCGCCGGCGGCGCCGCCGAGGCCGACGCACCCCTCGTACAGGTATTTCTTATAGACCGCGAGCCCGTACCCGAGCGCGCCGCTATTTAGGCCCTCCTCGCAGCCTCTTCCCACGATGATCCGTTCCGGATTGCCGGGATGGCCGATTCGGTAGATCGCCGTCGCCAAGAAAAACTTATTATGGTGCCGATAGAAGAACTGCGCGTAGAGGCGCCCACGGTCGGTCGCTACGCCGTTGGCTGAATAATTGTAGCCATACCTATAGTATTCGGGCTGCTCGCTACCAGGCCGCTCCTGCACGGCTTCGATCCCAACGCCCAAGGAAATTAGCTGGATGTACGCGATGCCGCGCGATGCTCCGAGCGCGTTCACGGCGCGCGTCGTGATCTCGTTGATCGGCTGATCGTTTCCGCTTGCGTTGGGGCGGTAGACGTTCGTAACGCCGCCGCCATGTTCTAGGGTGCTAACGTCGAGGTACCCGCGTTGATCGACCGCAATGTACTGCGGCTGCTGCGGGACGTAGAGCTTCCGAATCGGTGCGGCCCGGTGCGGTGCGGCCCGGTGCGATGCGCCAGGCGCAAAGACCTCGACGAAGCACGTTCTTTCATTTCGGCATGCGTACGCGGTGCCCGAATCGGAAACGTAGAGATCACCGTCCGGTCCGATTGCGATGCCGCCGGGATAGCGAAATCCGAGGGTTAATTCGCCGTCGGGGAGTTTCGAAGGCAAGCCGTCCGACTGCAGCGGAAACCGATAAACCTTGCTTGCGATATCCGCGCCCTGCGCCACGTAAAGGTGACCCGGGGTGAATGTCGCGGGCGTTGAACTTTGCGTCGATTCCGCCTGGACGGAAGTAATCGGCGTGATTGCGCTGCCGCTACCGTTGCAGGCGGCTAGGATCGCGAGAACCGAGAGGCCGAGCACGCGGCACGCCAAGCTCGAACGTTCCATCCTCAAGGCTGCTTCCTGGACGGGAAAAAGAGGCCTGCCGGCTGCGCGGCGTATTGAGAGGACGACGGTTCGATAGCGTGAAGGCGTCGTTATGCTTACGAAATTTTTAGCGCGGCTGTTGGGCCTGTGGATCGTTTTGACGATGCTGAGCATGATCGCAACGCGAAGCGCGACGCTTGCAGCGATAAGCGGGCTCTTTAAGGACGCGCCGACGATGTGGATTACCGGCGTGTTCACGCTCCTGGGCGGTCTTGCCCTAGTGCTCGGGCACAACCGCTGGTCGACTGCACTTGCGGCAATCGTTTCGTTTTACGGTTGGGCGGCGCTCGTCAAAGGACTGCTCTTCTTATGTCTTCCGGCCTTGACGCAAATCGCTTTCTACCGAGCCCTGCACTTCGATCGTTTCTTTTACACATATCTTCTCATCTCGCTCGTGCTCGGCGGGTATTTGATCTACGGAGGATTCAAGCCGTCGCCGCGTGACGGAGCGATCGCAAAAACGGCTCCGTAATCGCACAACGGTCGGGCTTACGCGACGGCGGTTCGTGAGCGATATGCGGCAATCCCCACCGCGATGACCGCGATGAAGGCGACGAAGTTCGCGACGAGGGTGAAGCGATCGTTAATCGCCATCGAGCCCATCGACATTCCACCCGGAGTGCTTCCGATCAGGCGCTCCATGATTGCACCCGCCAGCATCGCTCCGACGATGAAGAGCCCGACGAACGTCCAAGTGATGCGCGCGGGGAACGATTTGCGGTAGATCGCGATCATCGGAAGAATGAGCAGATCGCCGTAAATGAAGGTAATGTTGGCGCCGAGCGGTATCCCCGCGTTGGCGAGATACCGCGCGATCGGGACGTTGCCCATCGAGCAGACGAATGTAACGATCGCGATCAGCAAACCCACCGCGAGCAGCAGTACGTAACCGATGACCGGAACGCCGCCGACGGTGTGCAGCGCAGCCGAAAGCCACCCTGGAGGTATCAGCGCCGCGGCAAACCCCGCGATGAGATATCCGAAGATCAGTTCCGTCCGCAACATGCGCACGTCGTCGATGGCCGTCGACGCTACGACGTCCCAGCCTCGCCGCGCCGGCGCTTCCATCGCCATCGTCTCCTCGCCGCGGCCGGCGTGCTGCACTTGTAAACGCGCGAGCTCGCCCCGGCGAAAGAGCAGCGTGAAACCCAACGTGACGACGACGATGATGATGACGCCGCCAAAAAACTCCGCAAACGCGAACTTCCAGCCCAAAAGCGACCAAAAAAGAATGAGGATCGCGACGTTCATGTTCGTCGACGAGATCAAAAAAGAAAAGATCGAACGCACGTCGGCGCCGCTGCGATAAAACCCGCGCGCCGCCGCCGCCGCTCCATACGAACATGCCGACGAGATGATTCCAAAGCCCGCGCCGTAGAACAATCCTTTGAGCCCAGGGCCGAGATAGCGCTCCATCGTCGACGGCGCCAGCATCACTTGCACGATCGCCGAAATCAAAAAGCCGAAAATAAGCCCGAAGAGACTATCCCAGAAGAACCCCGCCGCGGCCGCGAATCCCGCGATCAGGGCGTGAACGACGACCATCAACCGCCGACCGAAACCGGCGCGTGCCCGAAGAGCGGTGGAATGAAGTGCCCGACGAGATAGGAGACCGCAAAGACGGCGCATCCGTAGAGCGCGACTTCCAAACCCTTGCCGACCGGACTGCGCTCCGAAAGGGTTCCTGCATAGTACCCGACCGCAAAGAGTCCAAACAGGGCGAAAGTAAGTGACGCCACCGTCGAAACCCGCATCGAGAGCGGCAACGTGAAGGCGACGATCGGCAGTAACGAGCCGAGCGCGTAAGAACCGCTGATGGCGACCGGCGCACGCAGGCCGCGGTCCTCGGCTTCGCGCGGATCGATCCCGAACTCGTCGCGCACCATCTCGTAAAGGTAGATGTCGGGCATCTGCGTCAGCCGTCTCACGATCATCTCAGCCTCCGCAGCGCTAAAGCCTTTCAGTTTGTAGTAAGCCACCTGCTCGGTGAACTCGCCCTGCGGGTCTTCGGCCATCTCACGCTTCTCGAGGTCGATGGTCGCCTGCACCACTTCGCGCTCCGACTTTCGCCCGAGATACTCACCAACCCCCATCGACAGCGCACCCGCGAGCAGCGCCAAGAAACCGCTGATGAAAACCGCGGACCGCTCGCCTTCGGCGACGCCCACCCCGGTAATGATGCCCAGCGTCGTGAGGATGCCGTCCTGCATTCCGAAGACGATTTCGCGAACGCTTCGGCGCTTTTCGAGCGTTCGCCGCTGCTGCGTGTCGGGAATGCGCGGTCGCACCTGCTGCCAGCCTGGGACGTCGACGATGACCTTCTCCACGGCCGGCGTAAGATCGGAATGATCGTCCATCGCTTCGTTAAAAAGATTGGCCGTCGCGCAGCGCGATACCCTGTGCTACCGTCAGGGAGGTTGAGCGCATAGAGTGCAGGCGTCAGGGACGAAAGGCGCAAAATACGGCCCATGGCCAGATTGCTTTCGACATTGGCCGTCGTCGCCGGCCTCAGTTTCGCGATGCTTCTCCCCGCCCGTGCCGTTGATTGGCCGCTCTTCGGATACGATCCGGCGCGCAGCAGCTTCAACTCTTCCGAACGCACGCTGACGGTTGGCAACGTTCATCGTCTGCGCGCGCGATGGCAGATCGCGCTGGGATCGGTCGCCGATTCGACACCGATTCTGCTCCAGCACGTTCGCTTCGGCCGCTTCTATCGTTCGATGCTCTTTCAAACGCTAAAAGACGGCGAAACGTTGGGCATCGACGCGCGGTCCGGACGAATCGTCTGGCACTTCATGACGCATGGACCGAACTACACCCACTCGACGCCCGCCGCCGACCCTTCGGGGAAAGCGATTTACGTGGCCGGCCTCGACGGCATGGTCCATAAGCTCTCGGCTTCCAAGGGCCGCGAGATCAACGCCGCGGGATTCCCGGCGCGCATCACGCGTATGTCGAGCAGCGAGGCGGTCGAGTCGCCCTTGAACGTCGCCAACGGTTATCTCTACGCCGTGACGTCGGGGTATGACGGCGACGGCACACCGTACGACGGCCATGTGGTTGCGGTCAATCTCACGAGCGGAAAGAAGACGGTCTTCAACTCACTCTGCGATCGCTATCGCAAGCTGCCGGGACCGGGCACGTGTGCGCAGCAGCGCTCGGGCATTTGGGCGCGCGGCGGCGCGGTCGTCGACCCCGATTCAACGATGAACGGGCGCATCTACGCGTCAACCGGAAACGGCGACTTCGACGCTAACACGGGTGGGCAGGACTACGGCGACAGTGTGCTGGCGCTCAGCATGGACATCTCCAAGCTGTTGGGCAGCTATACGCCGACCGATTATAAGGGGCTTCAAGACGGCGACGTCGATCTCGGCAGCACCTCGCCGACGATCTTGCCGTCCCAAACGTCGAGCCAGACGCCGCTGATGCTCGTTCAGGGCGGGAAAGACGCAATCTTGAAGCTGCTTAATCGCGCCGCGCTGCCGGGCGTCGGCGGCGAGTTGCAGCTGCTCGACCTGCCGAACGGGCTCTTTTCGACCCCGGCGGTTTGGACTGACGCCGCTAACAACGCGTGGATCTTTTTAGGCTTCAACGACGTCGTTCAAGCCTTTAGACTCAAGACGAATGGCTCGGGGATGAGTCAGCTCGTCGGCATCTGGCAATCCTCCGCCGGTTCTACCAGCGGCGAAGGCACGTCACCCATCGTCGCGAACGGCATCGTCTTCGTCGCGTTCGACGGACAAATCGTCGCGCTTAACGCCCTCAACGGCAACGAACTCTGGAGCAGCGCCTCGGCGCGCGCAGGAAAGACGATCGGGCGCGTTCATTGGCAGAGTCCGATCGTGGTTAACGGCTCGGTCTATTGCTCCGATCAAGGAGGGAACCTAACGGCGTACTCGCTACGTTAGCGGGGGCATCGCCCGCATCCAGGCGGGATCCTTGCGCTGCGCGGCGGTAAGACGGCGCACGGCCGGGATAAACGGCTGATTCTCGAGCGCGGCACGCTTCTGTGAGAGCTCATCGCTTTTTGACGGATCGCCGTTCATCCAGACATCCTGCGCCAGTTCGGGCCAGAGCGCGACGCTGCCCGAGATGCAGCCCGCTACGCCGCGCGCCTTTGCCGCGAGCAGATCGCGCTCGGAGCCGGGCAGGACGAAGAAGCCGGCATGCCGTGCGAGGATCTCGGACTGGAGGCGCGGATCGTTCGAGCTCTCCTTCATGCCGGCGACGACGCCCGGAAACGCCTCGACGAGACGAGCGACGAGCGCCGGATGGAACGCGATGCCGCTCATCCGCGGAAAGTTGTACAGCAGTATCTTCTTCGGCTGTGGATTCGTTCGCGTGAAGAGCGCATCGAAGAAGCTCACGATGCCGTCGTCCGAGGCGTCGCGGAAAAAGAACGGCGGCATCACCAGGGCTGCGGCGAAGCCGCACGCGAAGGCGGTGCGCGTCAACGCGACGGCGTCGTCGAGCGATGCGGCTCCCGTTCCCGTCATCATGCGGTCCATCGGCATCCCGCTCGAGGCGAGCGCTTCCATGAAGCGCCGGCGCCGATCGGCGCTGAACGACATCGCCTCGCCGGTCGTGCCGAGCAAGTTGATTCCGTCGCAGCCGCGCCGCAGAAGCTCCGCGTAATAGGTAATCGCTCGGGGCACGTCCGGCTCGAGCGTATCTCGCACCGGCGTCAAGACCGCCGCCCAAATGCCTTTCATCGCGTGAAGGCACCTTTCAAGAAGAAGGCCACGTTGGCGGGGCGTTCGGCAAGGCGGCGCATCAAATACGGAAACCAGTTCTCACCATAGGGCACCGAGAGGCGCACGCGATAGCCGAGTCCGAGCACGCGACGCGCGAGCGGTGCCGCAATGCCGTAGAGCATTTGAAACTCGAAACGGCCGCGTTTGGGGAGGTCGCGAGCCTGCGCGAGGGTCATAACGTAATCGACGATCTTGGGGTCGTGGGTCGCGATGGCGGTGTACCCATCATGCGAAAGCGCCATCTCGGCAAGCTTCACGTAGCTCACGTCAACGTCGCGCTTTTGCGGATAGGCGATCTCCGGCGATTCAAGGTAAGCGCCTTTGACCAGCCGCACGTTCGGCGCGAGCGCCAGCATCGAACGCAGATCGGCCTGGCTGCGATAGAGGTAAGACTGGAGCACGAACCCGACGTTGTCGTAGCGCTCCCGCAGTCTCCGGTGAATGGCGAGCGTCGGATCGACGTAGCGAGATTGTTCCATGTCCGTGCGGACGGTGTTGCCGGCCGCCTGGGCGGCTGCCGCAATGCGCGATGCATTCTCGAAAGCGAGCTCGGAATCGATGTCGAGCCCGACGTGTGTGAGCTTGAACGCCACGTTGCCGTCGATTCCCTCCTCTGCGAAGGAGTGCAGCAAGCTGCAATACTCATCCGTCACCATGCGGGTTTCGTCCCGATCGTGCACGCTCTCTCCGAGAATCGTGGCCGCCACGGCGAATCCTTGCGCGTTGACCGCCTTCGCAACGGGAAGAAATTGCGTGGCGTTCTCGCCTGCGACGAACCGCGCGGCGCCTAAGCGCATGCCGTAGCGGGTAACGGCCCGGCGAACGAACGCGCTCTCGGCCGCCGCTAAGATTCCCGCACGCAGCGGTCGCTCAAGAACGGAGTTCACGCTGGGAGTATTTCTTCGTCCGATAGGAAGCGACTGCAATGGCGGGAAGGGCGCAGGCGTGAAGATCCCATGGGTCCTTATCGCGGCGATTCTCGGTTCCGCGATGACCTTCATTGACAGCACGGCCGTCAACGTCTCCCTTCCCATCATTCAGCATGAGCTCCACGCGACAACCAGTCAAACGCAGTGGGTGATTGAAGGCTACGCACTCTTTCTCTCCGCGCTAATTCTCACCGGCGGGGCGCTCGGCGATCTCTACGGCCGCCGTCTGGTCTTTGCGTGCGGCATACTCCTATTCGCGGCCGCGTCGTTGGCCTCCGCACTCTCCGGCAGCATCGCGATGCTCATCGGCGCGCGTTGCGTGCAGGGCATCGGCGGGGCGTTCTCGACACCCGGAAGTCTCGCATTGATCAGCTCCGCGTACGATTCGCAGTCGCGTGGGAAAGCGATCGGCCTGTGGTCGGGTTTCTCGGCGTTAACCTCGGCGGCCGGACCGATCATCGGCGGTTGGTTGACGCAAGAGTTCTCGTGGCGTTACGTCTTCTTAATCAACCTGCCGATCGCCGTTGCCGTGCTGCTGGTTCTCGCGCTGCGCGTTCCCGAAAGCCGCGACGACACAGCCGATCGACGAATCGACCTCGGCGGCGCGACGTTGGCCACCGCCGGGCTGGGCTTACTCGTCTATGGGCTGATCGAAATGAACGGCGGGCGCGTCACGGCAACGCCGGTGGCAATCGCGATTTCAGGTCTCGTTCTGCTCTGCGCGTTCGTCCTCTTCGAGCGTCGGACTCCCGATCCGATGGTACGTTGCGAGCTCTTCGCGTCGCGGCCCTTCAGCGTCGCGAATATCTATACGTTCTTTCTCTACGCGGCGCTCGGCGGAAGCCTCTACTTTGTGCCGTTCGTGCTCATCAACGTGCATCATTATACGCCGACGGCAGCCGGTGCCGCGCTTCTTCCCTTCGTCGCGATCATGGTTCTCCTGTCACGTTGGTCGGGCGGTTTGGTGGCGCGAATCGGCGCTCGAACCCCGCTCGTCTTCGGAGGAACTCTTGCCGCTATCGGCTTTCTGGCGTTCGCTCTGCCGGGTACCGACGGATCGTACTGGACGACGTTCTTTCCGGCCGCGACGATTCTCGGATTAGGCGGCGCACTCTTCGTCGCCCCATTGACGACGACGGTAATGAATTCGGTCGGCGTCGAACACGCGGGAGTAGCGTCAGGCATTAATAACGCGGTTGCACGCACGGCAGGACTGATCGGCGTCGCGGCGCTCGGCATTGTCGTTACCGCCGCACCCTCGTATCTCTTGGGATTCCGCGGCGCGATGGTTGCATCGGCGCTGCTAGCGCTCGTCGCCGCCGCGATTGCGGCGATCGGACTTACCGCTCAATTAAGCGAGCGCCACGCATAAGAGGAATCGAACCGCACCAAGTGAAGGTCTTCCTTTCTTTTCGGGGTTCGTGATCCGTCCTTGACGGGTCGAGGAGGCGTTATGTTGGGGCGAGCATGGCCAAGGACTCTCTATGCGCTGTCGGCGGTTCTCAGCGCCGCTCTCAGCGTTGTTTCATGCTCGGGAGGCGGTGCGGGGGGAACGAACGGCACGGTAGCGATCCCGCTGCCACATGCCTCACACCATCACGGTACCGGCGGCTCCAACTTGATCCAGCACGTCGTGATCATCGTGCAGGAGAATCGCTCGTTTAACAACTTCTTCGCCACCTACCCCGGAGCCGACGCCACGACGATCGGTTGCATGAAGATCGAAAAGAGTCTGCCTCCGATGTACAAGCATCGAAGCAGCGGCTGCCCAAGCGGCGATAAAACCGTGCCGCTCAAAGCCGTCAACTTGTCGGAACAGTGCGATTTCAGCCACGGCTATCACGGATTTCTCAAGAACCTCGACGGCGGGAACATGGACGGCTTCGGTCTCTTTGGCGGCCTTTGCCACGGCAAGGTGAAGGCAGCTTATCAGTATGTTAAGCCACAACAAATTCTGCCGTACGTTACCATCGCCAACGAATGGGTGTTGGGCGATCACATGTTCCAAACGCAAGGCAGCGGCAGCTTCACCGCGCACCAGGATCTCATCGCCGCCGGCACCATGCTCAACGAGGCGCAGACGCTCAGCATCGTCGATAACCCCGACAGCACACCCTGGGGCTGCGATGCACCGCCCGGCACGAAAACCAACGAGCTCAAATACGTAACGACATCGGGTAGCTTGCAGTTCCTGAAACACAAAGGACCGTCTCCGTGCTTCGGTACATCGTATACGACACTACGCGATCTGCTCGACGCGCAAAGCGTTTCTTGGAAGTATTACTCGCCGCCCGTGATCGGCGGCGAGGGTGCGCTCTGGAACGCGTTCGACGCAATTAGCGTCGTTCGCTATGGCTCGGAATGGGGCAACAACGTCACCGATTCCAACACGCAAATTTTTGACGACATCACGAACAATCAGCTCCCGGCCGTCTCGTGGGTCATTCCGGACCGTCCCGAGTCGGATCACCCTATACCAGGTCCTGATGGCGACACCGGGCCTTCATGGGTGGCAAGTCTCGTGAATGCGATCGGCCAGAGCAGTTATTGGTCGAGCAGTGCGGTCGTTGTGGTCTGGGACGATTGGGGCGGCTTCTACGATAACGTCCCTCCGCCGCTGACCGATCACTGGGGCGGCCTCGGCTTTCGCGTACCGATGCTCTTGATCTCACCCTACGCCGTGAAAGGCACCAGCAGCCAGGGTGGTTACATTTCGCACACGCCGTATGAGTTCGGAAGCATCCTGAAGTTCGTGGAGGACACGTTCAATCTCGGCAGCCTGGGGAAGACCGATGCTCGCGCGACGAGCATCGGCGACTCTTTCGACTTCACGCAGGCGCCGCGCCCGTTCGTGCAAATCCCGTCGAGTCTCTCACGCAGTTACTTCATGCACAAGAAGCCTTCGACGATCCCGGTAGATACACAGTAGTCACACTCTTTCCAACGCGTGACGATTCCGCTCTATCACCTCGACGCATTCACCCGCGAGCCGTTCCGCGGTAATCCCGCCGCGGTCTGCTGCCTCGACCGGCCGCTTGACGAGCAAACGATGCTCGCCATCGCCGCCGAGAACAATCTCCCCGCGACGGCCTTCGTGGCGCCCGACGGCAGCGATTTTGCGCTGCGCTGGTTCACCCCGGCGGCGGAGTTAGAGCTCTGCGGACATGCGACGCTGGCCACGGGCCACGTGCTGCTCAACGTTTTGGAACCGCAACGCGAGCGAGTCGACTTCAATACGCGCGCGGGCCGGCTCGCGGTCGAGCGCGACGGCGAGCGTCTCGCCCTCGATTTTCCGGCTTTACACATCCGCGACGAACGCCCGCCGGAGAGCGTCGCCGGTGCGCTTGGCGTCATGCCGTCCGCGCTCTGGGCCGCCGAAGGCGAACGCGGAGTGGCCGTGCTGCGCGATGCGAGCCAAGTTCGCGATCTGCGCCCGGACGTAGACGCCATCGCGACGTTGCCGTTCTCGGCGCTCATCGTCACCGCGCCGGGTTTCGCCGGCGATTGCGATTTCGTCTCGCGATACTTTGCGCCAAAGTACGGCGTCGGCGAAGATTTCGTTACCGGCTCGGCCCACTGCGTGCTGACGCCCTACTGGGCCGGCGTGCTCGAGAAAAGCAGGCTCTTCGCGCGGCAGCTCTCTGCGCGCGGCGGCGAGCTCTGGGTCGAAGCCCGTGGCGATCGTGTCCGTATCGCCGGCACCTGCGCCCTAATTCTGGAAGGGCAGTTCAGAGTGCAACCCTAGGGTTGCATTTAGCGAACGCCTATCCGCTACCGATCGAATCGAGAAACGCGTGCTGTTGCGGGCCCCGCAGGAGCGAGTCTGGCGCGCGATCAGCGATGCTGCCGAGTTCGGCAGCTGGTTTGGCATCGAACTCGACGCCGGCTTCACCCCCGGCGCGACGATTGCAGGGCGGATCAAGCCGACAGATGCCGACGCCGGCGACGCGAAGATGCAAGCGCGCGCCGGGCCGACGCGTTCGAAGCCAACGACGAAGGTTAGGGCTTGATGGTGAAGCTGATCGGGAAGCACCTACTTCAACCGCGATTGTGAGCGTCGCTCCGATTCTCGCCGCGCTCGGCGACGAAACGCGCTTGCAAATCGTGAGAAAGCTGTGCAAGCGGGCCCGCTATCGATTACCGAGCTCGCGGACGGCGCGGATATCTCGCGACAGGCAATCACCAAGCACCTGCACGCTCTCGATCGCGCGGGGCTGGTACGAAGCGAACGCCGCAGCCGGGAGCGCATCTGGCAACTCGAGCCCAAGCGAATCGACGAAGTACGCCGTTACCTGGCGCGCATCTCCGCGCAGTGGGACGACGCGCTGCGTCGTTTGCAATTGGCAGTAGAAGAATAAAAATGCGCGGGCTCGCCGAAGCGAGCCCGCGCTGTACCACTGGTTGTTCTACTTGGTAGATTCTACTTTTAGGTAGATTCTACTATTTTGCCGCAGCCGATGCAGCGAGCGGCTCCGAGAACGAATCCGTCAGCGTAGCCTCTGGGCTGCCGCCGGCCGGATACTTGTAGATTTCGCCGTC
>JBARKF010000123.1:0-2927 GCA_049800655.1 Candidatus Cybelea sp.
TCAACGCGGAAGATGTGCCGGCGGTCGTCGTCGCCCGGCGTCGAGCCGGTATTCGCGGAATAGACGACCGAACGCAGGTCGGGTGCAACGGAAACGTCTTCGACCATGAACGCGCCCGGAGTGAGCAATCGCGCTCCGCCGCCATTCGCCGAAACCGCGTAGAGGTGCGGCCAGTTATCTTGCTCGCCGTTGAAGACGAGGCGATCGCCCGCGACCCATTCGAGCAACGGGCCGCCACCCGTTTGCGGCAGCGATCCGCGGAGCGTCTTCGGGCTCGCCCAGACTTCGCGCGCATCGCCCGAACGCGCATCCGCAACCCAGATTTGCCACGGTGACGGGTTCCAATTCAACGGATTCTGCGGCGGCCCGCCGTCGCCGGGCACCCGGATAAATGCGATTCGCGTTCCGTCCGACGACCAGCGCGGCATGACGTCTTGTGACGTCGACGGCGCGAGATATTCGATTGGCGTCGTGTCGTTGCGATAGATAGCGATGAAACTGTGATCGCCGTCGCGCGTCGAAACGAACGCAAGTGCCGAGCCGTCCGGCGACCAGCGCAAATCGGAGTCCTGTCCGCGATCGAAGAACATGCGCTTTGGCGCGGCGCTTCCGTCGATCGGCGCGATCATCACCGCACCATCGCTGGTGAACGCCACACGTTTGACGTCGGGCGAGATCGCGGGTGCATCGCCGCCGCCCAGCAGCTTCGGCGCGCCGGCCTGCGTCGGCACCGACCAGACCTGCATATCCGGCTGCGTTGGGTTCGAAGCCGGATTCGGCTGCAGCGGCAGCGGCCAGTTTGCGTCATGATCGCCCCCGCGCACGTAGACGACGTGCGCGCCGTCGCCTGCGATGTTGACGTTCGTGAGCTCTTGGCCATCGTCGCTATTCGATGAGAAGAGCTGCTGCGGCGCAAAACCCGGCGCGCGCGCAAACCACAGCGTGCGGACGCCCTGCGTGTCGAGCGCGTACGCCATCGCGGTTCCGTTCAGATCGCGGACGGGTGCAGATGGAAACGGATAACCCAGAAGCTGTACAAGCGTAAATGCGGCTAGCATTTACGCTTCGTACGCCTTACCGCCGTGTCGTCCTTCGCCGGCCTGCAACGAAGCACGCCCGTCCTTCGACTACGCTCGCTCCGCTCGCTCCGCTCAGGATGACAATGCTGCGCGTCCTTCGACGGAGTTTATCCTGAGCGAGCGCAGCGAGTCGAAGGGCTCGCTCCGCTCAGACAATATGGAAGAGGACGCGCGGCGCGGCCGCGCGGCAGTCCGTGCTCGGCGAGTAATCAAGGCGCGCCTGCGCCGGACTGCAGAAAGGAAAGGACCGGCCCCCATTCGTGAAAACGTAGGTTATCGAAACACACGACAGCGCTACACGCGAAAGGGACCGGCTATGACCAAGCATACCGCATCGTCGAGCAAGAGTGAAACCCTCACATTCGTTGGGCTGGACGTCCACAAGAACAGCATCGCCATCGCAGTCGCCGACCACGCAGGGGTCCGCCCGCTGGGCACCATCGGCAACGACCTCGGTGCTTTGCGCAAGGTTCTGCGCAAGCTGGGTTCGCCCTCGGCCTTGCGCGTCTGCTACGAGGCCGGGCCTTGCGGCTACGTCGTCCACCGGTTCCTGCGCGGGCTGAAGATCGACTGCGCCGTAGTGGCACCGTCGCTGATCCCCAAAAAGCCAGGCGACCGCGTCAAAACCGACCGCCGCGATGCAATTGCGCTGGCGCAACTGTTACGCAGTGGACAGCTCACCGCGGTCTGGGTGCCAGACCAACACCACGAAGCGTTGCGTGACCTGATTCGCGCTCGCGAGGATAGCGTCGAGGACCGCCAGCGTGCGCGCCATCGGCTCGTCAAGATGCTGCTGCGCCTGGGTGTGGCCGCGCCGATGGGCGTACGTGCGTGGAGCCTGCGCTATCGTCAATGGTTGAACGGATTGCAGTGGGCCGATCACTCACAGCGGATGGTCTTTACGGAGTACCGTCAGCAACTCGAGGAGATCGAAGCCCGTATCAGACGCTACGAAGCGCAGATCGAGCTCGCTGCCAAGTCCGGTTCGTCTGCGGTCGTTATTTCGGCCTTGCAGGCTTTGCGTGGCGTCAAGCTGGTCACCGCCGCGACGATCGTTGCTGAAGTTGGGGACCTCACGCGCTTTGCGTCACCCAGGCAGCTCATGGCCTATGCCGGCGTCGTCCCGTCCGAACACAGCAGCGGCGGGCGAACCCGTCGCGGGTCGATCACCAAGACCGGCAATGCTCACCTGCGACGCGTGCTCGTGGAGAGCGCTTGGCACTATCGCCACCAACCAACGGTATTCAGCGGATTGCGCGCACGCCAGGCCGGCCTATCCGCGTCGATCTGCGGCATCGCCTGGAAAGCCCAGCAACGGCTGCACAAGCGCTACCGACACCTCAGTGCGCGTGGGAAGATCAAGCAAGAAGTCATCGTCGCCGTTGGCCGTGAGCTGCTCGCCTTCACTTGGGCGATCGGGCAAGCCGTCAACGCAGAATCCAAACAAGCCGCTTAATTAATCTACGAAAGGAGGTTGAGGCATCGATCAGCGGCTGATCTACGGCGAAGGAGAATCCTCGTTCATCCTTTGCGCTAGCTTTCGCAAACGCGCGTGCTCAGACCGAGGTCGCTCCCGACGAATCAATGTCATGCGGCTAACAACCCGCGAATATCAGGCTGATTCACCGTCGAGCAACTCAGATCGCCGCTGACCGATGCCTCCACCACACTTGAAGGAGCCAACCTTGAAAAAGCGTCACTCAAACCCCGTTGACAAACGCCCTTCCATATCAGGATGACAAACGCTTTTGCTCCGTCCCTCGAGTGTGGCGCTACGCGTCGAAGTTTACCCTGAGCGAGCGCAATTTTGTCATCCTGAGCGGAGGCGCGTAGCGCCGTAGTCAGGAC
>JBARKF010000124.1:0-7819 GCA_049800655.1 Candidatus Cybelea sp.
AGGACGTTCGTGCACCCTTGACCGCCGTCGCCACTGATTTGCCCGATCTCCTTAACGCTCTTTGGATACTCGAAAATGCTGGCGTACGTCTCGTATTGGTTGAAGACGTACTCAAACTTCTTCCCCCGATGATGTTCGGGAACCATCGTAGCGTAACGGGGCATGGGGCTCAGACGCGCTGCCGTGACCGGCCTGCCGTTCACAAACAGCGTCTTACCGACATATGTGTAGGCGCCACTGACCGCTGGGCTTGACGGGGCGACCGCCGAGCCGCCGCCGCACGCCGCGCATGTCGCAAGCGCAAGCGAAGCACCGGCGTATTTCACTAAACCAGACGTTTTCTTTAACATTGCTCCTTAACATTGCTCCTTCTATAAGTAGACGGGATCGCGCTAATTCGTCATGTGACTAAGCTGAACGGATAAGCCGGTGAGAAGGTTCGCCGTTTTGACTCGCGTAACCGAGAAGCGCAGATTATTTCTGGGTTGCCACCACGCCGAGCGGTCCGTCGAACTTACCCGTAAAGACCGCAATCGGTGAACCGCCGGCTGGGTAGTTGAAAACCTCACCGTTGTCGGCACCCGCATCGGCGCAATAGACAAGGCCCGGAACGATCCAGGTCTGCGCGCAGTCGGCGGAACCCGAGAGCGATATCGTGTGCTTCAACGTCGCCTTCGTTCCGCTGACCGTGTACTGATAGATGTCATTCGCCAGCTGATCGAAGACGGTGACGTACGTGCCGTCCCACTGCACAGAGCCAGGGAACTGCACCGAGTTGCTCGTGGTGATCCCTTCGAACTTACTGCTGCCCTTGGGGAGCTCGACGAGCTCGAAGCCCGAGCGGCGGCCGGTAAAACCGTCAGCGAAGAGATTCCCCTGGTTATCGTAGCCGTCGAAGAACTCTTCATCCAACGGCGTGGTATAAGCGGTACCCGAGCCGCTGCCGTTCTTGAAGATGACGACGTCGCCGCCACCACCGTTGCTCGACCCATACAAAATCCCGACTGCAAGATCGCCACTGGCATCCATGGCGCAACTGGATGGGAACGAGTAGGTCACCGACAGCGTCTTGATCGGCGTATGGGGGACCTTATACTCCGTGATCTGGGTATTGCCACCGATGTTCCAGAAGATCTTCTTTCCGTAGCCGTAGAGTGCGTTCGTGCACCCTTGACCGCCGACGCCACGGATTTGCCCGACCTCCTTAACGCTCTTTGGATACTCGAAAATGCTGGCGTAAGTTCCGTAGTTGTTGAAGATGTACTCAAACTTCTTCTTCCCATGATAGTCGGGAACCATCGTCGCGTAACGGGGCATCGGGCTCAGCCGTGCTGCCGTGACCGGCCTTCCATTCACCCAGAGTGTCTTACCGATGTATGTGTAGGCGCCAGTGAGCGCAGGGCTTGACGGCGCGACCCCCCCGCCGCACGCCGCGCATACCGCGAGTGCAAGCAGAGCACCGAGGTATTTCGCTAAACCGGACGCGTTCATTAACATCGCTCCTTCTTAAAGTAGGCGGGATCGCGCTAATTCCTCAAGCAACTAAGCTGACGGACGAGCGGCTAAGAGCGTTCGCCGTTGCCCGTCGGCTATCCCAGCGAAGTAGGCGTCTACAAGTCTGCTGGCTTCTGCAGAGCTTGAACGCAGAGAACGCACTATGGGTCATAAAACGCTGTTGACCGCGCCGTTGCAGCCTTCCTAGCAACTAGGACGAGTCGCTCAGCTATAGGAGCAGCCCATGAAACCTACATTCGACCTCATCGAAGAAGTCAGGATCGCTCGACTGTACGATCCACTCCGAGCACCAGTCGCGGAGATGGAGCTGCACCGCCGCGTTGGGATACTCGCCGATGACCCTCGCGAACACTGGCCCTTCGACTGGCCGGAATACTCGATCGACCCTGCCGACGACCCTCGATCGTGCGGAGACTCCATCAGCCCACGAGCGGCTTAGAACAGTCCCGATTACGCACAAGATCGCCACTGTGACGGTGGAGATGGAGTGCAACTAGATTCCGCACCGCTCGCCCACATGAGCTCTCTCAGAAAATCCATCAGCAGGCTACGAACTGCCGCATCTAGCCCGTCCAACAGGACAGAATTCATTGGCCTTTTTCAAAAGACCGCGACCTTGCCGTTTCTGCGGTGATTCGCAGGATAGCCACGACCTGAGCAATGGCGCCTGCTCGTCCGAACAGCATCCTCGGTGCAAATGCCGACGCTACGCACCAGCAGGCCGAAACCGAACCTTCGCGGTCCAAGACGATCGCACGAAGCAGCCTGGGTATACGCCTCGGTCGCCACCGGCTACGACGCTGTCTAAGACTCAGCGGCTTGGGTAAAGACGTTCGACTGAATACCGCCTGAAAGGAACCTCATGTCTACGCCGATACCCGAACCCGACGATCCGACGCCGATTGATCCGATTCAAGACCCACCGATTGATCCACCTGAAAATAATCCGCTGGAGCGCGACTCAGACAAAGAAGGGCCGTGGCGACCAGGAGACAGCACGGGAAGCGGGGATGAGGCCTAGAGCTTACGAGACTAGGCTGCGATCGCCCGCAACGGTATGCCTTGACGGTGAAGATCGCGGACGATCGACGTGGTCCGAAACGCGACCGAGGCCGCACGAGCAAAGGCTTAGTGCGATCGCACCTAGCGCCGGTGCTTCCGGGCGTAGTTGCGGCCAATGATGATAAACGAGACGACGAAGGCGAGGACTGCCCACGCGAGGGCACCGATCGTTAAGCTATTCATCTGTTGCACTCATTCAGTACGACGGCTATCGGTGCAAGGCGATCAAAATGCCACCTACGACGAACGCCACGGTGCTGGCCGTCCATCCGGCCACCCGCACCGCCTTGGCATAGCGCGCGGGCGGCGTGATTTTGAAACGCACGATAAGCACCACGAGCACGACCGTGAGCGCCAGCGGCAGATAGATCCCGACGATCTTTAGAAGTGACACGTCACAACCTCCCCTAACCAGGCGACCAGGGGTGCCCCCGCGGCCTGAGCGGCTTGAGCCTGCGCGGCGGGTGAACCACGGCTCTCTAACAAGTTGAGCGCGGCGGCGATGACGCCTGCCCAGCGCCACCCAATACATGGCAATCGCTACGCCGCACCCTTTGGAAATATCCGGGCCTTTGCCTTTCCATGGCCACTTCACGCCAAGATCGTCTTGCTCGCCGGACGGATAAAGCGTGCGCTGCAACGAGCCGTTGTAGAAGTTCAAGCCCAAGATCGGGTGGCCGTACTTGTCTAAGATGCCACCCGGGCCCACCGGGGTAACCTTTGCCGCTGATTTCCCAAGCAAACCACTTGAACCACTTCTCGATGCGATGCTCGGTCCAGCGGTGCTTATCACCACCCGCGAGGGAAATAAAGTTGTGCGACACCATATCGCCATCGAGATAGTGCCTTGGCGAGAACTTGGGTGACTCTGAGATATGCGCGATCTAAGTCAACGCCCTAGGCCGTGCGAGCCAATACCCGCAATCCGACGCGCACCGTGTGATCGCGGGGAGTGAGTTAGTGCGGCGCGAGGCTGATGATCACGCCGCTAAGGTTGTTGACGTTTTCCGTCACTTTCTTGATGCTTGACACGGGGTTTCCACCTCCGGGATAGTTCCAAAGTCCGAGGTCCGCGTAGCTTCGATAGTAGTATGCCGTGACGATCGTGCTCCCTTGAATCCAGGTCTGGCCAGGTGATTGTCCTTGCTGTTCGGTTGCGCGGATCCAACAACCGTAGCGTTCTTTCGTTTGATAACTTAACTACGTTAGAATGGGTGCCGACCTTGCATGCGCAATCAACGAGTGGAAGGATGCCGACAGCGAGAAAGTCACCGCGAGAAATAGAGCAGAGCAACCCCGACTGATCGGACTGGCGCGTCGTGACATGGACGGCAACGAATGAGATCAATCGTATCGACGCCCTAACGCGCTCGCACGGGATCTTTGCAAATGAGGGTCGCGATCAGTCGCGGCCCTCTTGCTGTTTGATGAGCGGACTATTCGCGTTACGCAACAGCCAAGATGGCATTAAACACGCATAATCTAAAGCGCATGGTGCTCATTGCCAACTAAAAACCACAAGCCCGTTGGTGTTTGCGTTTTTCCATCCTCGCCACATGCGCACGTTTGTTGCGGTCGGCTCAGCATATCCCGATCCGCCGCCGCCGCCACCGCCCTGTCCGCCAATGTACTGACTGGTGTAACCGCCATTGCCACCGCCGCCGCCGCCGCCACCGTAATAACCGCCACCTCCGCCGCCGCCCGCACCACCGCCGTAGCAGGTGCCGCAGACCCGCCAACCGTGGCCCCCGCTGCCGCCAGCGCCGAAAGTGCCAGAACTTCCGGAACCGCCGTTACCGTACGAACCCGACTCGCCAAAACCACCCGATCCGCCCTTTTTCTGCGTGGCCCCCTCGCCCCCGCCGCCCCCGTGATAGAAGTTGGAACTGCAGTATGATCCAGTCTCTCCTCTGCCACCGCTCTTGCCGCCCCCAGTACCACCGGCGACGTCGCACCAGACGCCGTCACCGCCTCCGCCTCCGGCAACGATGATGCGATTTCTAAGAGAGTCTCCGCCCTCGCGTACATCCGATGCCCCGCCGCCGCCAAAGCCATAGCAGTAGCTGCCGTGGCAATAGGGGTATTCACCACCGGGAGCGCCGCCATTGAAGCTCTCGCCGCCCGTGCCTACAGACCCCGCTCCGCCGACGAAAACGGACAGCGTCTCGCCCGGCCGAACTGGAACGACTGCGAAGACGTGCCCGCCAAGGCCGCCGCCAAAACCGCTGGAACCTCCTGCGCCGACGGCACCGCGCGCGACGATCGTCAGCGACTTCACGCCCTGAGGTACATCGAAATGCTGCTTCTTGCCGGTGTAGATGAACATTCGGCGGTGCGAGGCGGAACGGCTGATATCATTCGCCTGGTTAGACGCGCCGATCGGTGGTTGCGATCCGCCGCAGCCGGCAAACAATGCAGCCACGCTGATGATAAACGCTAAGCGAACCAAGGTACCCATGAGCGATGCCTCCCGAAAGCTGAACAAACGAGCGGCTGCGTACGTTCGCCGCAGCAAGGACCCATCCCAACAAAGCGAGCGGTGCCGGAACGCTCGCGAATCCTTCAGGCGAATGATCGCGTTAATTGGCTCATGGCTTGGCCCCACAGTACGGACGCGACGCGCAACTGTGGGGGCGATGGCGAAGCGTCGAGAACCAGAGAACCACGCGCGGCTTCTAGCGTGGCTTTTACACGCACTTCCAAGACGGCAATCTTCCCGCCGCCAGATTAGCCAACGGCGCCGGCAAGCGGATCGTACTTCGAGGGCATCGAGTTCTGGCTTGTCAGGGTGCCCGAAGCGAAAGTAAAGCGCTAAAGCGGACCCTTCATTTGTGCGCGGCAAGAGTGAGCGCTAAGAATACGCTTAGGCGAAGGTAGGAAGGATCTCCCCGCGCTCCGCTTTGACGGTCGCGGGCACTACCAACTCAAGATGATCACGCCGTTGCCCCTAGCGCTTTGCCATCCTTGCCACATCGTGACACCTTTGGCGTAGAGTTACGTGGTACATTCTCGGCCTTTTCGCGCGCGGGTGCTTCACCTAATAATGGCGCAGGGTCTTCACCTAAAACGGCGCGAGGCCGCACCTCGTTGTACGGTATTTATCCGTACAGAGCAATAGGTGTACGGAAATAGTCCGTACAGACTAGAATGCCCGAGCCAGACTGCGGTCCAGGCATCGTGAACGATAGGCTGTAAACGTGGCTGTAAAAGCAGACGAGCGTAGCCGCCAGGATCGATAAAAACCCCCGCAAAACGCATATTTTACGGGGGGGTTTTAAATGGCTCCGGATGTTGGACTCGAACCAACGACCCGCTGATTAACAGGTAACATCATTGGTGCGGAACGATGGCATTTACGAGGGATTTTTCTTCCGCTGGTTCCGCTGAGTATCGTGGATTCCAGTACGGTAGGTGGACGGATAGGTGGACGACTTCACTACATCAGGCCGCGCCACCGGTGACAACGGCGGCGATCACGAATGCGTCCACCCGCAAACGCGAGCAAGCCCCTCGAAGGCGCGAATGCTCGCGGAGTCGTCGCCACAGAGCGCGATCCGCACTTGCCGTTCGAGTAGCGCCGCACGCTCGGCGTTGACCCCCTCTAGTTCGCGCTGGAGGATCGCCGCCACGCCCGGCGTGCCAAAGACGCGCTGCATATGGTCCCGGTAGGCGCCAACCTGAGACGGCGGTAGTTGTGACAAGGAGGGAAAGCCCAGGCGAACCAACGCCTCGACGCGATCACCCCACGACGCGATCAACGCGCGGGCAGCCAACGGATCGCGCATTGCTCTCGGAAGGCACTCCCACTCCTCGATGGTGCGATGCTCGCGGATTCCCAGCGCGGCGCGCAACTCGTCGTTCTCCCGGCGCAGTTCCTTTCGTGTCATCGCGATGCACTTATTTTCACTCTCTCGCGGCGGGCACCCATCCCCAACGCGCGCGCGTGCGAAGACTCGCGCAACGTGCCACCCCCTCGTGCCGAGTCGATCCATCGCGCGACTCTCACGGCAGGAAGCGGGGTAGGGTTTACGCGCGGGCGCGCGCGGGAGAAACGCCGGGCAGCACGCGGGGATACGCGACGCGAAACCCGCCACCCCTGCGCGGCAGATCATTGCCTCGCGCGACTCTCACGATGGAGGGAGGAGGTAACGTTTACGCGCGGGCGTGCGCGCGCGAAAGCAGTTAGCAACTTCGTACCTCGGGCGGATCGCGCGCCGTGACTCGTTCCCGGCATCAAGCGCACACCTTCACGGGCGCGTGCGAAATGCACCACCCTCTAGCGGCACGTCGGTGCCTCTCGCGACTGATTTCTCGGACACAACGGCGCGAAAAATTTCGGCGCTCGTTTTTTAGCACGAGGTGGTTAGGTTGCTGCGCGAGCGCGCCAGCTCAGTGAAAGCGATATAACAGCTTCAACTGGGCGCCGGTCGTGATGCTGTACACGGTTCCGCAACCCGTCGCGTGACCATGGTGACCGCAATGTATTGGGTGGCCGCCGCCAAGCCACGTCGTGCCGTAAAGCAGGCCACTGACGTTGACGAGGCCCGCCCAGGGCGTGGAGCCGTCGTCAATGCCGTTACAGAAGGCGTGCAATACTTTCTCGACGCCGGCGGTCGTGACGGAGTACACAGTTCCTTGATCGCACCCGCCGCCGAAATATGTCGTGCCGTAGAGCGTTCCCTTGACGTCGATGAGACCGGATATGGGGGTCGACGCGTCAGTCGACCCGCCGTTCGGAGCAAAGCGGTAGAGGATCTTCTCCACGCCGTCCGTCGTGATGACGAAGACGGTTCCCGAACTGAGACGGGAGCCACCCTCTGTCGTCGTGCCGTAGAGCTCGCCGTGCACCGGGAGAAGCCGCGCCTGGGGATACTTCCCGTCGTGACCTTTCCCAAAGTTGTGCAGCACTTTCTCGGTGCCGCTCGTCGTAATGCTGAAGACCGTGCCGCAACCGATTCCCTCCGGCGGGTCGTAGCATCTGCGGTCAGGGTCAATGCCGCCAAAAAATGTCGTCCCATAGAGCGTCGTGCCGGTGCCGAAATGGACCAGGCCCGCCCAGGGATGCTGCGCGTCATCGCCGCCCCCAAAGCTATGCAGCACCGTCTCGGTGCCGCTCGTCGTAATGCTGAAGGCCGTTCCACAACCACCAGAGCAGGCGGATTGGGAACCGGTGCTCACAAACGTGCCGCCGCCGAACGTCGTGCCGTAGAGCGTTCCTCTTACTTCGAGCAGCGACCCGCCG
>JBARKF010000125.1:0-11272 GCA_049800655.1 Candidatus Cybelea sp.
TGAAAAACATCCATAGCTTCATAGCGGCGTACAATGATGATCCGAAACCATTCGTGTGGACCGCGAGCGCGCGTTCGATCATCACGAAAGTAAATCGTTGTAAAGCCGTTGCTGAGACACTACACTACTTCTTCGCTTCGCTGACGACGACGCCGTAGAGGTCCGGAGAACCTGGACCGTGCCGCCATACGTGGGCGACCTTCGTCGGCTTACCCCCAGCCGGGTAAGGCCAGGACTCTACGCGCTTGACAACCGGTCCAAGAATCTCGGCACCTTTTATCCAGAATTGGGGAGGGTATCCGTCGTTCGATCTACGGAGCAACGTGGTCCCGATGAGGCGACCGGTCGTTCCCGAAACGCCGACGTGGTAAATGGAAGTGGGCTCACCTTTGTTCGTCGACCCTGCCACTGCCAGATACTTCCTTCGTTCATCCCACTGTATGCTCCAAGGGTTGATCGAAAAGTCCAGCTGCAGGTTCGTCATTTCACTACTGCCTTTTGGCAGCTCGGCGATCTGGGAATAAGGCGCAGTGGCGAATAGGTTTCCCGAGTCGTCGTACGTGCAGAAGGTGAAACCGTAGTCATCGCCTTGGACTGTATACAGTGTCGGACTGCCCTGAGCATTTGCGTAAACGCCGACGCTGCCCTCAGTATTCGTAACGGCCAGGTTACCAGTCGTAGGGTCAATGGAACAGCCAAATGGGTTATTCGGATACGTGCTAACGATGCCGATTTCAGTCTTGCTGCCGTGGGCGTACTCAACAACAGATGTCGTGCGGAAGCGGGTGATCCAGACGTCCCCGGCCTTATCAACGCACTCACCGAAGGGCTCTCCGCCAACTTCAAGCGTCCCCACTTTCCGGCCGGCCGGATAGGAAAAGACGTCAACGACTTCATAAGAATTGTCGGTGGCGTAGAGCAAATCTTCATGCTTTGCTTCCGGCAGCATCCACGACTTGCTATAATCACCGCCTTCTCGAACCGCGGCGGATCCTAACCGTGCGAAGGCGGGCGTTTGCGAGAGGAAGTGCGCTGATGCGCCTGCGCCGTTTCCTTGAGGCGCCACGGCACTATTTGCGCCGCAACTTGCGAGCATCGTCGAAACCATGCAAACGCTAAGCGCGCGCGTGAGAGGACCTAGACCTTTCATCTTGGTGTTCCTCGCTCCGTCGGTGCAGCGTTTCGCGCAACGGCATTAGCGCCTAGCACGCCCTGCGCTGTTATCCTAGCAGACGTCTTTACACAGCACATGGTGCAAACGACCCATAGCGACTAAATCGGAGGCAAAAGCCTCCTAGGCTCCCGCGCTGGCTCGATAATGACTTGGAGAAGTTTGGCAGCCGAGCTAGGGGGATAACGTGAAAACGATCCCGCCGCCGCCCGCGCCCCCTAAAGAAGTTGTGCCGTACAGCCTACCCTTCACGTTGACTAAGGCCGCCTTCGGCGCTGCCCCATCGGCGCTGCCAGCGAACTCGTGCAACACCTTTTCCGAGCCGGTTGTGCTGATAGTAAAAACCGTTCCGCAGCCCTGCGATGAATAGCTGATGCATCCGTAGGACGTCGTGCCGTAAAGAGTGCCGTTCACGTCGATTAGGGCTGCCTCGGGTTGCGCACCATCGGTGTCGCCACGGAAGCTGTAGAGCACTTGTTCCTTGCCGGTCATGCGCAGTGTATAAACCGTTCCCGCGCCGGTTGAACCGCCATTGGCCGTCGTGCCGTACAGCGTGCCGTTCACACCGATCAAACCGGCTTGTGGATTCGCCCCATCGGAGCCTTGGAAACGGTGGAGCACCTTCTCCTTGCCCGTTCTGCTAATACTGTATACAGTTCCGCAGCCGCCGCCAAAGCAGCCTGTGCCGCCTCCTTTGACGGTTGTACCGTAGAGCGTGCCATTGACGTCAATCAAGCCCGCTTGGGGATTTGCTCCATCCGACTTGCCTCTGAATCGATACACTACCCTCTCCTGGCCGGTAGTGCTGATGCTGTAGACCGTCCCGAATCCCTCGCGCTGGTCCTTACATGACCCGCCGAAGTAGGTTGTGCCATACAGCGTTCCTTCAACGTCGATCAAACCCGCTTGTGGAGAAAATCCATCGGTATAGCCGCAAGCGCCAGAAAAAACGTGCAGTATTTTCAACTGACCGGTCGTGCCGATGCTGAAAACTGTTCCTACGCGCTCCCCGCCTCCGGCGGTTGTCCCGTATAGCGTACCCTTCACGTCGATTAAACCGGCGAAGGCTGCGTCGGTGTACAAGTGATTGGGATGATGCCGAAAGCTATGCAGCACATTTTCCACGCCTGTCGTGCTGACACTGTAAACGGTTCCGCAGCCGGGGCCATAGGGCTTGCATCCACCGCCTCCGATCTCCGTTGTACCGTATAGCGTACCGTTGACGCCGGTCAAACCGGCGGTGGGCTCTGATCCATCAGAGGTGCCCCAGGCAAAGCTGTAAAGCACGCGGTATGGACTGTTCGCGCTGACAGCATTGGAGTTTGCGGAAGGGGGCGCAAAAACACGGCTCTGCTGTAACGCGCGCGGCACGCCGATTGGCGACACGCCGCACCCTGCGAGAAATGTAGCGGCGACGCTGATGCTAAGAGCGTTGCGAACTAAGGTCTTCACTTACGATCCCCTCCGGTAGCTGAACGAGTCGTCTCGGAGGTTCGCCGCCGCGTCGCTTGGTCCCGGCGGAGCAGTTGGTGGTCATCCGAGGGACATACGGTGAGCGCGGCGCACCAATTTCTAGATTCCAGTTTCGCTTTGGTGCAAGCTAAGAATGACGCCTCTGCCGGTTATGAGCGACCACCGATGACAGCTATATGAAAGCGCTAACGGCGGTTTTAGCGCGCGGCTTACCGCGTCATCAAGGCGTCGGCGCCGGACTGAGCGCCGCTCCCGCATCGTAGCCCTCGATCGAGATGGTGGTCACCAAGGTACCGCTGTGATAATCGTACACACCGACTTCATGGTAGCCGTATTTGCCTTCGGGGACGTAGATGAGGTTTTCTGCCTTGTTGAAGGCGCTGTCGAACGGACCCGGGACGGTAATTTTCCGAACCGGCGACGTTTTCCCGGGAAGATAGATGAGGATTGCATCTGGGCTGTAGTAGTACCCGTTATCCGTCACGACGAGGTTGTTGTTCTTGTCGATGATCACGCCGAATAGAAATACGTTCCGTCGCACATCAGGCATTGGCTCATATGCGTCAATGTTGGACTGAGAACGCTTCACGGTCTCGGTGTTTCGTCGCTACGGCAACGATAGACAGGGCTCGCAGGCCCGGGGCGAAAGTGAGTCATTTGCGGTACCCCTCCCCCGTACCGCGCGTGCGCGCGCGACCCTACCGCCCGCGACTGCGCGACCCCCGATAGAACGGGCTTCGGGGTGCGCTCGATTAGGAAGGAGATAGCGATGAAGCTTTCCATTCTTGCCCGCTACGCATTTGGCATCGGCGCGGCCATTGCTGCGCTCGCCGGTTGTGGGGGTAACGCCGGCATAGGCGCGTTACCTGGCGCCAACGGCGCCGCTCGCGCTTCTACGCAGCAGCACACGTTCAAATACACCGGCGCGAAGCAGTCGTTCACAGTACCGACGGGCGTTAAGAAGATCACTGTCGTCGCTCGCGGTGCCGCTGGAGCGGGCAGCACCGGCGGACGCGGCGGACGCGTGTATGCGATTCTTCCAGTCACGCCAGGCGCAAAGCTCGTCGTTTTCGTTGGTGGGGCAGCGTCAGGCGGTAACGGCGGCTTCAACGGCGGCGCTAACGGTGAGGCCAGTTATTGTGGCAGCTGCACTGGCTATGGCGGCGGAGGCGCCTCCGATGTACGGCTCGGGGGTCAGACGCTCAGCGACCGCATTCTCGTCGTCGGCGGTGGCGGTGGAGGCGGCGGCCCGGGCCATGTGGTGTCGTCGGAGCCGGATCCCGGCTACGGCGGTAAGGGCGGCGGCAGCGCTGGCGGCTCCGGGGCCGACGCCTCCGGTGGCAGCGAGTCTGGCGGCGGTGGCGGCTTGGGCGGCACGAAATCCGAGGGAGGAGCCGGAGGCACCCGTGGTTTCGGTATTTACACTAGGGATAACGGAAAAAAGGGCAGCAGCGGATCGCTGGGTGACGGGGGCGCCGGGGGCCGGGGCGGTGACGGCTACGGCGGCGGCGGTGGAGGTGCCGGCGGTGGTTATTACGGCGGTGGCGGGGGAGGCGGCGGCGGTGCCTGGCCTGGCGACGCCCGCAGTGGCAGCGGCGGAGGCGGCGGTGGCGGATCGTCATACGTTGAGTCGAGTGCCACCAATGTACACATGTGGCGCGGTTGGAAGAACGCAACGACCAACGGGCTCGTAGTCTTTAGTTGGCAGTGAGCAGCTTACGCTGCGCCGTAAAGCGTCAACGCGGGCCACCGATTCGGTCATTTTCGCGCACATCCGCCATCCCGCTACGCGTACGCGCGCGAGGGGCGGAGGGCCGCACTACTTTGCTCTGCCGTTGGCAAGCTCAGCCGCGACGACGATCGGCCAGATACTCGGCAGCCCTTCGGCCTACGACGGGCACCACGTTGACGTTTCCGGTACGGTCGAGCACCTAGAACAAAAGGTTTCGCACAGGTGCAATCCCTACGTGACGTTCGCTCTCTGCTCGGCGCAGTGCATCCACGTCTTTGGCTTTGGTTCTCCCAGCCTAAGCGACCGCCAGGCGATAACGGTGCATGGTACTTACGAGGCCGTGAAGCACGTCAGCGGCTATACGTTCTATAACGAGATCGACGCCGATGACGGCTCGCTTTAATCGTTGACGACCAAACTGTTCAAACATTCAGTCTCGCAGCAACGTCGTCTATCGTACTAGACATGCTATCGACTTTATTTGTTACGTTACTGCCATGGAGTACGTTTAGTCCGAACCCCAACTTTGTTTCGGCCCGTTGCGGATCGTTCGTTTCAGCACGGTTTGTGCGTGACGATGATTCTGCTCATTGCGATTTGTTCGTGTCGAAGCAGCTGTTTCGATTCGTCCGTGACCGATTCGTAACTAGTGAAAAGGAGGCCCAGGAGCGAGTTTCTGGCTGTGTCCGATAACTGCATCATCCGGCACGCGAAAAACGGTTCCTAGCGCTCGAGAAGCTTGCGAGTCTCTCTAATCACGGCGGGCTTATACCTCGGGACGCGCGCGCATGACTACGGAACTGCCGGCGCAGGGAAGCAGCCGAAGCCGGCGCGAAACGGGTTGCGGCGGGGCCCCCTGTCACGCGCGGGGCGCGCGCGACGTTTGGAAACCCGTGCTCGATGCGGTTGTGAGAAGGAGCGCTCATGCGTACTCGATCGTTTTCTGTGGTTGCCGCCGTCGCCCTTATAATGGCGGCCGGTTGCGCGCAATTAACGCGGTCGCAGATCATCCCGACAAACGCGCTCGAACTCGCTCTCAAACACAAGAGTGGCGTCGTTGAGACTGTGCTCTATAGTTTCGGTACTCACGGGCTTGACGGCGCGTGGCCGCGCGCGGGGCTGATCGACGTGAAGGGAACGCTCTACGGCACGACCTTTACCGGCGGCACACACCGCAGGGGCAGGGTTTGCGGTCAAAACGACGGATGCGGCACGGTCTTCTCGATCACGACCTCTGGCTCGGAGAAGGTAACCTACGGTCTCTTTGCAGGCGGGCCGCGCGGGGCAAACCCAGCGGCCGGGCTGATCAACGTGAACGGCAGACTCTACGGAACAACGGCTTACGGCGGCGCAAACGAGTGCCCTGACACAGGCTGGGGCTGCGGTACGGTCTTCTCAGTCACGACCACCGGCACGGAGAAAGTGCTCCACCGCTTTAATGGTAGCAACGGTGAGTTCCCGCAGGCCGGGCTGATCTACGTGAACGGAACGTTCTACGGTACGACCGCGGTGGGCGGCGCAAGCGCCTACGGCACGGTCTTCTCGATCATGCCGACTGGCACGTATCATCTGCTCTACAGCTTCGCAGGCGGGCATGATGGGGATTACCCGGACGCCGGGCTGACAAACGTGGGCGGCAAACTCTACGGCACGACCTCTGGCGGCGGCAAATACGGCCGCGGGACGGTCTTCTCGATCACAACCTCTGGGTCGGAGAAGATGCTTCACGCTTTTACCTTGAGTGACGGCAACAACCCGGAGGCTGGACTGATCTACGTGAAAGGAAAACTCTACGGCACGACCATAGAGGGCGGACACTCTCAAGGCACGGTCTTTTCGATCACGACCACCGGCACCGAAAAAGTGCTCTACCGCTTTGCTGGCGGGAGCGACGGCGCACAGCCGTCCGCCGACCTCGTCAACGATAATGGCACCCTTTACGGCACGACCGAAAACGGCGGCGGAACAAGCTGCGGCTGCGGCACGGTCTTCTCGATTACGACAGCCGGCGCAGAGACGGTGCTCCACAGCTTTACAGGCGGCAGTACGGCTGACGGCGCGTACCCGGAGGCAGGGCTGATCTATCTGGACGGAACGCTTTACGGGACAACGGCCAGCGGCGGCAGCTACGGCGACGGCACGGTCTTCACGATAACCGGCCCTCGCCTTTAACCTTTAATTCCCACTATCGTTCGTTGTAGGCGGCTCACCTATCCGCGGGGGGTCGCCTCGGGTGCATACTTAGCAAAAAACGTTCTTTTCGCCATTGCTCGAGCGTGTCGCCAAGAAACTGTGGCGTAAACGGTTCTACTATGGACCGATAGAGTGGCCGCATGCGCCAAAGTAGTGCAATAGCCGCAATCGCCGCAATAGGTCTCGACAACGGGAAAACGAATGCCGCCAACGCCCCGAAAGCTACGGCTATGGAGTAGGGTCCGCCGTGAACAACGGATACAACCCAGTCGGAAAAGGCGGCGTTTTGCGCCGACGAGATTAACGGTGTGGCTGCTTGAGGCCCACGCGGTTTGCTATTGCATCAACCGCACCAGGACTACGAGGATCGGTTTATCCGCCGTTATCGGACCCGACTGCCCACTCACTTGCCGCGACGAGTATCAATGGCGAAATTCCAAAGCTCCCCAGTTCCTATCTTCAGCCACACGCCGGAAGAGGACACCTTCGTTGAACGCCTGTGACTAGTTAGCGACTAGCGGGCCCCTTTTGAGCGCGATTCGTGCTCAGACAATGGTCGGGAAGGTGGGAGCGAATAGCCCCATTCGGGAACCATCGCACGCCATCCCACAATGTTGCGCGGCGAAAAACGCGGCAAAATCAGGCTTTTCGTTGCATCGCGTTTCGGCCCGGAGCGAGGAGGAGCAAAACCTTTGGGGCCCATTTGGGCCCAAACGGATTGCGACCCGCTGATCTGATCTGATCGTCATCCCGCACGCCCAAAACGCAGCCAGCGCCCCGCAATCGGCCGGAACTCGTCCTTCGTGATGCGCGCTTTATGCGCGCGCTTGTGCGCCCAAGGCACCGCAGCCATGCGCGCACGTCCTCGCCCTCATAGCATGACCGAGACGTGGCGTGGTTAGTCGTCCCGGTTGGATACGTTGAACCCGAGTGCGCCAACGTCGGGAGCGCGCACGATGGAGTCGTAGCCTGCCTGCATTTGGCGACGCCGCGTCGCTTCATTCCGACGCGCAACCTCGGCTTCCCATTGCGGCGACCATTGCCGTTCGTGCAAGTGCGTCGCCACCTTGCAGCGTCGGCAATGGCCGACGCCGTCATCTAGCGCAACTTCGCACCCATGGTAACGCGGCAGTTCGACCCAATTGCACTCGCTCGCCGGTTGCGAGCTTTGCGCGGCCTCTTGCGCTGCGATCTCGCGGGCGATCTCCGCGCGATCAAGCGACGGTTGAGAATAGCGCGCGCGACGATATTTTTTGCTTCCATAACGGTACCTCGACGGAATACGCGACGGAGGCGGGGGTTCGGTTCCAGCGATCTGCGCGCGAAGTGCGGCTACGAAGCGGGTTGCGCGCGTCTTTTCGCGTTTGGGTAGTACGTCGTCGCGTAGCACCCAAACGATGGCGCCGCGCCGCGTTCGGAGCGTGCGCCGAATGATTTAGGTAACGAATCAGCACGCGCAAACGTTCGGCATTCGCGATCAGTATTCGTTAGCGTTGCGTTAAGCGTAGCGCGACGCGTTGCACGACCAATACGCGATCAACGTGAATGCGATGCGCGTTTGCAGCGGTTACACGTCACGTGGTGCCGCGCGTCGGCACTTTCGACGGCGTTGCGCCCAGCTTCGCGTGGAGAGGAATACGGGTCGGCCCCACGCGTCCATAAAATCAGCTTAGACCCACGCGGGCGGCATTTTTTTGAATTATGGCTCTCGGGTTCGTTCTAAGACGCCGACCGCGCAGGTCGACGAGGTTCTCTGCAAGGTCCGGCGTCATAACCTCTGCTGCCTCGGCCAGGTAGCCTACGAAGAGCAAGCGGCCTAAGCCCTAAGCCCGGGGGACGCTAGGCGCCTCGTCGAACCGTTACGAAGTCGAAAGGGGCATCTTCGATGATTGATCTCCCGGCCCGCCCTGCTTTTGGCGTTTGCGCGGTTCTCGCTTTTCTTGCGGGGTGCGGAGGGTCACAAACGCAGGCAACGCAGGCGACACACGGCTTTTGCCCGCTGATGGTGCCTTGGGTTCAGTTGCTCTACCCGATACCTGGGACGAAGGGCGTTTCGCCGAACGTAGGCCAGATGGTTTTCGCCGCAACCGGAGTGACGCGGATTCAGCTCGCCCAAGGTCCGTATCCGTACCAGCGAACTGTGCGTACGAAACCGGAGCCGTTGCCGAATCCGCTTCCAACACCGATCGCCACGCCTGGCCCATACGCTCAATTCTTGACGACGCGGTTTGCGGTATCGTTCAAAGCGCTCAAAGCGCAGACAAGGTATGGAACTCACGCATGGGAGATCTTTAACGGCAACATGTGCAATGCGGGTAGCTTACCGGTCCCTCCAGGATGGGCGGCAATAGGATCATTTTCCACGCATTAAGCCTGCGGTTTTATAGGCAGCGCGAGGTCCAAGCGATGGAGCCGGAGGTCGCGCAGCGCGTGCTCGCGGTTTTCAACAATGCGCCGCTTATCGACGCGCCGGTTATCACTATCCTTGGTACGGGATTGCGGCGGGGTGAAGCACTCGGCTTGCGTCGGCACGACGTGAACCACACCGCCGGGTCGCTCACCGTGCAGCGATCACTCGACCGCGTTGACGGCACGTCAGTTTTCAAAACGCCGAAAACCAAGCGCAGTCGCCGCACCGTGCTGCTTATTACCGGCTTCGCACGTGAGCGGCTTGCGCGTCACATGGTGGAGCAGGAAAAACGCTTCGAGGCGCTCGGGCTTCCGGCACCAACGGGCGAGACCATCGTCTTCGATGACGGCCTGGGCGAACCGTGGTGCCCCAATACGTTCGGCTTGGCGTTCGCCCGCATCGTGAAGCGCAAGGGGCTTAACCTTCGACTTCACGATCTGCGGCACGGCTATGCAACGCTCGGGTTGCAAGCGGGAGTGAATCTCAAAGTCGTCTCGGAGAGCTTGGGGCACTCGGTTATCGCGACGACCGCGAATCTCTATTCGCACGTCACCCCCGCGCTCTTAGCCGATCAAGCTGCGCGAATCGACGCGCTCGTGACCGGCAAACGGCGTCTGCACGCCGTCCCAAAACGCCGAGCGAGCTAAGGAGGGGCACTTTTTTTGGGGCCCATTTGGGGCCTATCGCATCAGAAAACGCGCGTTTTTCGGGGAAATCGCATGGGGAAAGTGGGAGTCGAACCCACATGAGTTGCCTCGGCCGCTTTTGAGGCGGCTGCGTCTGCCATTCCGCCACTTCCCCGGTGGAGCTACGGCTGTTTCGAGTCGAGCAGGCGATGTGCCTCGGCGGCGTTGGCGACCTGGTTGACGGCGAGTCGCAGCTCCACGGAGCGCGGGGCAAAGACGAGCGTGATGATCTCGGCACCGCGAGTGCGGCGTGTCTCGACGCGAGCGACGTCGCCGGCTCGCCAGCGCAACGACGTCAGCCTGCGGCCGTGCAAAATTCCGACCACATTCCCGCTGCTGGAAGCGATGGATACATCTCCCCCAGTGAACGCAAACCCCGAGATGCTTTCGAGGCGAGCGGTTGAGCGTGCATCGTGCGGCGCGAACTCTTCGCCGATGACCAGAGTGTTGCTCGCGCCGCTCAACGTCAAAGTCCGTTTAAAGAGGGCGCCCCCGCGGGGAAGATCCGGTGCATCGTACGAGCAGATGACCCGTGCCGTCGTGAATGCATCGGCGTGTTCGCAAACGTATGGACGGTTGAACGTTCCGGCAGGTAGTGGATGCGTATACGCAGCGATGTAGTCCCGCGACGAAGGCGGCGGTTGCGGATCGGTTGCGTCGCGTAATAGCCCGATGCTCGTCGCCGCGTTGCCGTTCCCGTCGCTGAGCTCCGCGATTCTTGCACCGGCAAACGGCGCGAAGACCACCTGCAGGTGGGCGCTCGAGATCGCTGTGCCGTCGGGATCGCGAAACGGCGGCGGCGTTCCGCGCGGTGGAGGCGCTTCGTCCTTCGACTGCGCTCCGCTTCGCGTCGCTCCGCTCAGGATGACACTTGCGGCCGCTCCGCTCAGGATGACACGGGGGGCCGCTCCGCTCGGGGTGACACCTTGTGTAGCAATCGCAACTACGCGGGCGGCGCGTGGTGCTAGTGCAAACGATTGCACGGTCGCGATTCCGCGCGCGAGGCGAACGTGGAGCGCCGCAATGTGGCGGGGCGTGTCGCTGGGATTGGTCGCGACGATGAAGCCGTAGCTCGAGTCGTCGGCAAGCAAGAGGGTGACGTTTGGCGCTCGGCGATAGCGAGCATCGATTCGCACCGACGATGGATCGAGCAGCAGGCGGCCGGAGCCCCGCAACGCGGCGATCCGGGCAGTTGCCCACGGCTGCATCCGCCGCATCAGCGGTGACGACGGAAGAAGCGGAAGCACGAGTGCGATTCCATGGAGCGCGCGTTCGCCGGCGAGATCGGTGAGCGTGCAGCTGAGCCCGCGAGCGTTGCACGCGCGCTGCATCGCAACCGTCGCGCCGGCAAGCGTCGCAAAATCGTCGCTGCTCAGACTTCCGGGTGCAAACAGGCTCGCGGGCCAAACGATCGAGGCATCCGCGGCCACGTGCGTCTTTGCGAGCAGCGCTCCATAGCGCGCAACGACGTCGCCGAAGGCAAAGGTTGGCGCATAGCGCGGGGAGGCGCGCAAGTCCACCGTGAGCGCCGCGTCCCACGCGTAAGACCAGTTGGCCCACGGCACCTCCCAGCCATGCGGATACACCGTATCCTGCACCGGAAAGTT
>JBARKF010000126.1:0-2184 GCA_049800655.1 Candidatus Cybelea sp.
ACATCAACAGCTTGGCTCAAACGTGGGCCAATATGACGCAAAGCTTCGCCATATCCCATCCGAGCGAGCCGAACTATCTCGCGCTCTTTAGCGGATCGACCCACGGCATCAACTCCGACCAATGCCCGCTCACCTTCCACAGCGCAAGCCTTGGAAGCGAACTAATCGACGCCGGACTCACGTTTACCGGCTTCGCCGAAACGATGCCGAGGAACGGCTTTGAGGGCTGCATGGCGCATCCCGATAAACTCCCAAGCGGCTGGCTCTACATGCGCAAGCACGTTCCATGGCCCAATTTCACCAAAGTGCCGCGGAAGTACAGCGTCGTTTATCGGAAGCCCCTGAAGCAGTCGCCGTCGAGCTTCGCGTGGATCACGCCGAACATGTGCAACGACATGCACGATTGCCCGGTCGCGACCGGCGACAAGTGGGCCTCCAAGAACCTACCCGATCTCATCACGTGGGATGCAGCAAATGACGGCGTATTGATTGTGACGTTCGATGAAAACGACGGCAGCCCGGGAAATCAGATCACGACGATCCTTGCCGGTAACGTCAATCCCGGACAGTACGACCAGAAGATCAACCACTACTCTGTCTTACGCACCATCGAGAACATCTTTAAACTCAAGCCGCTTGGCATGAGCGCGAAGGCGTCACCGATCGAGGGCGTCGTCAAATAGGCCGGCTTTTTGGGGAAGCCCTGAAGCAGCGGTAATCAAGGTGTCATCGTGAGCGGAGCAGCAATTCATCCGTCCTTCGACTACGCTGCGCACTTCGTGCTCCGCTCCGCTCAGGATGACATGCCTTTTTGTCCTTCGACTGCGCGCAGGATGACATGCCTTTTTGTCCTTCGACTGCGCGCAGGATGACATGTCTTTCTATCCTTCGACTGCGCTCACGATGAGGCTAGTTTTCGGGGTCGTCGATTGTGTATAGCCACCAGTGCGGTGCGTTGCGAGGAGCTTCCCGATCGTAGTAGACTTCGATTTTCTCTCCGTTTTCGGTCTCGAGCTCGAACCAGTGCCGCTTGAGATACGCATCGCCGCGGTCGCTCTTGGTGGACCGCCAGCGCCGAAGCACCGTAACAATCGACAGCCTCCGGTCATCCCAGAGAAACGCGAGCGGAACGGGCGGCTCCGCTCCGCTCGCGGACGTGAGGAACCCTTCGCTTCCAGGCACGATCGGCCGACCGATAAACTTCCTCAGGGTGTGGCGCGTGAAACGGCAAGCCCGCGCGGCGTGTAAGCAAAGTGCGCGATTTCGGTGGGCTGGCCGCCGCCGGGATAGGACCAAAGCGAGACTCGTCGCCCTACCCCGCCGCTTACTGCAACCAGGAATCCATCGGCGACAGAAAACGGCGTGACGAAAAGGGCGTGAGCCGGATGCGTGATGCCGACGACCGTTGCGTGGCTGCCTGAAACGGTCAGGCGAAAAACCACCGGACGACGGCGCCCCAAGCCGCCGGTCTCGACCGTGATGTAACTGCCGTCCCACTCCACGCCGCCGGGAAACTCAGTATACTTATCGATCTTGACCATCGCGAACGAGTTGCTGCCTTTTGCAAGCTCGGCGAAGTCAAACTGCTGGTTGCCGCCGAGGTACCCGTCCACAAAGAGATTGCCGCTCGCATCGTAGGCTCCGGCGATGGGCGTAAACGTCAGCGGATAGCGTGCCGGTTTGCCGTTGCGCGCGCCACGCCAAATTTCTACTAGCGGCCTTCTCACGCCCTGACCTTCAACGCCGGTGAAGATCGCGAGGTCGCCGGACGTCGGGTCAACGGCGCAGCCCGCGGCGACGTTGGGATTGCGAATCCGTATGCGCGCGATTGGCGTCGTACCGCCGTGCGCGTACTCGTAGGCGTTCCACACGTTCTGCAAGACCGCCAGAACCCAGACGTTCCCCGAGCCGTCGGCGCAGACTCCGGTGGGGAAGCCAATACCGGAGATAGTGGCGACCTTCTGCCCTTGCGGAAACGTGTAAAGGGTAACAAACCCCGTGGCTCGCGAGCTCTCTCCATGAGCGTGCGCCACGTAGAGAAGGTCGCCGCTAGTGCCGGATGCGGCGCGCGCCTGTTGGAACGCGCCGAGTCCGCCTTGCGCTAGGGTACCGCCGCATCCGCCGGCACCGACCGCTGCGGCGAGTACCACCGGGCAGAGCCTCAACCGAGAAGTAGCCATGGCC
>JBARKF010000127.1:0-2054 GCA_049800655.1 Candidatus Cybelea sp.
GCGTGCACGAGCTGCAGAACGCCTCGGTCACGCTTGAGATCACGCCGAACTCGCCCGAACCGTCCTTGTACCGCCAGCGCTTGGCGACCTCGCCGTAGTAATTGGCATCCGCCGGCTCGCACGGAAATACCTCATTGATCTTGCGCACAACCTCAGCGCTTGGAATGATATCCTCCATCTTCCAACCGTTGGTCGTGCCGACGTCCATGAACTCGATGAAACGGACGATGTTCCCCGATCCTTTGAAATAACTCGCCATATCGACGATGTGGCCGTCGTTAACGCCACGCTTGACCACCATGTTGATCTTGACCGGCACCAGACCCGCGCCAGCCGCGGTATTAATGGCTTCGAGCACCTTCGCAACCGGGAACTCGATACCGTTCATCGCTTTGACCGTCGCATCGTCGAGCGAGTCGAGACTCACGGTGATGCGCGTCAAACCGGCAGTTTTGAGTGACTTTGCCTTCGCCTCGAGCGCCGAACCGTTTGTCGTCAGCGTCAGCACCGTGTCGCGTAATGCGCCGGCGAGCATTGCGACGAGCTTCTCGATATCCTTGCGCACCAGCGGCTCGCCGCCGGTAAGGCGGATCTTTCGGACACCGTGCCCGTGGAAAATCTCTGCAACGCGAACGATTTCTTCAAACGTTAGGAGTTCCGTGGGTGGCAAGAACCGATAGTCAGTTCCAAAGACCGTCTTGGGCATGCAGTAGGTGCAGCGAAAGTTGCAACGATCGGTCACCGAGATCCGAAGGTCACGCAAAGCGCGGCCGCGTGTGTCCACGAAACCCGTGGCGTTAGCCCCCGCCGACCGGCGGCAGCAGCGCGATCTCGTCGCCGTCCGCGAGCTCTTCTTCGAGTAGCGCCACAACCCGGCCATTACGCGCGATCCGCGTCGTCGATGCGAGAGCGCCGATCCCGGGGTTGCGTCCGCAGAGCTCGGTCCACAGGTCGGCAACCGTCGTACCGCGGCGTACGTACAACTCGATCTCGCTGCCCAACAGCTCGCGCAGTCGAGCGAACGGGCGAATTCGTACGAGAATCTCGGTTGCGGTTTGCGTCAACGCCACTTCTCCTTATCGAGAAGGGGCTTTGGCGGAACCCGTTCGATTGCCTTTGGGCTGCTGCCGGTGTCTAAGAATGGCGAGCAAGCGCCGCTCCGGGCGCCGATTCAGCTCCTGATGCGCTCGCCCTCGCTTACGGCCGTTGCGTCAGTGACGCCGCGCGATTTCCTCGATCTTGCCAAGCGTGATGCTCGACAAGTCGGCATCCTCGGTGCCGACGATGCGATCTGCGATCTCCTTGTGCTTCTGTTTGAGATAGCCCAAGAAGTACCGCATCGCGCTGCTTTTGCCGGCCGCGTCGCCGACGAGAAGGATCGAGGACGAGCCTTTGAGGCGCTCCGCGATGCGGTCGTAGAACTCGTCGGCTTCGGGAACGCGCTGGCCGTGGTAGTCGGCTTCCTTGCGGTGCTCGAGGTGGCGGAGGAACCCATGCGGATCCTCCGGTGCGAGATGCCCGTGCTCCTCAAGCCCTCCCGGCGTATCGACCGAGTCGAAGAAACGAGCGCGTTGGTGATCGATCAGCAATACCGTCATGCAACGATACTTCCGCGACCGGCTCGGCTAAGACTGCCGCGGGGAAGAAGCGTGCCAGCGGCTGGCGTCGAGGAACGCTTTGGCATCGTGAATCTGGAGAATCTCTCGGAACGCCTCACGCTTGTCACCGGCACGATCGTAAAACGATTTGACGATTCGGTAGCCAACCCAATAGCCGAGGTCGCCGGGCTTCGTCATCGTGCTGTTGTTGAACCACTTCGACAGATCTGTAGAATCTTCATCGGCAGCAAAAGCGGTCTCGATTTGCGCTTCATGACCCTTGGTGGTAACTTCGAGCGCGTCGTAGGTCGCTGCTCCGCCGGTGATGAGCTTTGCCGAAAACTCTGCGGCGCCTTCGACGAGCGCGCCCTCGAGCACCGTTGGTTTGGGATTATCGTAGAACGTGGGCTCGGCGATGGCTTGCTGCACGTGGGTGTACTCGTGCACGATGACTTG
>JBARKF010000128.1:0-19732 GCA_049800655.1 Candidatus Cybelea sp.
GGGTCTGCGGAGCGCTGAGCGACCAGGTTCGCGCGGCCGCGTATTCGTTCGCCCGATTGAGGGAAGTCACAAATGACGTCTTCCTCGTAGATGTCACCTGAAGTGGGTTTCGCCCAGCGCTGCTCGAGCATTGAGATCCGAATAGCGGATTCGTCCATAAAGCACTCCTCGGTACGCCATTCTACCCCGTACAAAGCCGTGGAGTAACAAAAGAGCTCGCGGGGCCTCCTAGGACCGTCGCATGGCGGACGTTCGACATGCAATCAGGTTGCCGCCTGTGCCGTATGCCGGCGCGGCTTCTTCGGCTTGGCCGGGGCCAGAGTACCGAGGCGGCGAAACAGTTCTCCCTTCATGGACGTGCAGGAGCATGCTGCTGCCCGAGCCAGTGCAAAGCCGTCACCCAAGGCGGGGTGGAGATGCCTCGCGGGCAACTGTGACAGGAGGCTAGTCGAGTGAGGAATCAAGGATGCATATATCGGGTCTTAACAACTACGCGCTAACAAGCTGCGTCGCCGCTGCAATGCTCGCAGGATGCGGCGGATCGCAGCCGCCGCTCGGTGCGCCACGCGCGATGCAGCAAAGCCGCGCGATCGCGCGGGACGGCGATCGTGGCAGGTCGTGGATGCTACCCGAAGCGCGAGGGCGCGACCTGCTATACGTCTCTTCCTCGGCTTATCAGTATAGCGACGTCTACGTGTATACGTTTCCGGGAGTCAAGCTCGTTGGCGGAATCGTAGTCGGTAGCAACGCTTCGGGACTTTGCACAAACGATAGCGGTGACGTCTTCGTTACCGGCGCCTACACCGTGTACGAGTACAGGCACGCTCAAGCGAGGCGGGCTGCCGCGATTTCCGATCCGCTCGGTGCCGACAGCTGCTCAATCAATCCAACGAACGGTGATCTCGCCGTTGCCGGGATTGGCGGCCTCGCAGTTTTTCGTCACGGCAAAGGATTTCATTGGCACCTGGGACGGCTTTATAGCTTCAATATGAACGGAGGCTCATCTTGCGCTTACGATGGGGCCGGAAATCTTTTCTTCGATGGAACGCTAAGTGCTTCAAGTAGTTTACAGCAGCTCTTCGTCGAACTGCCGAGCGACGGAAAACAGCTTGAAAACGTGACGCTTAATGTGACGTTGACGACACCAGGTAATCTGGCGTGGGACGGCAAGTATCTCGCGGTCGGAGATAAGGATAACCTGCTCATTCATCGTTTCGCGATCCGTGGAAGACGAGGCACACAGATTGGTAAGCTCTCACTCAGCGGCATGCAAGAAGTGAGGCAGTTCTGGATTCAGGGCCGTATTTTAATAGGGCCAGCGTTTGAAAGTAACTGGCTCTTTGGCCTATGGCCCTATCCCGGGGGCGGATCAGCAACGAGCTCAACTCCGCAGGACGAGGCATCGGGGGCCACCGTCAGCGTCGCGGCACGCCGCTGAGCCGAGGCAGAAAGGAACGACCTCTTGACGAAATCCGTTACCAATCTCGCCGCTGTGATTGCGGCCGGCGCGGCGTTGAGTTTATCCTTGTTGGCGAGGGCAGACACAACTCAAATCGAGAACGTGACGATTACCAACGCGGACATCGCACAACTGCGCAACTCTTTGGACACAGCATTGAAACCGAACGACGACACGATTCCCATCGCGGTCTCCCAAAAAAACTGGGTTGAGATGCCCCGCTACGACCAACGGTGGCATTACGAGGGTATGCGAGATATAGGGTCCTTCGCCTTAGGTGGCGATCCGCATCTACCGCCTGGAGCAAAGATCATGTCCGTCTGGTTCAATAAAGACTTGTGTCTTAACAAGCCTGACGCCGACAACGCCATTGCAGCAGCGTTCCTGCTTGCGCTCACCGATGGTGGGTATGGCGGTAAGGCGTTCAAGCAGTTGTACGATATCTACGCGGCAAGGGACGCGCAGCTGCCGTCCAACTCGCCCGATCCATTTGTAAACCGCCACAAGTTTGCCGCCGCGCTCGTGAACATGGCACAGCCTGACGGAGATAGGTACGGAGCTGTGCGTGACATTATATGTTACAAGCCGCCAGCTTTTGGTCCACTCCCACCTGCCGTAACTCCGCAGCCGCAGACCGCCACGCGCTAGCGGCTTAGCGTAGTCTCGCAGCTACGCGGCACGGCGACGATCGCAAGACGCATTACACCTCGGGCTTAAGTGGGTCAGTTTTCGGCGACCGTTAACACCTAAGACCGCCGTAAGCCTTCCGCTGCTCCGGGGAGACTGTAGCAGACAGAATCCGTAAAAAAAGCGCGGGCGGTTTGAGTCCGCGCGTTGCTGCGGCCGATGCGGCTCACTGTTCTTTCCGGTCTTGATTTTAGATTCCGGCGACGTCGTACGTGGCGCGTAGACTGCGACAGATTCGGGGTTCGGGTAGAGAGCTGGTCTAGTAAAAGAACTGCTGCAGTTGGTTGAAGCCCGGGCCGAATGCCCACCCCATGCGGTTGCCGGGATTGATCGCCGGCGCGGGCTCTCCCAGCGCAAACTTGAACCCGGTAATCGTCTCGACGAGATTACCTTTCTCGTCGTAGACGACGATCGCGCTGCCCTGGCTCCCGCTGCAATAGGACGGATCGGTCACTAAAAACAACCCGTTCACCGGATCGTTGGCGATGCCGGCGCCGCTGTTCCCCTGGGAGGTGTCGCCGGTGCAGGGAAGCTGCGCCGCCACGCCCGTCCGCTTTGCGAGGTCGTAAAACTCGACTTGGGCGTTGAGCTCGGTCGTCGTGGCCGCAATGCCGGTGCTCGAATCGAGGGCTAAGCCGTTGACGAAGCCCGCACCAAACTCTCCGTTGTTTAAACCGGTGAACTGCGTCTGCTTGCCGGTCTTGAGATTGACGAGTACGTTGATCGGTGCGGCGCCTTGAACCCGCCCGCCGTCGGGAGAGATGGCGAAAACCGCTTCGTTTGTCCCCGTATCTTGCGCGAGTTGCGGTAGATTCCCCAACGAAAACGTCCTCGGATCGAGATGGAACACCTTGCCGAACTCGTTCTTCGCGACGTTCGATTCAAACAGGTCGGGAATGTCGTGCTTCTTGAGCTCGATCGCGAAGATGGCCGTCATGCCGGTTGTTTGATTTGGACCGGCCGCCTCGACCTCGATGTCTTTGATGGGCGGCGTCCATTTGCCGGTGAACCGACTCTTGACCGGATCCATCAGGTCGTAAAAGCGCTTGGCGAAGATCGACCCTTTGGGCATGACGTCGCGCGTGATGAGGCCGACGTCGCCGGTGACGATCGCATCGAAACTATAGGACGTTCCGCTCGGCGGCGACTTTGGGAACGTCTTTAGAATCGCTCCGCTATCCTGGTCGAACGTCTCCACGTTGGCGGACGTGGCCAGCGCGCCGTCGTCGCCGTTACGGTCGATATCGAACCCGAAGATCTGCCCGCCGTTGCTCGAGAGAATCTTTCCGAGCCCGACCGCTGGGCGTACCGACCGCGACGCCGGCTGCGACGTCGACTGCAGCGGGGTCAGCGACGGCGCCGAAGCGGTGCCGCTGCAACCCGCTATGATCAGCGCCGCCGCGCCGGCGTACAGCAATTTCGTCGTTCGAGCGCCTTGGGATTGACTTTGCATTGAGACCTCCATAAGCAGTGTGTTCCCCGTTGATATGCCGCCGAGCCCGCTCGCGGATGGCCCGACTCATCCATTGATGGCAGGGGCGGCATATGCAAGTCGCACTGCTTGTCGAGATCTCGCGCAATCCTGCAACGATCGGCGGCCACTCGCTACAAAAGTAGCAACATCGCAACAAACTTTACAAAGGAATAGCCAAATGTTCACATCTCTGATCCTAAGCTCCCTGATCGGGCTCGCTTCGACGCCGCCGATCGAACTCGCAAGTTGCGAAGTGTCACAGCCCGTCGCCGTCTGGAGTAATAATGACGAGTCCACTTCTGTCAGCGGCGCATCTGCTTTACACGCACGCTTCTCCAACATTGCTACCGAACCGGTCTCGCGGGTCATCTTTACCCTCGACGACGGCGCGACGGTTGACGACGTCGGCACATTCGGCCCCGGTGTCGCAATCAATCATAACCTTCGACTGGCGAGCACCGCGGCCACATCTTGCGTCGTCTCGGCCGTCACATTTGCAGACGGAACGACATGGGATGCGAAGTAAGATGCGCCGCGCCACCCCCGAAAGGGGAGACGCCGCTTTTGATGCGCTCGCTCAGGCGGCGGCACTGTCGAACGGAACAGGGGCGGTTTCCACCCCTGTTCCGCAGCGACGTACGCTATGCGATAGCTTCGGTAGTCGTACTATTGCTTCGAACGCGGATTCACTGCGACGCCGTTCGGGAGTAACGCCGCCGAGAGACCGCTGTCATAGCTGTAGATGAACTTAATGTTCTTCGTGCTGTATGAGTAGACGTCGACCAAGCCGTCGGTTCGGTCCACTGCCGTGAACTGATTGTTGGCCTTATTGAGTTTCCCCCAGAAGCTTTCGCCTTTAAGGGCGAAGGGGCCGCCGACGACCTTGCAGGTTGGATTGCAGCCGCTATAAATGTAAACGTCCTCGGCCATGTCATCGATAATGACCAGATTGCCGCTCTTGTCGATGTCAATGCCGCCGTAGTAGGTTTGTTTAAAACCCGAAGCGATGGCGCCGTTGCCGGCACAACCCTTGTAATATACCAGTTCTACACCGCCCGACGCGCTGGTCTTTACGTCGATCCAACAGTCGCCGGAGTTCGACATTCCAACGCCGCCCACGTGGAAGTAAGTGCTGTTCGTGAGATTCACGGTGCAGCCGCCCTTAAACGTGCAGATCGAAAGGCTGCCGGCAGTTGAGGCGACGCCTACTAGGTTGCCTAGAGCGATCTGGCCGGTTACGGCATTCGGGCTTGTGGCGTCCGAGGGCTGCCCAAACGGATCGGCGATCGAACCGATCAGCTTGCCGCACATTGTTGGGCCTTGGTGGATGTCGAGAGAATCGGTTGATGCGCTGCCTGGGTTCGGCAGCATCAGGTTGCCTTTTCCGTCGACCCCTACGTCGTTAACGAACGCAACTCCGTCAACCATGCAGATCGGTCCGTCGTTTTTCTTATTGTTGGCAGCATAGCCGAAAAGAGATGTTGCGTCGAATTCACTGACGTAGGTACCTTTTTTGGGCATCTTCGTCTTTTTATCCGGCAGCATCAGTGAATGTATGACCGAGACGAGACGCGGTGGTGCAGCGTCGTCGAAAACGCTTATTGGAGCGGTTCGCACTTGTGGGCTAAGACCCAGCGGCGAAGCGCTGTTAGACCCCATGTTGCCGGCGCAGCCGGCGAGGAGGCCGATGGCGATCGCCGTGCAGACCGCCGAAGTAAGTAAACGCATGCGATAACTCTCCTTGGCGAAGTAGTAGTAAAGTAGTGGGGAAGGCGTTCGACGCTGCCCGCGATTCGTGAACCATGCCCTAGAAACGGACAGCCGAACGACAGGTCGTAGAGCGATGCGCACGCATGAGGCATCGCACATTGCTTGTAACGGTTTACATGAAACTTTGTGACCTGGAACACGTGCGGCAAGACGAATCGTGAATCGCGTCCAGGCTGTAGATCGGCGGCGCGCTCCTCGTCGCATGATCGCCACCTGATGTGGCTTATTGCTAGGTAGCTTGCTGACCAAGTGACCGTATACGCCGTGAGCGCAATTGCCACACAATTAGCTGTAAGGCCAGGAATGATGCGCACTTAATCGAAGCGTAAGGGTTGCTGGCAAGCGCTCGGCGCGAAAGAGAAGAAGTGCGCAATGTCACATGAGACGCAAGACCATCGCGACCCGTCCCTCGAAAAAGCCTGGCTCACTTTATCGCTGTGCTTCATGATCGTGGCGTGGGCACCGACGAGCTCATTCTCAAAAAATAGCGCCGGCCTGCATCTGAGTGCGGCCCAGACTCCGACGGCGACGCCCTGTCCATCGCCCGCGGGGCCGCTTTCGACGCCGGTTCCCTGTTGATGCTGCGCTGGTTTGGGCATCTCAAACCGATTGACCGTTTCAACATGATTACGGCGTTGTTAGCATTCCTCTTGAGCGCATATACATTTGTTACTGGTCAGATCAGCGCCTTGAATGCGCAATCGGTAGCAACAAACCGAATGTTATTTGGTGCCTACACCTTGGGGTTTGATTACGCGCATTTGGTCTTGTGCACGCAGCCCGACCAGTACGTTGCTTGTACTCATCTCACTAGTGGCTGGGATTTCGCAAAGCTTGATCCGATCGCCGCCGGCCTGCTCGGATCACCCGTTAATTGGCCGGCGCTTCGCCCCTCTTCCGAGATGAAACTCCCGTTAAGCTATGCCTCCGATCCCGTCGGCGATCGTAACATAATAAGCGCGGCGCTCACGGCGCATTATGAAGACAGTAGAGTCGATAGCGCGTTCGTTCTCGGAGAAGCAGTTGCGTGGCTATTTTACCTGGACAAGGATCCAAGCACGGTGCGTGACCCTAAACAACGTGCGCTCTACGCCGGTCTTTTGACCGCGGATGTTGCTCCGGCGTTATCCGACGTTAGAACCTGCAGAGACAAGGCGATTGATCCAGACGTCATCCCCCCGAAAGTCAAAGATACCAACGACTTGAACAACTGCCTTAGCGGCGCATGGGCGCCGCCCACCCCAACCCCGTCGTCGCCGCCGAGCCACTCGCCATAAATCTTGGCGCGGTCAAGGGCGCCGGTTTCCCTCAAGAGCTCATTGCGGTATGAGCCCCTGCTGCAGCTGGTTGAAATACGCGGTGACGTTCCGCGCGAAGACTAGGTTGATCTCGTCGTTGTCAGCGAACGGCGCGTTGGGGTACTGCGCGGTTAAGAAAGCCATCAGTGTTTCGGGGTCGCCGATGGGGAAGGTGTCGAGCAGGGCCATCGCTTTATAGACGGAGACGTCTGCAAACGTTTCGGCGGCCGTGTTGAGACTCGGATACTGCAGAACGCCCTGCACGAGCACGTAGCCGGCAACCTGGTTCTTACCGCTACTGGCGTGCTGCTGAGGCGCGATCGTCAACCCCGTATAGCCCGACCCGCCGGACGAAACGAGGAAGGGCCCTTGGTTGGCGAAGGACGGCTGCGAGGTCATGTTCGAGCTCATTCCCGAGACGAGATAGTACCGCCACTCGTCGCCGGGGGCGCCGAAGAGATCGTAGTCGCCTACCAGGTTGAAGGCGCTCTGGTCGTACGTAGAGGGCGGCTGCAGGTAGTAGGTGATGGTACCGTCGGGGCTGGCAACGTAATCGTCCTGTAGCGAATGGTAAGTCTTCCCGTCAAAATACTGGATCGGGTTTCCGTTCACGTCTTGGTAGACGGTAATGCCGAAGTTCGTCGGCACGTTGACCGTGATGCCATTGGGGTCGGTGTAGATGCCGTACAGCGTCCCGCCGTTGACCGGATCGGCAACCTGCGCGACCAGCGTCGATCCGGGCAGCGCGCTCGGCGACATCGTCACTTCGTTCTCTCTTAGCACCGATAGGATGAGCTGGGTGAGCACCTTGGCGTTATTCGTATCGCCCCAGTTGACGATCGTGGGCGGCGACTTGCTCAGGTCGAACGGGATGACGTTGTTGGGCTGAACCGGTAAGCCGACACCTGGACCTGTGGTGGGGATGGTACCCGGGCTCAGCCCCGACTGCGTCGGCGCCACGAGCACGACGTTGGCCTCGATGTCGTTCGCGGGGTTGTGCGCGGGACGCGGTACGCCGAGTGACATCGGCGTAAAGAGAAAGTCGGCCGCCGGATTTAGCACCGGCACCGCCATAAGGGGCGTGATCTGCGGAATCGCCATCGAGCCAGTCGAGATCGGCGGTAGGAAACGCTGCGAGTAAGTAACGCGATAGAAGAGGCGCCACGGAAGCGAAGCGTTGCCTTTGGCCGTACGCAGCGCCGCCGCGTCGGCATCTGGACTGTTTGCGAGCCAAGTCGGATCGACGACCGTCTCCCAAAAATCGTCGGCATTGTTCTTCTGCGGTTGCAAGAAGAACGCGTAGGCGCGGAAGAGGTTCGTCTTTCCGGGCCTGTCGTAAGGCTCAAGGTTTCCGGTAAGCCCGTCGGCGTTCCCGGTGGCGTACGAGGGTTGCGGTTGCGTATAGCTCTGGCTCGAATCCAGATTATTCGACAGGGGCAGCCCGGCACCCGATTGCACCGAAGGCACGATCTGATAGACGAGTCCGTCCGAGCCTATCACGAGCTCGATGCCGCTCTGATTGTTGGGGTTGAACATCGAGTTGAAATTCATCACGAAATGCGCGTCGTTATTGGAGGCATAGCGCATCTGCGTATCGGTCTCGATGCCGTCGAACGAAGCCGCGATATCGAACGAGGACGTAGCGGTGTTGGTGGCGCTGTACTTATAGGTATTTTTCCAGGAGTGAACCCAGTCGAACTCGAGTCCGACCAGAGTGTAGGCCGCCGCGGCAACCTTTATGTTGAACGTCAGGGTATTGCTTTGCGTGTTGGAATTTCCGGTCGTCAGAACCTCTTCGTACGTTGTCGTATACGTGTGCTTGACCTCTTGAATCGCTCCGCGCGACGACCACACGTATTCGTCGTAGAAATCGAGAGCCGGTGTGAGCGCCGGATCGGGTAGGTCTTCCGCCGATCCGCTGACGGCCTTTTGATAGACGGTATTGTAAAGTGCCAGGCTGTTGTAGGCTTGTAAATCGATCTGCTTCTTCATTTGATAGGCCTGCACGAGCTGCATGTAGCTCGCGTCGTGCCCGACGACACCCTGCGAGAAGTTGCCGTCGTAGAGCGGCTCCATTTGCCCCGTCGAGGTCATGTAGGTCTGCGCGCCGGTTGGCAGCGTTGCGGGGTTGTAGACGTAGTCGATCATGCCGTCCAGGCACCCGGGCCGGACGTATTGACTGTTCATTCGGAAGGAGACGATGTTGAGATCGCGCGGAATCTGCGTGTTCGGGACGGCGACGAATCCGTAGACGGTGTTGCTTTGAACGAGCGTCTGCTGATAGACGTCGAGCGTCTGCGAGGTTACGAACGCCTGACCGTATGGCGACGGCACGAACATGCGCTGCCCGAACTTTTCATCGGTAACCGGCGTTTTCGGGAGCTGCCCCGGCGGGTTCGAGCCCGTGAACCCTCCCAAGGTGGGGTTGGGCAGAATCGCCGCCTTTCCCGAGGAGACCCCCGGGGTCGTGCTCGGCGTCGAAACCGTATTTACGCCGGCCATGAACTGGTCGTTGGTATAGGCCGAGAGCGTCCCTTGCATCTTCACGGTGTACTTGAACGTATCGTCGAGCTTGATGCTCGCCGTTTCCTGAGAACCGTTGTCGTTCGACCAATCTAACGTGACCTTATCACCGTAGGTAACGGCAAGCAGAAAAGTGTCGCTGAGCTTGATACCGAAACCGAAAGGCGATAGGTGCGTGTCAATCCCGGGCTTTAGGCCGCCGCTCAAGTTAAATGTAAGCGTATTGCCGGTTGTATGGTCCTCGGTATTTCCGTACTTGAGGGTTACCGAGGTTGGGACCGACAGAGTAACCGACGTGGCGCCTGAGTACGAGGACTTGTTCGTCAGGTTGGCCATCGGCGCCGGCGGCGCGCCCTCGATATAGCCGACGACCTGAACGTCGCCTTGCTCCTGACTTACCCACGTCAGGGTCAAGTCGCCGACTTTCTTGCCGGCGTAGAGCATGATGACGTTGTCTTTGATATAGACGTACGCCTCATTTATCTCACCCGCCAGGGTTCCGGTCGTTGTGTTGAGCGTGATTGAGTAGCTCGTCAGGAATGGAACCGTGTCGCAAACGGTGAGGGCGACGCCGGGCGGCGTGTAGAGGTTTGGAGTGATGAGCGGCCCGCAGCGGCCCACGCACGGGCTGCCGATGAGGTCGAGCGTCGCGGGTGTAAAGTCGAAGTCGAACGCGGTAATGGCGTTGGTGAACTTAACGCCGTCGAGAAGTTTGTTCATCGGCAGTGCAGGTCCGGTCTGATCGGGAAGCGTGAACTCGCCGCTCAGATAGACCGAAAGGAAGGGCTCGTTGCTTGGCACCAGCCGCCCGAACATGTCGTCGAGAATTTGGTACGGGGCGCGGGCCATGCTCCAGATGCTGATCTCTTCCAGCCGGTAAGGGCCTGCGTAGAACGCCAGCAGCGACGAACCCGAGGCGTACGGCGGCATCGCGCTCCCAACGTCCTCGCCCGTTGCAAGCTCGAGCGTCATCTGATAGCCGTTGATGTAGAGGCTCGTTCCTTCCAGCTCGTGACCGGTTAGCGGCGTGAGGAACGCCTTCGAAGCGTTCGTTGTCGTGGCGACGGCCGTCTGGTCGTACGCGTTGTTGACCACACCGTTAGAATCGTACGCGACGTGCCAATACCCGAGTATGCCCGCTCTCGAAAGGTCCTCGGAGCTTGCGCTGGCAATGTCGATCAGAGTGCCCTTCGACCTGATTCCTTTGGGGTCGATGGCGGTGTTGAAGAGGTAGACATCGCGAATATTGCCCCACACGTCCGATGTGCCGAGGGGCATCGGTTTGTTGTTGTCGTCGTACGCGGCTCCGATCAGGAGGTGCGCCGGACCGGTGGCCTGCACCAGCAGGCCGTTTGAATCGGCAACGCTCTGCATGGTGCTCAGCCCGATCTGCCACGGCTCGAAAGTCCCGTCGTCGTTCACCAGACGGACCGAGATGGTGACCGTATAGCTCTGGTCGGAGCTCGGAGTAGAGAGATTTTTGAGGAAGTTGGTCAGCTTGGGCGTCGACCCGTCGTCGGCCTGTGCGACGTTGCTGATGCTTACCGGTCCGCCCGACGTCGGAAGGCTCGAAAGATCGCCACCGCCGCCCGCCTTCCTGGCGTTTGCCATCTCTGTCGCATCGAAGGGCGGCTCGTACGGGTCGGTGCTGGTGGAGTTCGCGCTGGCTGGGGTCGACGTGTACTTTACCGCGATCACTTGATAGTACTTTTCGGGCTCGATCGTGGGGCCGGAGAATTCCGGGCTTCGATTTCCCTCGGCGTCGAAGAACTGCAGCGTGACTGCGCCGTTATTTACGGCCAGGCGATACGACGTCGCGAGCTCGGGGGTGGTGTTATCGGATCCGGTGCCCTTGTAGAGAAGACCTTGTTGCGTCTCGACGTCCGATGCCGCAAACGTCATCGCGATGCTGAAATCGCCGCTGAAATCGTAGTTCGAGCCGTTGGCGACCTGATAGCCGCCGCCTTTGCAGACCATCGTGTACGGCTGCTCGTAGGCGAGCGCGAAATGCCGCCAGCGTGAGTTGAACGCCGGCGGCGTCGCCGCGGCCTGCATCACCGTGTTGTTTATTCGCACGTAGATGGTCGACGCATCGTCGAAGTCGACGTCGACGAAATAGACGAGTGGGTCGGGGGTGCTTGCACTGTAGGTAAAGGGATGGTAGCCGAAGACGGGCGTCGGCGTAAACGAGTGCCAAAACTCAAGCGAAAAGTCGCCTTGGGCAGACATCAGCGTGTCGATCGACGAGTCGGTCGAGATCAGCGGCGTCTTGAACGCGCCGGCAAAGCTCTCGGTGGGCGACGCGGTCGGCCCAATCGCAGCCGTGAATGCGTTGTATCCGCCGGTTTCGATTGTCAGCGGGTCACCCGCATAAAAGTTGAAGAGTGCCGCCTGCGTGAACGTCGGCAGAAGGTCGGGCACGTTCACCTGCACCATGTTCGAGTTGCCGCCGGCGGTGTAAAGGATATTGTACAGGGTAACGGCGCCGCCCGTGGACGTTGCGGTGAACTGAAAGTCGTTGTTCTGGGTGGACTGGGTCACATTGGCCGGTTGAGCGGTGAGTCCGTAGACGAGGCCGAACTGCGTTTCGAGCGGCGCGATCGCCGTCTGCGCCCACATCGTCCCAGGATTGACGCCGGAGGCCGGCGTGGAGCCCGCTGTCGTGCCGTCGGTGACCAGATACGTCGTGCCGCCGAGATCGAAGACCGCCAGTTGCTGCTGCGTGGCGACCGGTGCCGATGCGTAGACCGTGTACGTCTTTTGAACGGCGGTGTAGACGCCGGCCGACCCCATAAGCGTGTACAAGACGTTCTTGTACATGAAGTAGTCGGCGCCGCCCGACTCGTTCGTTCCGGCATAGAGATTGAGCACCGTCGTGGCCGAGGTGACGCCGCCGGTCGAACCCGCCGTCACCGTGCCGATTGGGACGGTCGCCCCCGGATAGTTGCCGGCGGCCGGAGGCGTTTTCGTTATGGTGAAGACGAGGCTTGAATCGAGCTTAAATGTTAGCGACGGCTGCGCGACCGGATAGATCTTGGTGCCGGTAATCGCGAGCAGGTTGTGCTGCGCGTCCTCGACGTAGGCGTAGATCTGCCCGTTGAGCGTGAAGAGCGAGTTGGGAACCGGGAGGCCGCTCTGCACCGTCACGTCGGTCGATAGTGGCGAGACGTTGTTGTTTCCGACGATCGCATGGGGCACGCGGTTGGAGTCGATAACGTAGTTGAAGCCGTTAATGCTGAACATCGTGGGGTTGTGGATCAGCGGATACGGCCGCTTGTCGTTGTCGGTAATCACCAGGGCCGCGATGTTGAGCGTGTACGTCGCGCTGCCCAGGAAGAACGTTGGCGCGAGGTAGACCGAGAATTGCCCGACGACCGAGCCAGCATCGTAGATATCGAGGTCGTCAAAGACAAATTTTGCCGTGGTGGCATCGAATGGGTTCGTAAGCTTGAACGCCGAGTTCGAGATTGGAATTGCCGACTGTCCCTGTCCCAGCAGCGAACCGGTGCTGACCGTGTTGTAGGTGATAAGGTAGATGTTATCGTTTACCGCAATCAGATCTCGGCTCGGCTCGACCGGGAAGCTTGCCGTAATCGCTTCGGGCAGGTCGTTCGAGTCGAGGTGAAGGGTGTAGGTCACCGTCGGGTCGGAGAGCACGAACGTGTTCGCCGAGAGAAACGGCTTCGGAGTTATAGCGTCGCCAACGATGGTGCATGCGGAGTAGTCGGCGCCGCTCGGAGTCCCGGCGATGGTATAGAGGTTGCCGTTGATCTCGAACGAGTTTTGATTGGTCGGGATCGCCGTGCCGCTGACGGTGGGCAAGACTTCGTCGATCTCGACGGTGAAGATATCGGTGCCCACGGTCGCGACGCCGGCGTTAACGCCCTCCCCGGAGACGACCGGAAACGCCACGTCCACGCCGCTATAGTGGATCAGATACGTCACGCCGTTAGCCGCGGTGAAGGCATACTGCGTTGTCTCGGGCAGATAAGAGATTGCCTCGACGCGGCTGTTGGCCGTGTCGATATAGTACGTTGCGCCGAGGATCGGGTCCACAAAGAAGTCGTTGGTATAGGGAAGCTCCGCAGTAATCGGGTTGTTGCCGCTGTCGTCGAACGTGAACGTTACGCCGCTGACCGTATCGGCGAACGTCAGTTGCGAACCAGCAACTGATCCCGTAAATGAGTTCGAAGGGTGCCGGTTATCGAGTACGGTCGTCCCCGCGACCGTATACATGACGGCTGAACCGTTGTAGGAAACGGTGAAGGAGCTGCTGGCCGAGTCGTACGCAAGCCCGGCCGGCTGCGTGCTTACGAATCCGGCCGGCGAGTTCAGGTCGTAGGTCGCTGAGCCGGCCGTAAGGGTCGAACCGCTTAAGGTCGCCTGGTTCGTCGACTTCACGACATTGGCAGCGTTGACCGTGTAGACGTTATTGCCGTCGGGCGAGAACTCGTCGTCGTTAGAGATGACATAGCCTTTGATGACGTTTTTGCCCCGCAACGTATAGGCGAGATTCGAGAGCGGCGGGGTCTGCGGCACGACAAAGCGCCCGTTGACGATTGGCCAATACGGACCACTCGCCGCGTCTTGATAGGCGACCGCGACGTTGACCGTGTAGGTGGTCGTGCCGCTAGCGCCGGTCGCGATAAACTGATTGTTGACGACCGGATAGATATTGGGCGTCGCTTCGCTGTCAACCGCCAGCGCTACCGCGGTCGTGACCACAACCGCGGCGACGAGCACGTCGGTCGTTCCCGAAGCGGGATAGGGATAGACAGTATTATTCGAGTCGACGAAGGTCGTCACGCCGGCGTCGACGACGCACGTATACGTGATCTTTGTGACGGGATCGGTGAAATAGCCGCCGGTGAGCGTGCCTCCCGCGGCCGTGAGCGTGGCGACTACCGTGGGGCCGGTGAAGGTCGCCGCGTCTAGGGTTACGGTGCTCCCGGCAGCCGTGATCGTGTACTGCAACGGGATCGTAAAGGAGCTGCCGCTCATGGGAAAGACCTGGTAGATCGTTCCCGAGGGAGCGCCGGTATCGGCGACGGCGACGTTAACGAAGTACGTCTTGCCGCCGGGCACCGTGAAATAAGCGCCCTGCCCGAGGTTGCTGTAGATTTCGTAGCTATTGCCCGAACTGACGGCGGTGTTGCCGCTCAGCGTGTACGTTGCTCCAGTCGACGTATCGGTGAACGCATTGTTGAGGATCGCATAGTAGTTCGCGCCGTCGAATGCCGCCACGTCGGTCGGCCGGCCGAAGTAGATCGTCTCGCTACCGAACTGGAACTGGTTGGGCTCGAGGGCTCCCGAAGCAACGACATACGTCTTTGCCGGGCCGGCTGAGATCGCAACGCCGTCGGTCCGCACCTGGTAGGTGAGTCCGCCGGCGCTAAACGCTGCGGGCGCCCCGGACATCACGTAGTAGTTCTCGCCATCGAACGCCGCGGTCGCATTGACGGTGTACGTGTTCGCGCCGTCGGTAAAGGTCGGAGGCGTCGACGCGGAGAGTGGGAGCGCTTGCGGCAGGTCGGCCGTACCGTCGGTTCCGATCTGATAAGCGGCGGCCCCGTCGGCGAAGGTTCGGTAGACGAGAATCGGATACGTGACGCCGTCACCGACGACGGTGGTATTGTTGATTTGGTAGACGATTCCGCCGATGGTGACGGTGGCCTCGTTGGCCTGCGTCGTGACCGTGTAGCTCTGATTCGCAGTCGAGATGGAGTAGGTGAAACCGGAGGTCGTAAGGGGATATGCCGTGCCGTTGCCGACGATCTGCCCGTTGGGAACGTCCAGCTGATAGGCATAGTTTTCGATCACGACGACGTTGGCCTGAACGACGTTGTACTGCCCAGAAACGGTCGCCCCGTTCAGCGAACCTCCTTTGAGTGCAATCGTGTACTGCACGCCGTTGATGATGAACTGGGTATTGCCGGTGGTCATCGCATAGATGTTTCCGCCGCCCACGACCGTATTCGGCTGCACGCTCGTGTTGATGATGTAGATCGTGCCGTCGAGGGCGAACTGATACGGGTTGATCGGTATCGTCTGCCCGCTGCCGGTAACGCTCAAGTAGTTGCCGGACGCGTCTTGGTCGAAGGTGTAAAAGTTGCCGCCGATGCTAAACATTTGCGGCGCGGTCATGATCGGGTAGCTAGCCGGATTGCCGGTCGTGGAGGCGCTATACGGGAACATGGGAGAGCCGTTAACCGTGTAAGCGCCTGTGCCGCTCCCCGTATTCTCGAAGGCGATCACGTATGCATAATACGTGTTCGAAACGAAGCCGACGCCCGTCTGCACTGGGGTGCTCGTGCTCGCGGCCCCCGCAGTTACGGTCACCACGGCGTGGACGGGGTCGTACGTATAGAGCCTACCGATCACGCCGAGCACGACGTCGTTCAAGCCGCCAGGATTGTTGAACACATCGATAACCGTCGTCAAGCCGCCCGCGGTCATCGAAAACGGCGTCAAAGTGATCGGAGTAGGCGCCTGCGTTCCGGCGGGAGTGTCGAGAGAAGCAAAAGTGACGGTATATATTCCGCCGGCGAGCGGGTTGAAAGTGAAGCGCGTACGGTCGACCGTCACTTGATTGTTCGAGTCGAAGAGATAGCTCTGGCCGCCGACGACGAGCGTGTAGCGGGAGGTCGTTCCGTCCGAGAGTGTGGTGTTGACGTTGATGCTATAGCTGTTGTTGTTCAGCGTAAACTTCGGAAGCGCGATAATGCCGTAAACAGGATTGACCGGGTCGGTCTCGTCGACGAAAAATTGACAGCCGGAAGCAGTAGCCGTTTTGCCCGTGGAGTCCACGATGCCAAGCGTCACGCCGTTGAACGTGTAGAAGATGCTATCGTCCGCCTTCATCGTCGTGCCGGGCGTTGGGTCGCCCGCGACCGCGGGCGGAATGGCTCCGCAGCCCTGGAATGCGCGGCTGAACGGTGTGCCGATCAGCGAGCCGAGTCCGTTTCCGCCAAAAACGCCTTGCGACGGTCCGGGGGGCACCGTCGTGCGAGGGATAAACGACATCAGGTCGGCCGACTGCAGCACCTTCACCGTCACCTGTTTGTCGAGGCCGTGCGAGAGCGAGCCGTAGTACGGCACCGCCTTGCCGCCCTTTTGCGGAGCGATCGTCGTTGATCCGGCGACTTGATATGCCGTGCCGGCCGAGTAAATTTGGGAGATTTGAACCGGCTGGTGGTTCGCTCCGACGACGTTCAAGTTGTAACCGCTAAAACCCGGCGGCCCGCTAATCGGCGCAGCCTGCACCTCGCCGCCTACGGCCTGAATCGGAATGTACGCCGGCGGCTGCCCGGAGCTCGAAGCGCCGAAGGCCGCGTAGATCAGGTTAGACACCTTGTTTATCTGGGCAACCAGGTCGGTTGGATTGACGCTGTTGGGCGTTTCGGGTGCGGGCGGCGAGGCGCTGAGATTTGCGGGACTCCCGAGTGTAACCTTCAGCGTGAACGTTGCGGTCTCCAATACGCCGAGGCCGGGCGAATAGAGCACGTAGGCATAGAGCTCGTTATAGTTACCGTCGGTGTCGATGGCGTACTGCGCGACCTTGGTGCCGGTACCGGTCCCATCGTCGACCAGGCACATCGCGAAGCCCATGTCGACGAGCTCGAAGTAGCAGCTCTGCAGCGTCGCGTAATGGTCGCGAGAGAAGATGAAGAAATCGTACTTGGTTGGCAAACCGTAGAGCGGCGCCACATTGCCGGACGTCGGATTGCTGCCGATCGAGGCGATGTCGCGGTCGGCTTTCTTGCTAAGGAAGATCGCTCCCGTGATACCGTTTTGCAAGTGGAGGTCCGCAGAAACGACCGAGCTGTAGGTATCGATGAGTCCCAGCTGCGTTGGTCGCACCGGGTTCTGCATATTGAGGATCAGCGAACGGGTGCGGTTGCTAAACGTGGGGTCGACGGGCGCGGGCGGGCAGTTGGCGATGTAGTTCGGCAGCCCGGGCGCTGTAAATCCATCGTACGCAAAGCTCCAAAACTGTTGAGGAAGGCTCGCGTCGATGTCGTAGAACGCGACGTCGAAGCCGAGAATATCCGCGATCTCGTCGAGCAGCGGTACCTGGCACGGCAGAATATCGTTGACGTCGAAGTGATCGGGGCTGGAGAACGTGTAGCCCAGCGTGCTTTGATAGCCGTTGATGAAGACGACGCCCTTTGTTGACTTCGTTTCGTCGTAGGGCGAGAGATCTCCGAGCTCGTTGTTGTCGTAGTCGAAGAGCACTCCGATCAGCATGTTCGACGCCGTCGAGACCTGGGAAACGAAGGTCGAGCCGGTCGAGTCGTTCTGCATCGCCGATTCTTCGATGTTGTAGACGACGCCGGCGACCGAGATGATGCTGTTGACCGACATTCCCTGATAGGAATCGGTGAGCGAGGTCTGCACCGGGCGGTTCTGTGAGGAGTAGATGATGTTCGTGCGATCCATGCCGACACCGTCGGGCAGGATTTGCTGCGCGCAGACGTTGCGCGGCGGGAAGCGGTCGGATTGCACGTCGGCGGAACGCCAGCAGATCCCTTCGCGAATTTGGCCGTTGGTGAGGGCAAGAACTTGCTGCTTCGGTTGCAACGCGTACTTGTGGGTGAGGTCGTTGGGAGTAAAGAGCACGGCGAGCGGATCGTAGACAAAGTGCAGTTTCTGCAGGCTGAGGACTGGCTTGCCATCGGGATCGAGATTGTAGCCGTTTGCGTAGGTGACGCCGTTTACGGTGTCTCCGGGCTGTGCGACGATCTCGGGGTAGACGATCGTCCAAACCTGCTGACCGAAGAAATCGGAAAGGTTGACGATAAAGCCTTTGGTGCTATCGAGCTCGGGAATCGGGATGAAGATCGTCGGCGCGAAGAACGTGTTGCCGGTAATGCTCGTGAAATCCAATTGATCGAGCGTGTCGACCATCGTGGTTGGCGTATACGTCGAACCGAAATACTGCAGGCCGCTCTGCTTATATCGCGCGCCTTGGGCGAGGGCCAGCGTGCCCCCAGGCGTAGGAACGTAGGTATCGATCAACAAACCGGCGACGGCGCCCGAGCCGCCGACCTGGCCCAGTGCGGCGACGTTCGAGACCGCGCGAATCAAGTAGACAAGGTTGTTGTACGGGACGACCTGGAACTGCTGGTGCTCGCGAACGCTGCCGTCGGAATTCTGATCGGCAAACGCGCCGGTGTCGCCGGAGAGTGCGGTAAATGTCGTGCTGGCTTCTCCGACGACATAGATATTGGGCGGGAACTGCAGCGCGGTAGGCGTCCCCAGACTTATGCCGACGGTTCCGGCTGTCGAGCTGCTGGAGATGCTCGTGTACTGGACCACGCCGCCGAGCGTCGTGACTCCGACGACGTACGGCACGTTGCCGGTCGTGAACGTCTGCGCGGAGTCGTAGTGTTTATCGCTGAGGGGGTATGAGAACTCGACCATATGCGCCGGCTGGCGTTTATCGACCACGACGCCGGCATCGAGACGCATCGGCACGAGATCGCCTGCGCCGAACGCTAGGTAGACGGATTTGCCCTCCGGGCGCGCGCCCTGCATCAGTAGACACTCGGCGTTCCAGTTGCGGCGCCGGCAGATGAACGAGGCGGAGGCCTCCTGCCGCCTTTCGCCGCCGCGCAACGCATACGGCAGGTTGGTGTAAAGATACGAAGGGCCCGCCGGCGGTACCGCGCTGCCGCTCGCGACGAACTCGAGCCGGTCGAAACCACCGCCGGCGTCGGCCAGCTGATAGATGTAGCCGAGGTCGTACTCGATGGTTTTGCCGAGCACGTTTTGATAGGCAACTTCCGGTTTGGCCAGGTAGCCGTACTGGTCCCTGGCCATCGACGGCACGATGATCGACATGTTGTAGCAGGTCAGCGTGTTGAGGAAAACGACCCGGACATAGTACGGATCGTAGGTTGCGTTCTCGGTGGCGAGCGGGAGTTGATCGGGAACTTCGAGATCGGCGTCCACTACTTCGACGATGTACGCTTCCCCGGTCGCCGGATTGTAGACCGAGAACCCATAAATCGTTTGCGGCCGCCGGTCTTCAACTTGCGTCACGCCGATCCATCCGACCGTGCGCGCTTGGACGACCTCAGGCACCGCTTGCAGGCTTTTTGCGAGCGCCGCCTCGCTGGCACTTGGCGCGGATTTCAACGGCGAAATCGTGTTGGGGCTGAGGTTGGTGACGAGCTGCCCGTCGATCTGCGGCGCCGCCGCAACACTCATGACGATCGGGCTGCCGTTGCTAGAACTAGCGCTTTCGCTGACGCCATAGACGTACGGGTTGTTCTGCTGCAGCGCTTGCGGCACGAGAATCTGCTCGCCAAGTTGCGATGCGGTGAGCGCGGACGCCGGCGGGAATGTGGTGTTCAGTAGTCCGAGGATCGTCGTGGTGATGATCTTGAGCTGGCCCAAGTCCACGCTCTGCGTCGAGGTCGCGTACGGAAACGCGTAGATCGGCCAGACGATCATCTCCTGCGAGTTCGTATCGAGCACGAGCTGCATCGGTTCCCCGGCGGCCCGCATCTCTAAGCC
>JBARKF010000129.1:0-7434 GCA_049800655.1 Candidatus Cybelea sp.
CCAGTTTGATGAGCGCTCCCGCGGTGCTGAGCCCCGCCGGCCCGCCACCGACGACCGCGATTTGTATCGGCTGCACTTTTTAGCCGAAAGCGCTGTCCCTGCGTCCGGATGTTTCAGCCCGCGAGCCCTTACCGAGAAGGTTTCTGTCGAGAAAATTTCCGATCAACTCGGCGATTTCGTCGCTACACTCTTCGAGCGCGAAGTGTCCCGTATCCACCAAATGCAGCTCGGCGTTGGGAAGGTCTATGAGATGTTCTTTCGCGCCGTCAGTCGTAAAAACCGGGTCGTTCTGGCCGTGGGTGATGAGCGTCGGTGGCTGCCGGTCCTTGAGAACTGGCGGAGGTCCGGAAAGATTTCGTGGTCCTTTCGGATTCCATAGAACATGTCGAGCATAATGTCTTTCACGCCCAGGCGGTCCATGAGGGCATCGTCGATGACCCAGTTGTCGGGATCGATGGCCGTCGGGTCGTGCGCGCCGGCGAGATACAACTGCTTGATGGCTTCCTGCGTGAAGAGCGCCGCGCGCACTTGCTCACGATGTTCGGCCGAGCCGTCCTCACCAGTACGGAATCACCGGGTTCCAGAACGGACCCGCTTCATTGGCGTATGGAGCCGGCGCATTCTGCACGATCAGGCCTGTGACACGATCTGGATGCTTCAGCGCGATCCAGTAGCCAACCGGGCCGCCGAAATCATGGACGTATATCGTGTACGTGCGCAAGCCCACCCTTTCGATGAATTGTTCGAGGATGTCGGCAAAGTTGTCGAAAGTATACGCGAAGGCTTCTCGGTCCGGTGTATCGCTGTGTCCGAACGCCGGATAGTCGGGTGCAATAACATAGTAGCGATCGCTTAGGGTCGGAATTAGCTTCTCGAACATTCTCGACGACGACGGCCAGCCGTGGAGCAGAAGCACGCCAGGATTGTCTGACGAGCCGGCCCCGCGATAGAAAATTCCGACTCCGTCGACTGCGCACGTGCGATAGTACGTTTTGTTCATGTTGGTCCCTTATCGAACGAAATGATTGCGACGGCGGCGATCGGCGAGCGCACCGACCTGCACACGAGCTGCGGTCGCAGCCATCGAGTGAACCGTCCGCGTCGGTGCACAGCCGTGACCACGCGAAACGAGGCGACCAGCAGCGAAGGGCATCGCCACGATCTCAGCCCGCTCGCGCATTAGATCCGGAGCTAGAGGTTCCCCCAGCTACCGTTTCGCAACACCTCAACCTTTGTAATCGGCTCGATTTCCCACGGCGTCGCGGTCCCGCCGTGGGTTTCGCCAAATGACTCTTGATCGTATAGTAACCAGCCGGTAATGCGGATACGATTGCCCCCTGCCACGCCGCGCAGATTCGCCGGTCGCCAGGATGTATAGGCGGCGCGCCATCGCGGCGTTATTTCGCCAAGAATAATTTGCTGGCCGTTTGTGACGCCGGGTCGCTGAGCCAGAAAGAGTTCGACGTCTTCGTCGCGTGGCTGCGTCGATCCGCAATTGCTCGGCTCACCCGTTTCGCGCGCGACCTGCAGAATGTAACCGGTGAACACGGCGCCCTGGGCCTCATGCGGTTCGATCGTCGCGCGTGCGGACGGGGGCCAGTTCGTGCGCATGGCGGGCGTACCGTCGGGTAGGCCCGGCAGCTGTTTCATACCGGCAACCGTGAACGGATTGGCAGATGCCGGCGCGGTGCTGCGGTTCTTGAGAGTGTTTACTTGCGGGTCCCCGCCGGAGCCGTGCGCGGGACAGCCTGCGAAAGAACCGGATGCGACAGCGTTTGGAGCGGCCGAAGCCGGCATTAAGGTCGCAAGAACAATAGCAGCGATCACGGCAGCGATCGAGTGATGGGGAGCGTACATCGTCACTACCTCCTCCGCTAACATTCGCTTGACCCAGGGTCGCGTCCCTCATCGGCCCGTTCGAGGTGCGCCCCGCCCTTCGCCAAAGCGGGATCGACGTTCGGACCGTGGCTGCAACGAGCCGCGGTCGGTTGCGATCGTTTATCGCGAATTGGAGATCTATCGGGCCAAGTTGAGAGTGCTCGCCCGTAACGATACGGTCTGCATTGCCAACATCGCTGTCGCGAAGCTGCTGGCAAAGCTGGGCAGCCGCTTGCGGAGCTCCAACTCCTCCGGCAACGGGTGCGAACCCGGTCAAGCCGACACGTCACCTGAACTCGGATGGCAACCGTGGCGAAATGGCCACGCGAAAAACGCTGTAAAAGGCCGGTTTTAATGGGATGGCCGGGAGTCGAACCCACGCTCGGGGGATTCCAGCCGCTACCGTCCGTTACCGAAACGTATTATTCTGTTAGGCTATTCCGTCGCACTAGTTCCGCGATCATCCCTCCCGATGCCGACTGTTTCCGACCCTTCCGTGACAAAATGTGACAGGGAGGCGGGCACTTGATGACGGTCGCGGCGCCAAGGAGATTGCAAGGCGCGCCCGGCGCCCTCTTTGAACGTCTCAATATGCCGGTCAGGAAGCCGCTTCCGAGCGGAGCAGTGACGTTTGCGTTCACCGACATCGAGGGCAGTACGGCGCGATGGGAGCGCGACCGTGCGGCCATGCAGGAAGCGGTGCGCCGCCACGACGCGATCGTACGCGGGGCGATAGAGCGGTCGGGCGGCCACGTGTTCAAAACGATCGGCGACGCATTTTGCAGTGCTTTCGCGCGCCCCGAAGACGCAGCCGCAGCGATGCTCGCCGCGCAGCGGACCCTGATTCTCGAAGATTTTTCGGCGGTCGACGGGCTGCGCGTACGCGCGGCAATACACACGGGAACCGCCGACAAGCGTGAGCGGGACTACTTTGGACCCGTCGTCAACAAGGTCGCGCGGTTGTTGGCGATCGGGCACGGCGGCCAGGTTCTGCTGACGGCCGAAACAGCCACGCTCGTGGAGGCCACGTTGCCGGAGAATGCGTCGCTGACGGACCTCGGCGCTTATCATCTCAAAGACTTTAGCGAGCCGCAACGCGTGTTTGCGATCCTCGCGCCGGGATTGCCGGCAGAGTTCCCACCGCTGCGATCGCTCGGTACATTGCCCAGCGACCTTTCCATCGTCGACGCTGCCGAGTTTCACTCGGTGCCGAGTTTCAGCGGCCGTGAGGACGACCTCGCCGCTATTTCCGCGGCGCTGCAAAGCGATAATGCCGTGGCCGTGGTACAGGGTCTAGGTGGTGTCGGCAAGTCCTCCGTTGTGCGCGAGTACGGCTGGCGAAATCGCGACCGGTATTCCGTGCTTTGGTGGCTCAATGCACAGACGGAGGACGGCATCATCGACGGATTGCTGCGCTTGGGCACGATGTTCATGCAGGGCCTCGACAAACTCGCGGATCGACGTGTTGCAGCGCAGCGCGTGATCAACTCAGTGCTCGGCGGCTTCGATAAGCCGGCGCTCCTGGTATTCGACAATCTCGAAGACGAGGCGCTGATGCGGTCGTGGCTGCCGCGCAGCGGAACGCGCGCCCTTGCGACTTCGCGCGATACCGCGTTGAGCGGTGACATGATCGCGATTCCGTTGCAAGTCTGGGAAATCGAAGCCGCCATTGCCTATCTGCAGCACGCCAGCGGGCGAACCGATCTCAACGAAGCGGATGCGCGCGCCATCGCGGAAACACTTGGCGCGTTACCGCTAGCGATGGCGCATGCCGCTGCATCGCTGCGCAACCTGCGGATGATCAGCCCCCAACGCTATCTCGAACACATAGACGAACATCTCAAGAAGGCTCCTCGCGGGGCAGACTACCCGCGATCGGTCTTTGCGACATTCCGCACGGCGATCGCGCAAGCGGAGGAGCAGGCCCCCGGCGCGGCGGCGGCCCTTTGTTTTGCGACATTCTTTGCACCCGACGGCATACCCGACGAACTCTTTCGCCAGCCGATCGATCTCTATCCGGAACGGCTACAGCCGGTCATCTCCGGACATGAGGCTTTGGACTTGCGCTCGGCGCTGGTCGAACTGCGCTTGGACGACGCCCTCGGCGCCCTCGACCGCCTCTCGTTGCTGACATTCTCGCAGTCTTCGCGCACGTATACCATGCATCGTTTGGTCCAGCTTGCGGGAAAGGATTCCCTCGTCGCTCAGCATGGGTGGCAAGAGTGCGCACTTCAAGTCGTAAACTCGGTGTTTCCAGAGGTGGAGTTTGCAACGTGGCCCCAATGCGAGCGATTGCTGCCCCACGCCCGCGCCACATTGGCCAACGAGTCTGTAGCGAGCGAATCGAAGGCGGCCGCGCGGCTTGCGGATCGATGCGCAGTGTACCTCCGGGAGCGAGGAGATTACCGCGTGGCGCAGATATTACACGCACAAGCACTCGATATATGGGAGAGGGTATCGGGACAAGATCACCCTGATTTTGTCGCGGGCCTGAATAATCTGGCGATCCTGCATGCTGAACAGGGACGTTACCGCGAGGCGGAAACACTTCTTCGTCGCATCCTCGCTATTCGCGAGAAAGCCTTTGGAGCCAATCATCTGGATCTCGCGAGTAGCTTGAACAGTCTCGCGATGGTCCTGCAAGAGCAGGGACGATACGAGGAGGCGGAACCGCTTCATCTGCGTGCCCGCATGATCTGGGAGGCCACGCTTGGAGAGGAGCACCCCAACGTTGCTACGAGCTTTAGTAACTTGGCGCTATTGTATAATCTCAGCGGGCGGCGCGAAGAGGCAGAGGACCTTCAGATACGTGCATTGGCGATTCGAGAGAAGGCTCTTGGACTAAATCACCCACATGTGGCAAACAGCCTGAATAATCTCGCACAATTCTATTTTTCCGAAGGCGATTACGAGAAGGCCGCACCCCTTGATGTACGTGCGTTGGCAATTTTCGAAAAAACACTGGGTCTAGAGCATCCAAGCGTCGCGGATAGCTTAGGGAACCTAGCCGGCAACTATCATGGCCTGGGACGCCACGCAGAAGCTGAGGCTCTTCTTTTGCGCGCGCTGGCAATTCGTGAAAAGTCGCTCGACCCAGCTCACAGAAACGTCGCGATGAACTTGGACGATCTGGCCGGCGTATATGAGGCTCAAGGCCGTTTAAAGGAGGCCGAGTCGCTTCGGATGCGTGCCGTTTCGATCTGGGAGGCCACGTTCGAGCCGGGGCACCCGGATGTGGAGGCAAGTCTAGAGGGCCTCGCGGATCTATATGTTCGGGAGCGCCGCTTTCAAGAAGCAATGCCACTCTACCAACGCATTGTGACTACTCGAGAGCAACGGCTCGGGCACGACCATCCGCTCACGAAAGAACTGCTCAAAAAAACGCGCTCCTTATAAGTGCAATGTGCGTGAGTGCTAACGCGAACAGCGGCACATCGGTGCCATCTGGGCAGCGTCCGAACGGTAAGCGGCCGCGCCGCCCCTTTGCGTGGCGTCTCCCCCGGCGAGCGAGCAATGAGGCAGTGTGGCAAATCCGTGACAAATCGGAGGTAAGGATGACAGATTTAGGATGGCCGGGAGTCGAACCACTACTCGGGGGTTCCGGGCAAGCCCGTCCGCTATCGAAACGTGTTATTCTGTCAGGCTTTTCCGCCGCACTCCTTCCCCGATCGCGCCTCTCGATTCCGACCGTTTCCGACCCGTCCGTGACAAAATGTGACACAGACGGGCCTTCCTATCCCTTGAACCGCTCGGCTGCGTGCCACTCGAGATACTCCTTAGCCGGGCGGGCTTCTAGCGATAGGGGTTCGCTAATCACCGTTCCGTCTAGAGCGTAGTAGTCGCGGCCGTTTTCGAATTCGGCTTTGATGGCTTTGCTCACGAGGAACCGCTTATCCGGCGTGACCGTAACGTAGCCGTCGTCGAAAAGTTTGTGGATGTCTTTCCTCAGGAGCAGTCCGTTGGAAAGGGAGTGCTCTTTAACCAGACTGAATGGTTTGATGTGCGCCGCATCCAGGACGGGCCTGGTACGCTCGCCCGTGACCGCGCAACGAATTTGATACTGCCTTTCGACTTCGATGCGAAAGGTCGCTTGACCGAGGCGCGGTATCACGAGCACCGGTTTCGCAGTGCCCCCCTTTATGATTGCGGACGCTTCTGCATTTCGCTGCACGCGAGCGGCCATCTGCTGTCGGAGCTCTACACCGTCACGGGTTCGTACATCTACGGACGCGATCGGGCCATACATCCGGCCGTAGGGCGCGTAATCGATCGGCGTGTCGAAATGCTCCACGTCGGAGAGTACGGCGCAGCCGATACTTCCTATGGCATGTTCGGGTTTTCGCCGAAGTCTTCCAATCTTGGTTAGGAAAAGCGCAAACTCGTCGAATCCGTTGGCTTTGCCAAACGTGTCCCAGGCCACACCGATGGGCATGAAATCGAACGTCGAGAAGAAGCCGCACCCCCAGATCTCGCTCGTCCCGCGAATGAGAAAGAGCCAGGGCGTTCCCTTTGCCATGGACATCGAGGCAACGCCGGGGCGCCAAAAGTTCACCTCGTCCAATTCGGGACGAGCGCGGAGGAATCGGTACCAGTCGGGATCGGTCGATGCGATGACGAGCCGATACAGGTTGTCGGTAGGCAAGCCGCTACCCGCCCGCAGTCACTCGTAAAGTCTGCTCACGCGGGTGCCGTCCGTTGCGTAGCGACCCGCGATGGTATCCAGATCAGTCTTATACGGAACCTTCCACGTCACGCCGAGTTTTCGGAGGGCTTCACGAACGCGCTGGCAGTCCGCAGGATCGTCAACGTCATGCGTGTAGACGCAGATCACGCCCGCTTTCGGATCTTTGGCGTTGGGGTTCTCTTTCGCCGTCGACACCTTGGCGCTGCCGCCCAAATGACCCGCCTCTGTGGCGGCCTTGATTTTGATCCACCAGTGGTCGATCTCGGCGGTGTTGATGAAGATGAGCCACTTGCCGCCGCGTGGGCCATGAGCCGGATAGCTCTCTGGATCGCGGCGCTCGGCGTAGAGCCAATACCGATCGGCAACCTGCGATGGTCGACGGTCGTCGCCCAGCGTACGTGTTGCTCGCTCGCCGGCCCGCGCGCTCGCAGCGGGAACGATGTCCGACAGGCGATACCCTAAAGCCCGATAGCCGGCCCTCCGCCTGGCGGCCATTCGCGCCAAGATCGGAACGCCAGCGTCAATGTAATCATACACGACCACGTCACGCTTTCCGGCATGACCGCGATGGAGGCGGCCGACATACTGCGCGAGCGTGCCTTTCCAGGAAAATGGCATGGCGATGAAGAGCGTGTCAAGGCGCGAGTCGTCGAAGCCCTCGCCAAGGTACTTCCCCGTTGCTAAAATGAGACGCTCCTCACCCTCGGGTGCACGCAGCGACGCTTCAGCGGTGCGCCGGTCGCGAGCGCTCATCCCGCCGCGCAGCACGGTGACGTTACGCGCCGCACCGCGGAAGGAGGCTGCGAGAAGATCGAGATGATCTCGGCGCTCCGTCAACACCAGGGGATTACGCCCGGCCTCAAGCGCCGCTA
>JBARKF010000130.1:0-7679 GCA_049800655.1 Candidatus Cybelea sp.
CTGGTGTGTGGCGAAACCCGCAAGATAGACGCCGTTATTGACCGTTTCGTAGAGCGTAGCGTTGAGCGCGTCGATCTCGTCGCGCAGCTCGCGCGGATAAAGATCGAGCTGTGGATTGCGCGCGACGACGTCGAACTCGCTTTCGAGCATGCGCATGATGTCGTCGTCGTCATTGCTGACGATGCGTTTGCGCTGGACGTCCCAAAGAATCGGAACCGTAATGCGCGCCCGATAGCCTGGATCCGTGGAAAAGTACGCCTCGCTCAAGAAAGCCCAGCCGTTGAGAGGATCGGGCTCGTTCGGCGAAAACCGCCAGCCGCGCTCGTCGCGTACCGGGTCGACGACGGTCATGCCGATTGCGGCCTCGAGCCCTTTGAGCTTTCGCACGATGACGGTGCGGCTCGCCCACGGACACGCAAGCGAGACGTAGAGATGGTAGCGCCCTGCCTGCACCGTGTAGGCGGTGCTGCCGTCGGCCCGGACCCAATCGTCGAACGCGTCCGCCTGACGCGTGAAGCTGCCATCCTGCGCCCGTTCGTCGGGGAACTGCGCCTTGATCGTCATGGACGGTTCGCGAGCTATGCCGGCTAGGCCGGCTTCGACGGCTCGAAGTCGAGCGACGCGGAGTTGATGCAGTAGCGGGTTCCGGCCGGACCGGGACCGTCGTCGAAGACGTGGCCAAGGTGTGAATCGCAACGCTTACAGCGCACTTCGATGCGCTGCATGCCGTGCGAGGAGTCGTCCAGCAGCCGGACGTTCTCCTGTTCCTCGGGATGCGTGAAGCTTGGCCAGCCGCAGTGCGAATCGAACTTTGCATCGGCCGAAAAGAGCGCCTGGCCGCAGCCGCCGCAGACGTACGTACCGTCGTCTTTAAGCTGCAGCAGCTTGCCCGTAAACGGCGCTTCGGTGCCCGCCTCGCGCAGGATGCGGTAACGCTCCGGACCCAGCAGATTGCGCCATTCTTGCTCGTTTTTTTGGATTTCCGGCGTAACGTCGTGTTTCATTGATATGCTCCTTGCGTTCTCAATAACGACCGAAGGCGCCAAAGCGATGCAGGGCCGAATAGCCCTGCATGAAACTTTTCTTCGAAATTCTGCTTTCGATTATTTTGCATCCGATCGCAATGATCCTGATGTGGATCAACCTGCTCGCACGCGGCGATATGACGACGTTGAAAAAGCTCGTGTGGTTTGTCGTCAGTATCGTCTGGGGTCTTGGCCCGATCCTCTATATTTTGGTTGCCGAGGGCGCGCTCTGGTAGCGGCGCGCCTTCCGACTACCGCCGCGGCGGCCGGCCGGTGACCGTGCCATGGACCGTACCGCTTCCGCCGCCACGAACGGGCGGTCTTACGAACCCCCCGCCGCCGCCTCTGAAGCAGCAGCCGGCGCCATTCCAGCCCCAGCCCCAGCCCCAGTTAACGCCGAGGCCAAAGCCCCAGCCCCACGGCCAGCCCCAACCGTAATAGGGATAGCCGCCGTAGGGGTAGCCGTAACCATAATATGGATAACCGTAGCCGCCATAACCGCCGTACGGATAGTAGCCGCCGCCGTAGCCGCCGCCTGGATAGAAGGCGCCGCCGTTGCCGCCGTAGGCATATTGCTGAGGCGGCGAAACGTCGATTTGGTTGGCCTGAAACGTTGGGCCATCGGCGTGACCGTAGACCGTGATGTGCATGCCCTCGACGAGCCGAATTCCGGTCGGATTAATGATCGTGCCCTGATGTAGCGTGATGTGGTCGGTGTAACCCTTATCGTCGTGCATGTAGACGATCCACTGCCCGTCGAAAGCGCTGACCGTGCCGGTGATCCCGCCCCGATGCCCCACGGCGCCAGGCGGAGGCAGCGCATAGGAGGGCGTTGGCCCTTGCTGCTGCGGATACTGCTGTTGCGGCTGCGGATACTGCTGTTGCTGCTGCGGATATTGCTGTTGCTGCTGCGGATATTGCTGTTGCTGCGGCGGATAGGGCTCCTGCTGCGGATAGGGTTCCTGCTGCGCGGAAGCGAGGAGCGGCAGTGTCAGCAAGAGGCCAGCCGTTAGCGCGGCAGCGGTTTTGGCGACGAACGCGAATTTCGGCATATCAAACAATAGTATAGCGCGATGCTCGTGAAAGCGTCGTTAGAAAACGTACAAAAAGGTGCTTTCTCGTTTTACCGGCCAGGCAGGCGCGAGCATTCGCCGCAACGCCTTGACTCCGACGTTGCGTCGGGGATTAGGCTTGGCGACGAGAGGAAACCATGCAAACGTCTGAGCCAAAAGCGGCGCGGCTGCGCCGGATTAAAGAGTTCGCGGGCGAGGCCGGCGTGACGGTTCGCACGCTGCAATTCTACGACCGGCTCGGCCTGTTGAAACCTGCCGCATTGAGCGAGGGCGGCTACCGGCTGTACGGCGAGGCCGAACTCGAGCGGCTCGAGCATATCTTGGCGCTGCGTTTTGTTGGTTTCAATCTCGACCAGATCAAGGAGCTGCTCGGCGGTTCGAGCCGCCCGCTCGTCGTCGCGCTGCGCATGCAGCGCGACTTGATCGCACGCCAGAAGCGCCGGCTCGAGTCGGCGCTGGCGGCGATCGACGAAGCGGAAGAGGCGCTCTCGCGCCATCAGTCCGACGTTTGGGGCACGCTTCGCACCGTCATCGAGGTATTCAAAATGCAGAACGATTGGGATTGGACCCAGAAGTATTACTCGCAAGAGGCGCGTGAGCGGCTCGAAGAGCGTCTTAAAACGACGCCGCGCGAAACGATCGAACAGGGGCAACGCGACTGGAACGCGCTGCTCGCCGACGTCGAGGAGGCTGCGGCGGCCGGGGTCGACCCCGCGAGCGAGATGGCCCGCGCGCTCGCACAGCGATGGCGCGATCTGCTGGCGCTTTTCACCCAAGGCAATGCGGGGATCCAGCACGGTCTCAATCGCATGTGGTCGGACTCGACGCATTGGCCGAGCAATTTCAAACGCCCATGGAGCGACAACGCCGATGCCTTTATCAAAAGAGCAATGGACTAACGTGCACTAGGGGAGATTCCGGCGAGGCAAAAAATGGAGCCGTCGACCGGGATTGAACCGGTGCTCTCGCCCTTACCAAGGGCGTGCTTTACCACTAAGCTACGACGGCGCCTGCGGGTTTGACAGCGTTACTCCGTCGACGGACTCCGCACCTACTTGGGCACTTGGCACGCGGCCAGGGTTCGCTTCCTCGCGAGCCGAATTATGGGGCGCGCAGGAGGACGTTTTGATCAAGTTTTCTTCAATCTTGCCTCGTGGCTTCGGCATTTTTCTGGTCGCGTGGCTCGTCGTCGCGGCGACGGCGCTTCCGGGAGTCGCACAGCAAATGCGCCAACAAATAGCCGACAAGATCGCGACCACCGCCGCCAACAAATTCGTCACGAAGATCAACGGCGAAAGCTGCAGCGACTTTGCGAACACGATGTCGCAGATGAAGCAAACATCCGGCTCAGGTTCGAGCTCAAGCGGCATCGCGGCAAAGCTGAAGGCGAACCAGCAAGCGCGGACGGAATTCGTCAACATCGTGGGCGGCCCGCTGCTCAACAAAATGATCGACTGCGATATGCTGCCGGGAGGGACGTAGCTATTAACCGCATCAGTCAACGCTCGTCGTGCCTTTGGCTGCTCGCCGCCGTTCTCGCGGCGGTAACGGCCGGATGCGGCGGCGGCCAATCGGGTTCATCGATCCCCGGCTCCGGCGATCCTGGCACTCCACCGCCTGAAAAGACGCCGATCCTGCACGTCGTGATCATCGTGCAGGAAAACCGCACGTTCGACGATCTTTTCAAGGGCTATCCGGGAGCCGACTCCGCCAAGTCCGGGATGAACTCGAAGGGCGAGAGCGTCCCGCTCAAGCCGGAACCGCTCACCGCGGATTATGATATCTCGCACTCACACACCTCGTTTCTCACCGAGTATGCGAACGGCAAGCTAAACGGATTCGACCTCGCGCATTCGCACTGTCATTGGCACAAGGGCGATCCGCCGTGTGTCAAGCGCGAGCTGCGAGCCTATGCGTACGTGCCGCGCGGCGACATAGCCGAGTATTGGGAGATGGCGAAAGCGAACGCGCTCGCCGACCGAATGTTCGAATCGAATCAAGGCCCGAGTTTTCCAGCGCATCAGTATTTGCTGAGCGGAACCTCAACGATTCAGGATGGCTCGAACCTGCGCGCATCGGAAGAGCCGCGCGCCCCGTCCGGAAAGTTTACGGGCGGCTGCGATTCGCCCCCGGGCTCCCTCGGCGCCGTCATCGACCAGTACGGAAACGAAGACAAATCGGTTTTCCCATGCTTCGTTCGGACCTCGCTGTTAGCGTTCGCGAACCGTGACTCGGTGAGCTGGCGCTACTATCAGGCCGGCGGCACCGGCGGCCCGTGGCACGCACCCGACGCGATCCTGCCCATTCGCCACAGCGCTTCGTTTGAGAATGTCGTCGGCCGCCCAGCTGACGTGCTCACCGATATTTCGAACGGGCAGCTTGCAAGCATCGTTTGGGTGACTCCGACTGCGCGCGAATCGGATCACGCGGGCCTCACCGACGGTAGCGGCCCGTCCTGGGTTGCGTCGGTCGTCAATGCCGTCGGCGAAAGCAGCTACTGGAAGTCCACCGCAATCTTCGTGGTATGGGACGATTGGGGCGGCTTCTACGATCACGTTGCTCCCAAAGCCTACAACTCATACGAGCTTGGTTTCCGGGTTCCGCTGATCGTCATCTCGCCGTACGCGAAAGCGCATTACGTCTCGCACGTGCACTACGAGTTCGGCAGCATTCTAAAATTCGTCGAGCAGACGTTTGGTTTGCCGTCGCTGGGAACCACCGACAAACGTGCCAATCCGCTTGCCGATTGTTTCGACTTCGCGCGATCGCCCCGTCCCTTCAAGCACATTCGCAGCAAACATTCGGCTGCGTATTTCCTGCGTCAACCGATCTCGGACGAAAATCCCGACGACGATTGGTAGACGAACGGGACGCTGGGCGCGATGTCCGCGGATGGTTATTTGTCGGAGGGAGTGTAGGCCGTACCGAAGAGGTCGGAGATCACTAGCACCGGTTTGGTCTGCTTCCACTTGTTCGTTCCGGCCGTGCCGAGGTTGAGCCAAGCATCCTCGTCGCCAAGGACCACGTTCTTGTCGGTCGAGTTGAAGCCAATCCCTTCGGGGTAACCGAACGGAGCGTTCGGGCCGAGCTTCTTAGCCGGCGATCCGCCTGGCGAGAGCGGCAGGCTGTACTGATACGTTATGCGGCTCTCCGGATCGAGGACGTTGAGCGTATTGCCGCCGTTGCTCACGTAAACGCCGCCGTTTGCCTCGTACGTGCCGGGATTCTCAATCACGTTGAACGTCGGGCTCGTCGTTGCTGACGTGATTTCGCCGAGGCCATAGCCGCACGTGGAGGTCATGCAGCCGTAGAAGCCGAGCCAGAGATTGCCCGACGTATCTTCGTCCATGTAATACACATCTTGGACGGGCGCATCGTACGGCAGCATAATGAGCGTTGGAGACGCGGACGGCTGGCCGGCCGGCCAGTACTCGACGCCGCTGCCCTCGGTGTACGGGCAGCTCGGCGTGCTGCAGTCGTAGCCGTAGAAGAAACCATCCACGAAGACGTGGCTGGAATCGGCAGCCGCATCATAACCTGAGTAGCCGTAGAAGTAGCCATTGCACGTCGTGTTCGACGTGCTCTGCCAGTTCAACGGACACGACGCGTTGTACGAGCCCAACTGCGTGCCGTTCGAGTTATACTCTTGCGCCGTTGGCGTGCTGTTCGCACCCTCATAGCAGCCGACCCAAATGTTCTGCGAGTGGTCGACCTTGACGCCGTACGGCTCGGTGCAGCCGGCGGTTTGGAAGGCCTTCGTGACGGCCGTGCCCTTACTGTTGATGCCGAGAATGTAATCGTAGTAGGTCAGGGAGGCCCAGATGCCCGTGCCGCCGCTTTTTTTCGAGTGAACGTGCAGCGGGTGCGCTTGGACTTGCCCCAGAGCCTTTTCCACTTCCGCGCGCGGTCCAAGGTAGCCGATCCTCCCGGCTGCTTGAAGTTTCAGTATATCTTTGGGGTTAATGCCGCCCTTGGGCATATAGGGGAGCGTTGCGCGGCCCATCGGCAGCCCAACGTTGGAGGAGCCGGGCGGGGTTCCCATTCCCTGCGATGAGGTCGAGCATCCCGCAAGTAATGCGACCGAGAGGACGCATATCGCGGCCGCCAATGATAAGCGCATGTTGTCGAGTTCTCCCATGGTACAAGAGCCAGGCGGCTCTATCTCTTAGAATAGAGCAGCCTGAAGCAGGATGCATGAATTCGGCAAGGTGCAGACCCTCCCTTTCCTCTTCCTCCGGGGAGCCGAAGCCGCACGTTCTATAGGTCAAAAAGACGGACCGAACGAACAAAGACGGCCTCAACGACGAATTGGCACGACGTTTGTTAATGCGCTAACGCGGCGTTACCGCGATTTTTACGGAGCCAGGTTCACCCCGTCGACCGCGCCGGTCGGCAACGAGAGGCCGTCCCGCGCGCCTAAGGTCGCGACGACCTTACCTTTGGGAATCGCAAGCACCTGGACATCGGCGGCACCATAATCCGCGACGTAGATCTGGCCGAGTGCGCGACTCGCCGTCACGTGCAACGGTTCCACCCAGCCGGATCCGAGCGTCTTGGTCACGCTCTTGTACGGATAGCTGATAAAATCGACGCTCGGCCCGAGCTGATCGCAGACGTAGAGATCGCCTTTTTGATCGAGCACCATGCCGCCGGGGTATTTGAACGTCACGCCGAGCACCTTTCCCACACAACCGCTTGCGCTCAAGCCGCGGAAGTACTCGACGATCTTTCCCTCGCTGCCGGTGTAGTAATCCACGAAAACGTTCGCGCTATTGTCCACGGCGACGCCTTCAACCGAACCGCCGGGGCTGCAGGTCGCAATAACGGCGTCGCTATGTTGGCTGTATTCGTTCACGAAGCCGCCCGCGAAATCGGCTTCATAGACGTTCGCGGCAAAGTCGGTCGTCACGCCCACCGGATCGTTCATGCCACTGGCGTACGTGAACGTCGGCACCTTCGCGCCCGGCGCGTACTCGGTAATGTTGTCGGCTTGATAGTTGGCGACGTAAAGATTGCGGCGGGTCTTATCGACCCAGTTGCCGCCGGGTCCGTCGATGCCTTTAGTCACGCCGCCCTTGCGCGCCCAACTGGAATTGGCAAAGATCTTGACTGCATTCTTGCCGACGTCGTCGACGAAAAGTTCTTTCGGTCCCCCCGCTTTATCAGGACGGACGCGCTGCGGCACCATCTGGCGCCCGCGCCCGATCAGGCCGGCGTTCGCGATACCCGAGCGTGAGAGATTCGGTGCGGTGCTGAGACCGGCCGAGCCGCCGTTAGAACATGCCACCGATAATGCGACCGAAGCCGCGGCAGCAAGCGTTACCAGACTCTTGCGCATGGAACATCCTTCGCGCGTGAACGGCGACATCCCACCGCATAACGGAGTCGTAGCTGCTGGGTCCGGGGTGCACTCCATCACCCCAAACCCAGCGCCTTGCACTCTTACCCACTGCCAGGGTTAACGCTTTTTAAAGCTGGGCATACTTGCAGTATCCACGTAACCTCTAAGTGCCTGGGTAGGACGCTCGCAAACGGCGAGCGTCCTTTTTCGAATCTGGAGCGGGCGGCGCGAATCGGATCC
>JBARKF010000131.1:0-2082 GCA_049800655.1 Candidatus Cybelea sp.
GCATTCAGGAGTGACGCCGAGCGAAACAGCCCTGATCGTTACAGAGCATCGGTCCGATGACGCAAAAGATACCGCCAGCGCTGTCCCCGTTTAGCGCTTCGCCACGGAACCGCCATGACGACGTGCACGAGCGCGTGACCGGACCGTAGCTCTAGAGCTCGGCAGAGCATCGAGTCGTGCACCGCCGAGCAACTCGTCGAGTGCGAAGCTGCACAGAATACGGAGCTGCAGGTGCACACAGGCGGAGCGGTGCGGGCATCTCCTCTTGTCAACTAGCGAACATGCGAAAACGATGGAATCAGCACCGAAAAGCACGGAGCCGGAGTCATTGCCAAACGCGGCCGCGTCCAGGGTCTGCCCGCAGGGCCGAGCAAAGCGAGACCTGGACGCGGCTGCTACAATCGACTACAGCCCGGCTACGTGCAAGTTTGCGCGGATTGCGATATAATTGGACTAACAAATAACGCTTGACTTTCGCCCGCATTATAATGCGTGGGAAAATAGCCCTGCAGCTTGCCACCGTGGGGCGTTTTTATTTCTGGGGTTAACATGACGAATCGCAACGGTAGCCTCGAAGACGCACGCGATGTACTCAGCGTGCACGAGGTGCAGCAGATTCTTGGCATCGGCCGTAACGCGACGTACGAGTTGATCGCCTCGGGCCGATTGCCCTCGGTACGCATAACTGCGCGTCGCATCGTCGTAACGAAAAAGGCGCTTGAAGCATTTCTCGGCCTGCCGCCGAACAGCCCGGGTGACGTCCAATGAGAGGGCATATCACGCGCGGACGCTCCGCCGGCACATGGTACTTACGCGTCGAGCTGCAGCACGGCGCCAACGGCAAGCGCCGCCAACGTCGAGAAACGGTGCGCGGAACGAAAGCCGACGCGCAGCGCCGGTTACACGAACTGTTAGTTGAAGTTGAGGCTGGCGCCTATGCCGATGCTCAGCGCCTGACCGTCGCCAAGATCGCGGAGCGGTGGCTCGCGGCGAAGGAGCATAGAGTCGCCGCAAAGACTTACACATTCTATTCATCGCACGTACGGCTCTACATTGTACCGACCCTGGGATCGCTACGAGCAGAGGCGTTGCGCCCCGCGTACATCGAGGCAGCGATCGGAAAGTGGGCGCGCGGCAAGCGCAACGATCGTGAGAGCGGCGTACTCTCAGCTCGGTCCGTTGCACACCTCTTTAACACGCTCCGCGCGACACTGCGGTGGGGCGTGAAGCTGGGACTGCTTGTCCGAAACCCCGCCGATGCCGTCGAGCCGCCACGCTTCGAGCGCAAGGAGATGCGCGCGCTTGATCCTGCGGGCGTCGCGCGATTGCTAGAGGCCGCACAAGGTACTGATCTGCGAGCGATCATCGCTGTCGCGATTGGTACCGGCCTGCGGCGCGGTGAGCTGCTCGCGCTGCGCTGGTCTGACGTCAACCTCGACGCACGGCGGCTCACCGTTCATCGCTCGCTCGAGACCGTCAAAGGTGTCACACGTACCAAACCGCCGAAGACCGCTCGCAGTGCCCGGACGATCGCGCTGCCGCCATTTGTCGCTGAGATCCTCGGCGAAGAGCGCACCCGTCAGGAAGACTTGCGCCAATTACTTGGGACAAGACGGGACGCAGCTGGCTGGGTTTTCGCGCGTGCGGATGGCTCTGCGTGGGAGCCCGGCGCGTTTTCGCTTGCGTTCGCCCGGTTCGTCAAAAGCGCGAAGCTTCCGCATGTCCGATTCCACGATCTGCGCCACTCGTTTGGCACGCTCGCGCTCGCGTCGGGCGTCGATTTGCAGACCGTCTCGCGTGCCCTTGGGCACGAATCGACGGCGATTACGTCGCGCATTTATCTTCACGCGATTGAAAGCCTCAATGAGGACGCGGCGGCTCGTATCGACGCGCTCCTCGGAAATGCGGTAGCGAGTGCCGTCGCACACCCGAGAATCCCATCCAAACCCGTCGAGTCCGTGCCACAACGGTTCCACGTGATGCCGCCGGCAATCAAAAACGCCCGCAAAATCGAGCGTTTCAGAATAGCGCCAACGGGAATCGAACCCGCGAATCGGAGTCCCGGCCGCTCTCGTCTAGTAC
>JBARKF010000132.1:0-6492 GCA_049800655.1 Candidatus Cybelea sp.
TGAACCTCCGAAAACGTCCGTGACTTTCGAGGATATTGCGGCACAAATGGTCGTCAAACGGTCGTCAAAAGCGACTTGCCGGAACACTCGCCGCCGCCGCAGGCTCGCGGGCGTCATGCGCACCGGGCGGCGGCCGTCATTTGCTTGCTAAAAGTGCTCGATGACAAGAACGAGTTAGCACGAGATATTCCCGTCGCGCATCTTGTTTGCGCCTCTCGTGCGTGTTGAGAACGATCGTCCTACAACGATGCGACCTTGAACAGAACTGGACATCGGCTTCGTACCACTAGCCCGCTGGGTGCCGGGGTTTGCAGTTGGCCAGCCCGAAAAGTCGACGCACCCCCCGGGGGATGAGCGGGATAGGTAATTATACGGATGCCAGATCCGGCACGGTTCTGTAGAGTTTAAGTAAAAAGGCCGGGGCATAATCGGGCTCCCTGCGAGGCGCGTGGGCCTGCTATGCCCGCACCCCGATGGAGGTTTGCGGGAGGCGCATCGCAATGGCGACGCGACGCAGTCCTCTATTGAGTTTTGAGTAAGCGTACCGCTGTCTACCCGACAAACGCCGCGGCGTGTGGAGGGTTCCACCGCGGCTCAAGCACACCGGCCACGACTTTTCGCTGCCTCTTACCGCTCGAAGCGTCATCACAAGAAATGGAGAATACAAAAAATGAGATTCCTTGGCATGGCAGGCATTTCTTCGGCCATGATCGCGGCTTGTGCTATCCTGAGCGCCTGTAGTATGGGCGGCTTACAGACCACTGTCTTCGGCGGCGCACAGGATTTGGACCCAATGCAAGGCGGCAGCGAGTTGGCGGCGTCGTTGCGCCTCACTATGGCGAGCGAGAATGTGTTGATCGGTCGACCCAGCACCCACGCGTTCAACATTTTCCATGCCAAAAAGAAAAGGACTCCGCTCCTTTACGTTTCTGATATCATCACCGATACGGTCGAGGTTTACGATTTCGCGTCTGGGAAAGAAGTGGGATCGGCTACCGGATTCGTCGACCCGTACGGTGAGTGCAGCGATAAAGCGGGTGACGCCTACGTCGCCGACTTCGGCGCGGGCACCGTCACGATGTTCGGCTACGGCAGCACGAACGGCACGACGGTGGCGACCGGCTTAAAAGAGCCGATCGGCTGCAGCGTGGATGAGAAGGGCGATCTCGCCGTTTCGCAATACAACGGCGGTCGCAAGGGCGAAGGGTCCGTCGTCATCTACAAGGCCGGTTCCAAGAGTGGCACGGCGTATAACGGCCCATACCTTACCTGGCCTCCATCCTTCGATACGAAGGGCGACCTCTTCGTCGAGGGCGAGAACGGCTCGTGCGGCAAGAACATTTGTGTTTCCAAACTTCCTGCCGGCGGTACGTCGTTCACGACCGTCACGCTCAAGGGTGCAACGATCGGCTTTCCGGGCTCGGTCGAACGCAATCAGGGAAAGCTCGAGTTTGGCGATCAAAGTTACAATGGTAATCACACGACCGCCATCTACTCGGCAAGCTGCTCGGGATCGACGTGCACCGTCACAGCGACGACTAACCTTACCGACAACTGCACGCCCGAGAACTACGACGACACCGTGCAATGGGCTGAGTACTCGAAGAAGCCGAATCTCCAGAGCAAGGGGAAAGTCACGGAAGTCGCGGGCGGCAACATCGATTGCTCGAGCCGCTTCAACATCTGGGGCTTTCCGAGCGGCGGCAATCCAACGCGCCACATGAGCGGCCCTCAGGGAGCCGAAGGTCAGACGATCGTCGACTAACAAACGATCGCATAAGACGATCGCAACCTCGAAACGGTGCTCTTCCGAGCGCCGTTTCTCAATGCCCGCATGGCTTAAGGCATACGCGCAATCGGCGCGAGCGCGTCGCGCGCAGACAGCGGCAACTCGCAATGAGCTCCAGACGCGTCCGGTGCCTGCAACACGATACAAGCCGGGAGGGGGCTTGGCGAATGCGTCCGAGGTCCCGAGCGGCGCGCTCTAAGGTGGCTTTTGCGGGCCCTGCCCCGTGTTACGCCCCTAGCCCTCGACCGATGGTAGGCTGATTACCAACAGCATCGAAGCCGTACGGTCCTGGAGGGCTTCTCGCGGACCCAAAAGTGAACTGTGTGCGACACGATGCTCTACGCAAGGCTTTAGGCGCTCGCGCGCTGTTCATCATGGGCGACCCCGGGATGGGCAAGACAAGCGTCCTTCTGGCCGCTGGGAAGTTACACGATGGGCCGGTGCTTCGCGTCGCATGTCAGCGCATTGCACAACAGGCGCAGCTCGAGCCGGTCCTCGCACTCTTGCGGCTCGCCAGACGAGTTAGCGGAGATGGCTCACTGCACAATAACGTTGCCGAGCGCGAGAGAATATTGGAACTAAGGGTAGCCCTTGAGGTTTTGACGCAAAACGAGCAGCCTTTAGTACAGATCGATGATTTTCAATGGGCCGACGACTCGACGAGAGAAGCAGTGCCCTATCTCATCGAGCGCTTGGCGGACTATCCGATCTGCTGGCACGTCGCCGCCCGGACGGGATACCAGTCGGTCAATAGCGTCGTTCACCGGCTGGAAGTCAACGGATTAGCGGAAGATCTCACACTTCAACCGCTCGATGACTCTGACATTCTAAAAATCGTTGACCAATGCGAACCGCCACTAGACCGGCACGCGCGAAATGCCGCTGTTGCTCGCGCTGCAGGAAATCCGCTCTACGCTCAATTACTGACGCGCTCCTCAGGGGCAGGCGCTTTCGACATTGCGTCGCTGGCGCGTGACCATGTGAGCGATCTGCCGCAGGGCGTACTCACAATAGCTGCAGCCCTTGCGATAATTGACAAGCCGCTCGATCTCTACGCGATCTGCGAAATAACGCACCAGTCACTCACCGTCGTACAGGAGGCGTGTAGCTTACTGTCGGCGCGAGGACTCGCCCAGTCACAGGATGCTGGTATTATGATCCGGCACCACGTGCTTGCTGAGGCAATCGTGCGCGAGTGTGATAGTGTAGACCTCGAAAGAATACACGCTAGTGCTGCTGATTTCGTTGAAGAAGGCGAAGGACGTGCTCAACATCTCTTAGCGGCTAAACGATATAACGATGCCCGGCAATTACTTGCGCAACTTGGCTGGCGCAATCTTGAAAATGAAGAATGGACGAGCGCTGCGCGGTGCTTTGCGAATGCAATAGCAATAGAAAGTCACGGGTCGCAGCCCTTACTGATGCAACCGCAGGGCATTCTGGCGGCGCTACGCTTGCTGCGACGCATTATAACTGAAAAGTCGGCACCGTATGATGAAGTCGATGGCTGGATGACGCTTGGCGACGAGGTTCAGGCTCGCCTCGAGCTGGCACGCATACGCGGCTTTCTGCTTTCGTCAAGCAACTTAGACCCGGCCCACCGGGCGAGATTGAGTTCACTCGCGGACGCGGATGTGAAGCCCGCAATAGCGGCGGAGCTGTTGTACGAAGTAATTCTTGCTTCGCACCGGCAATTAGACGATGACGGAGCCAAGGTTGCGCTTCGAAGGTTGCAGTCCCTCACTCCGGCAATCACGTCAGCTCTCGACCGCTGCAAGTCGGAGGCGCGTATTGCTCTCTACGCTGCCGTTTACGACGACTGGGACGCCGGCATTTGCGCATACGGGGAATCTATTCAACAAGCGGCGACACTCAAAGCTCAGGACATCGTCTTGCGCGTCGTCCAGGATTCCCTAAGCGTGTTTAGTCAAATGCGTAAATCAGAGGAAGGATTACGCTGGGGACGATTCGCGCGGGAACTCAAGCGCGGTAGCCCATTAAGAAGAGCGTTATTGGATCGCTCATATTGTATGCTGCTGAGCGTGGCAGGCAGATATCAAGAGGCAATGTCCATCATCACCGAGGCTTCTAAAACGCTGCTTTCGCTTCCATCCAAGAGTGAGCATGAGGCAACGTTCGCGCAGCAGATTCTCCTGGCGACTGAGTTGGGCTTAATTAAGCGCGCCCGAGGATTGATAAGCGAGTGCGAGGCAATGGGCGCAAGTGGTGGGATGGCCCAACTCATAATCGGTTATTTCTACGAACAACATGGCGACCAAGAGAAGGCGCGCGCAGCTTTGGATGCCGATTTTGAAAGCCCGCTTCGCGCCCTTCCTTTTAACGTAGCCGCCGCGTGTCTAGCGTTGGCTAGAATCGCTCTAAGGACAAGCGACGAACGTCTGATGGAGCGAACGTTGCGCCGCCTTAGGCGATTTGCCGGAAAGGGAATCGTTCAAGATGCGTGGGTGAAGTGGGGAGAAGGCTACGGTTTGCTCCTGTATGGTAGGAGCCAAGAGGCTTTGGCGTCGTTCAAGCAGGCTAGGCAAGCCCCTTTGGCTGTCATCGGACGTTTACGAATACAATATGAAATTGCCCGCATTACGCGCCGGCCTGAGGATTTTAGCGAAGTGATCCATGGCTTCAGGGCACTCGGCGCCCATTTCATGGCGCAGCGTGCCATCGCGGCCGCTAGGGAAATGAACGTAAGTCTTGCGGGGCAGTACTTGCCAACGCGCAAAGCCAAGTCGTCTTTCACCGATCATCAGCGTGCTATCGCACTAATGCTCTCCGAAGGAAAAACCAATGCCGAAATTGCGGTCGCTTTATCGATATCCAAACGGACGGCGGAGCATCACGTTGATCAGATCCGCAATAAGCTTGGCGTACGAAGCCGCGTGGAGATCGCAATGGCCGTAGCCAGCGGCGAAGCCTTCCGCTGACCGGCGATACCGTATGCAACGCTCTTTCTATACGCGCCGCGCCTACAGCTCTAACGACAAGACCGTGCAACGGGAGCACGGTCTCCGCGCCGGTCAGCGCGATCGAGAAGACCGTTCCGTCGTCGTTTGCACCCTCGTCCGCAGCTGGGCTCTAAAGCGTGCCTTTGACGTTGACGAGTCCTTCAACCGGATATATGCAGTATGGACTTGACGTAGAGTGGTCCTATGCACAGAGGAAGCAGGCCGTCGAATCCCCAGAAAAGACACCAAGTTTGGTCCTCGACCGTTTACATGGAATGTAGATTGCATCGATTTCCGCCCGCGTCACGAAATCGCAACGGGCTAACCTTTCTTACGGAGCATGGCGTTTTCGCTCTGGAGAGTGGGGAACTCGAATTCCCCACCCTTACATGCGAAATGATTCTGTCGGCGACGGCCGGGAAAAGCCAAAACCGCGAAAATCCCGCAAAAGGTAGTAACACTCGAGCCTTTTCAACTTCCGCCGTTTCCAGCGATCTCCGCGTTTTTCCGAGCGTTTCCGCGAGATTGGTCGTTAAATGGTCGTCAGAGTTTCACCTATCTCCTTGCCGCCTACATCCGTCGGATGCCCTTGCGATCCCCGGGTTCGCGGCCTGGCAGCCTATCCACGCGTTTCAAATGGTTTCCAAATCGATGCTGCCGTGAATGCGTCGCCGCAAGCACGGCTAAGGTTTCTGAAGCATGACTATCGGGTCATAGCGTTGCTCTCATTAGCAGCTGGCAACACCAGTGGTACTCCGTGTGGCTTGATACGTCGTCTCAGATGACCTCAGCTTCTCGCTCCGCCGGTCTATAATAGTACAATGGCGTTACGGCAAGAATTTCGGCCTACGGAGCAAGCTCAAAGACGGTTACGAATCCGTGGCGCCCCTGCGATGTCGTGGTACTACCAAGAGATGATGATTTCGCCGTTGCTGGCGTTACCGCCGCCTTTCAGCATGGTTACGCCGGTTGCGCTCGCTTCAGCGAAGGACGAGCCACCACCCCCGCCGCCACCTGACCCGGAGTCACCGCCTCCGGAGGAGCCGCAGTTGAAGTTGGCGCCGCTGCCGCCGCCACCACCACCGTAGTAACCGCCACCACCGCCGCCGCCGCCACCGCCGAGGTAGCAAGAGGCATCGGCGGCGGCTCCGCCTGCTCCGCCGATGCCAAGCGTTCCGTCTGCTCCGCTCAGCCCTCCGACGCCGCTGCTACTACCAGTGATCATTCCGCCTGTGCCGCCGACTCCGCCTTTACTCTGTGCGCCACCGGTACCGCCGCCGCCACCACCGGCCTCCTTGCCCCTGCCGTTGTAGTAACTCACCCCGTGCCGCCCGCGTATACCGGTAAGCCCGCCGCCAATGCCGCCGAGGCCACCGTGATAGTGGCCTTTTCCGCCTTTTCCACCCGCGCCACCCGCAACGAGCACACGATCGCTCAGCCTGCTGCCGCCTTGGCGCACGTCGGATGCTCCGGCCCCACCGCCTGCTTGCAAGCACGTTGGGCACTCGTAAGTGCCTCCGTTGCCACCGCCATTATAGCCGCCCGTACTGCCCTTGGGCTTGCCGCCGACGAAGACGGCTAACGATTCTCCGGGTTTTACACCGATCGTGGCTGCGACCAAGCCGCCATGAGCCGACGGTCTCCCCGCACCCATAGCTGTAACGGTTATTCGTTTGACGCCAAAAGGCACGATGAAGTTTTGCTGCCTTCCGGTGTAAACGAACGTCTGTGATTGCTTGCCAG
>JBARKF010000133.1:0-11878 GCA_049800655.1 Candidatus Cybelea sp.
CGGTGGAGGAGGCGGTTATTACGGCGGTGGCGGGGGCGGCGGCGGCGGCATCTACGGCTACACCCCCAGCCAATTCGCGGCCGCGGGCGGCGGGGGTGGCGGCGGTTCGTCCTTCGCAGAAAAGAGCGCCAGCCACGTAAATATGCACGCGGGCAAGCGCTCCGGTGACGGATTGATCGTCATCTCATGGTAAGCGCCGGAGGATGCCGGTGAAAGTTCGCGTCGCAACCTGTGCGTTGTTCGTCTTCGCGCTTCTCGCAATGGCGCGAGTCGAGGCCGCACCGAACGCGCTCACCGGGAAGATGAGCCTGTACAACTACCTCCTGATGGGGAAGTGGAGTTGTTCGGGCGGCGGAAGTACGTATTTCGCCGTGTATGCTGTCGTACCCGGAAACGCCTTACACGGACACTTATACTCGGCGCAGGGATCTGAGGACGCGTACTTCGGCTATAAGGACGCGACGCACCGGTTTTGGACGGTGAACGTCGATTCGACCGGGGCGACCGAGTCGCAGACGTCCGCCGACGGCGCCATCTACACCGGTACGCTCTTCGATGGTAAGACGACGTCAAAGGCGACGAATATGTTCACGATGGTCAGCTCGCGCCGATGGACGGTCCGCGCCCGCGGGACTTCGGGCGGGCGGCCGTACGACCTGACCGTCACCTGCCTGCGTACGTAAAAGCCTTCTTACGCACAGTGCACTTTGTCATCACGCTCGCGCTTAGAATGGCAAGGCGCGTTGCCGCGAAGCGTCGCGGGATGGTCGAACCGCTGGCCGTAGACGGCGCCTTTGGCCGCGGCCACTTGAATTGGATTCCGCGAGGTCGAGCGATGAGCCGGGAAACTCAGCAACGCTGCCACGGCGAGCGATGCGAGCGCCACGACAGGGATGATCATCCCGAGTCTTCGAGAGTCCACGGCACTCTCGCCGGCGTTTAACAAGTTCGCTGCGGTCAACGGAGTTTCGATGAGCAGCGTCTCGAACTCTTCGCCATAACGTTGGCGCCAGGCGGGCGCATGAAGGCGCACCAAGAGACACGCCAGCACGGGGCTCATCGCGTGCTTAGCCGGGCGAGGATGGTCTGATAGCGAGCGAACTCGTTGAGCCGCTCTTTGAGCGCCTTGCGGCCAGCCTCGGTGATGCGATATGGGCGCCTTCCCCGCTCCTTGACTGCCATCGGAGCAATCAGTTCCATATCCTCAAGCCTTGAAAGCGCTCCGTAAAGCGTACCTGGACCAAGCCGTTCGCCCGAATGCTCCTGAACATCAAGGATGATCGCGTAGCCGTGTTTTGCTCCAGCGCTGAGCGAGGCCAAGACCAACATCGCCGGATCTGAAAACCGGCCCAGAGCTCCAATCGTCGCCGGCACGTCTACTCTCCGCGCCACGTAATAACCCTCGGAGACGTCGCGCCATTCGAATCGGCCCGAATAGCGATTTGCCGTCGAATGTACTTGAGCGCTGCCTCCAACTGCGAATCCTTTCCAGGGTCACCGACGACGGCGTGGTCGTTCAAGCCGATGGAAACGTCGGGCTCGATGCCCTTACCATTTACGTCCTGGTTGGCCGGCGTAAGGTAACGTGCACTCGTAATCTTGATCGCCGCGCCGCCGGGAAATCTCGAAACCGTCTGCTCCACCCCTTTCCCGAATGTCCGTGTTCCGAAGAGCGTTGCCGCGTGATTGTCGTGCAGGGCGCCGGCAAGTATCTCCGACGCCGAAGCGGTGTATCCATTTACGAGCACCGCGACGGGAAGCGCCTCTTGCGGTGCCTCGTCGTCGGAATCTTGCGTGACGGTCGGACCCATCCGGGGGACGCTGGTCACTACTGCGCCGGTACTGAAGAAATGCGAGGCGATCGATACCGCCGCCGAGACATAGCCGCCTCCATCGTCCCGGAGGTCGAGAACAATTGCCTGAGTCTGCTCCTTCCGCAATCGTTCCAATGCTGCCGCGAACTCGTCGGCCGTGGGTTGAGCGAACACGGCGACGAAGATATAGCCGATATTACCAGGTAGACTCTTGACGATTACCGTCGGCGCGTGCACGCTTGCGCGAATCACCGATACCTGCCGGTCCGTTCCCTTTCGTCGGACGACGAGACGCACGACGCTTCCGTTGCTGCCTCGCAACAGATGGGTTATTGCCTCCTGCGACAGCCCGCGCGTGGACGTTCCGGAAACCTCCGTAATCACGTCCCCTTCGGCGATTCCCGCCTCATCCGCCGGGCCGTTGGGGATCACGTATATCGCTCGCGCGAACCTCGTCGTCGCATCGGTGCCGATAAGGATTCCGACGCCATAAATGGATTTTGGATCCAGCGGCGCGTCAAACGATGCAAACTCTTTGGGTGTAAAAAATTCCGTCCAGCGGTCGTGAGTGCTCAACGCCATGCCATGCAACGCCGCGTATGCCGTTTCAAGCGGATCGAGATGGTATTTATCAGCTGCTTCCTTCACGTCTGCGATGATGTTCGGCGCCCCGGCATCCGTATGTGGAGAGAGGGTCGGATTGCGCGCGCAGTGCCGTCGTGCGTATGCGAGAATGGCTCCATCGGCGCCCGTTTGGACTTGATCGCTGGTGAGCGGGCGATAGAACGTCTGCGTCAGCAACTCGAAAACCTGACGGATCAACGCCTCCCCATCGGCGTCGAAAGAAGGCCGAGCTGCTCCGCTCGCACAGACGAGGGAATACGCGACCAGCAAGGCAGCAATTATCTTGCAAGAAGCCCTAAGGTAAGGCTTCATCGTTGCCAATCGCCGCCGTCGGTCCTTGATTTGATTTGGTCCTCTTGACATTACGCGAAGCGATGTAGTACGTAGAACGTACTATGTTCCACCCCCGTGGAACCGCTCCTCCATAACGGTTCAGCAACAATGACCCCACTCGACCTTCGAAAGCAGCCGCCGCGTGGTCCGCGCGAGACCATCCTTGGCTTTTATCTATTGCCGCGCACCATCGACAAGCTTCGCGCGGAACTTCCCGGGGGAAACCTCGGGGCATACCTCAATCATGAGAGGGGCTTTAGCGCCTATATCGTGAGGCGACTTGGTCTCGACATGGATGACTTCCGTAAGATCGTTGCTAGCGCTCCCGACGAACGTGCGGTTGTCGATTGGCTGGCTGCTCGAATAGATGCCGCGGTTGCATCCGCGCTTAACATGAAACTCGAAACGTTTGTCGTGGAACGCATGTCGTCGGCCGACCAGGTTCTCGTGCGCCAGCGCCACCCCGTGATGGATGTTCGCCCCGATCTTTCAAAAATTCTTGACATACTGGATGCCGATGACGCCGCCGCGTTCGGCGTCGGCAACCAACCGGGCTAGGCGCGCGCGAGAATCTCTTAGCAGGCGTCAGCCGCGCCGGTTCCTAAGTGCGTCCTCCCAGACGGACTTTGCGCATAAAGGAGCTTTCGTGAAAGCAATAGTGAAACTCGCGGGGCCGCTCGTTGCGGCGCTCGCGATCGCCGCGTGCAACGCAAGCGGCTCGTCCAACATGCCCGCGACCGGCGGCGTTTCCCAAGCAGCACCTTCATCAATGAATTCCGTGCCCGAGTGGCAAGCCAAACATGAAGCCATACGCGCCTGCAAAGAGCTTGCTAACGGGGTCAGCTGCCATCTGCTGATATCGAGATACCTGGACCAGCGGCCTCCCTGCTCGCCCTCGACCGGCAGCTGCGGGTGGCGGCCGATCGATCTGCAAACGCGATACAACCTCACGCCTTCGTTAGGAAAGGGATCCGGAACGATCGTTGCCGTCATCGAGCTCGGCGACATGCCCTCGGCCGCCTCCGACCTCGCGGCGTACCGCAGCGAGTTCGGCCTGGGTACGGCACCATTCAAGAAATACAATCAGGACGGCCAGCAGAGCAACTATCCTGAGAGCTGTCAGGACTTCGGCTTCTGCCTCGAGGAAGATCTCGACATCGAAATGGTCGCTGCCAGCTGCCCCAAGTGCACGATCTACATGATCGAGGGCGGCAACTGCGGTGGTGTCGTCTGCGGCTTAGAAGGCGCCGAGTCGACCGCCGTGACTCTTGGTGCGAAGATCCTCAGCAATAGCTGGGGTTGCCATACCGGAGTTTACGGGGAAAACTGCGGCGATTCTAACTTCCCATCGTACTTTAGCACGCCAGGAATCGCCTACTTAGCGTCATCCGGGGACTCGGGATATAACGAGATCGAGTGGCCCGCGGCGCTGACGAACGTGCTGGCTGTCGGCGGCACGCAGCTCGCGCTGAGTGGCTCGAAATACAGCGAAACGGTCTGGGACGGCGCCGGCGCCGGATGCTCCGACGTCACCAAACCATCGTGGCAACACGATCCGCTCTGCTCGGGCCGAACGATCGCCGACGTCTCGGCGCAGGCTGGGTGCGAGCCCGGTGTGGCTGAGTACGATTCACAGTACGCCGGCGACTGGGTCAACGTCTGCGGAACCAGCGTTGCGTCACCGCTCGTCGCTGGAGTCGTCGCACTTGCCGGTAACGCGAGCAGCATCACCGGCGGCAAAAGCTTCTGGCGTCTATCGGCTAGAAAACACAAGAGGGAGCTCCACGTCATCACTAGCGGCAGCGACGGCTCCTGCGGTGGAACCTATCTGTGCACGGCTGGTGCGACCGGCAAGAACAAGTACAAGACCTATTCCGGGCCGGCCGGATGGGGAACTCCAAACGGTATCAAGGCGTTCTGATTCAGCGAGCGCGAACGCAACGAAAGAGAGGCACAGAATCTGCGCCTCTCTTTTTTAAATGAACGCTGCCTCTACGTTCTCGTTACCATTCGATTACCACGAGGCCGTTGCCAGTGCGCCCTTGCCCGGTCTTGCGATGCGTCGCCGATTTCTCGACAAACGAGGAGCCTCCGCCGCCGCCACCACCGCCACCGGAATAGTAGCTGATGGTACCGGTAGCGGTGTAGCCCTGATAGCCGCCTCCACCGCCGCCGCCACCGCCGTAATAGCCCCCGCCACCGCCGCCACCAGGCGGACCGCACGAACCATTGGCTCCCTCACCACCGCCGTGCAGTTTTCCCTGGCTTCCATAGGCGGCATTGCAGCTGTAGTAGTAACTAAAGCTTTGCGACGATCCACTGCGTCCGGCACCGCCGGCGCCTCCGAATGTTTGGTAACCTCCGCCGCCGCCTTCGCCGCCGGATTCGCCGGCGCCGCCGGTAGCGCCGTTCCACGTACCGCCGACCCCACCGGGGCCGCCATACAGTGAGTAGTAAGAGCCGTAGCTGCCTTCGTACGACGACCCTTCCCCGCTCGCACCACTCCCACCGCCGCCGGCGGCGACGATGATGCGATCCGTCAACTTATCGCCGGCGGTGCGCACATCCGAACCGCCACCACCACCGTACGCGCCGGTGAAGGAACCACCGCCGCCGTTAAATCCTCCGCTCTTGCCGTGGGAGCCGCCCTTAATGCCCTTTCCGCCGACGTAAACGTCGAGCAACGCTCCACCGTTAACGCTAAATGTCGCGCTGATTTTCGCGCCGAGCGCGCCGGGAGGCACATACTTTGAACCGGAGAGCCCTCCGCCTTGCGCACCAAAGGCCGTAATCGTCAGTTGCGTGACGCCTTGCGGCACCCTAAACTTTTGAACCCCGTGCGTGAAGTGGAACGTGCGACTCGAGGCTAGCGGCTGCGCCAGATTCACGGCGGGTAACGCGCCGGGATTTCCCTGCGCGCCGCAAGCCACAAGAACTGTCGCAGCGAGGATACTCGAGAAAATTTGGAGCTTACGCTGATAAGTCAGGCTCATGAGATCACTCCTGACGTTCGGCCGATCCGAACGGCGCCAATCGAAGAGAGACTGGTTCTCCGCTCGACCTAAGCAACCTTCGGCCCGGTTGTTGCAAATGATATTGCCGCGGTAATAGTCTAGTACAGGCCAGTATATAGTTGACTATAGGCTAGCAGATACTTTAGTATAGGCGAGCCTATACTATGACCCTAACCTGGCGCTCGCTCCCAGACGACTATGAGCCCCCGAAGGCTCCTGCGATCTTTGGCTCGGAACAACGGACCCGGCTTCTTCTGCTTATCGCCGTGCTCGGGGACACATATCCCGCCGAGCTTGCCAGGTACAGTGGTGCCAGCATTTCCTCAGTGCAGGAAAGCTTGGATTTATTAGAGCGTGCTGGTCTAATTTCCACGCGGCAGGTTGTCGTTCGATCGGTAACGCTTAATCCCGCATACCCAGCGTCCAAGGAACTGAAGGCGTTTCTTTTGCGCATCGTTGAGGGCTACCCCGCATATCGACAGATCGCTGAAGCCATTCGAAGTCGCCCCCGTCGTCGCCACAAACATCTGTGATCGACGAGACTGCTTACGTCGGCCAGATCGCGCTGAGCAATGCCTTGAAGCGTGCGCGCTGCGCGACTGGCGCGAACCAGGGAAGGTTGCGCAGCATCAGGAGTGCGGGTTCGCGCTTTTCCAGCGCTCGTTCCAAATGGTCCAAGGCCTCTTCGGCTTTGCCAAGCCCAATGGCGACGGTGGCTAAATTAAAACCGACGACGAACTCGGTTTGCGCCGTCTTGAGCAACGCTTGATAGACACTCTCCGCGTGTTCGACGTCGCCACAGCCTGCGTACGCACGCCCGAGCAGCGGCAAGCGGAGTGCCAGATCCTCCGCGCGGTCAAAGGGCAAAAGCATCAAATCTTGGAGTGCCTCGGCCGGCTGTGAGTTCAGGATGAAGGCTTGTGCGCGATGACCGCGAGCGATCCACAGGTCGGGAAAACTTTCGAGAATGTTGGAGATCCAGTCGATGGCGCGCCGGATGTCGCCACCGTACATGAACATCTGTGCCAGGCAGAGCCGCAGCACGGGGCTTGAAGGATCGATCGAGAGGGCGCGCTCTAACGCGTGGATCGCGTTCTCTGCCGAACCCTTGCAGATGTAAAACCAAGCCGCGCTCATGTAGACGGACGTTGGCTTGGGGTTCAGACCGATCGCGGTTTCGATTTCTCGCTCGGCCTCACTCCAGTTCCAGTCGCAGAAGAGCAGGATCTGGCCCAAGGTCGCGCGCGCCTCCGCGGACGACGGATCGATCTCGAGCGCATGTAGGATCGCGGCCTTGGCTTTCGGAAACGTCTCCGATCCGGGAGCGTACCAGTACTGGGCCATGAGCGCGTTGGCGCGTGCGAGCCCGACCAGCGCCGGTACGTAGTCTGGATCGATTCGGAGCGCCGCGTCGAACTGCTCCGCCGCATCTTTCAATGCGTTTGCGTTTTGCTTCTCGAGCAAGATGCAGCCGCGGTAGTAGCGATCGAGCACCTGCGGTGGCGCGCGCACGAGCCAGTCGTCGGTCTCGGCGGAGGGCCGGTCAACCATTTCGAGGCCTCCCGGCGGCAACACACTCACCGATCGCACGAAACGGTAGCCCCTGCCGCGCACCATCACGACGTAGCCTCGATCCTTTGCCTGTTCTCCAAGTAACTGGCGCAACATATAGATTTGTTGCGTCACATAATTGTCGCTGATGTCGCGCCCTGGCCAGAGCTGTGCTGCGATCGTGTCCTTATCGACGATCTCGCCGTTAGCGCGAATGAGCAAAAGCAGCAGCCGCGCCAACGTGTCCGGGAGACGAATCACCTTGGTGCCCCGGTACAGCAGCCCTCGCGACGAATCGAGACGGAACGAGCCGAAAGTGTAGAGCGGCGGGTCCATCATCAAGTCTCAAATGATCGGCGCGCGCGGTTTGTGACAAGCCGTTTTCAAAGTTTTTTGAGTCTTGAGAGAACTTGGTGAACGGTCATAAAAAAGTGCCCAAAAGCGCCGCTTTATCAACAATTATTTGAAGGTTGGGTTCCCAGCGGTCCTTAAGGCGATTGTGCGCGCGCAATAAGCAGCGCGTAACTTTAGAGTCTCAACGACAAGAGGGATGTACAAGAATGAGTACGCAACGAACTCTTCGTCGCGCGGCCACAGTCGTCTCGTTATTGGCGGCATTCCTGTTCCAGGAAACATGGGCACTGGCGGGAGTCACCGGCAACATTGGCGGCTCGATCAAGGACGCGAGTGGCGCTCCGATTGCCGGTGTTACGGTGCAGGCAATCTCGCCCTCGGAAACTAGGACCGCGACGACGGACGCGGGAGGACGCTTCATCATCCTCTCGCTTGCCCCCGACACCTATACGCTCAACTTGACCAAAGAAGGTTATCAGGCGCTTTCGTATCCAGGTGTCTCGGTCTTTGCAGACCAGAGCCAACAAGTCGCCTACACGATGCAGAGAGTGCTGCGAACGATCGCGCGTGTGACGTCCTCGGCCGGGGCTTCCTTAGTGAAGTCCGGTGTCGGGAGCGACCTCTACAGCGTTAACGCGGCGCAAGCATCGGCGGCGGCCGCACTCGGCGGCGGCGGCAACCTCAACAGCGCCTACTCGGCGATGGCGTCGGTTCCCGGCGTGCAAACGTCGGCCGGCGGTATGGGCTGGGATTTCAATGCTGCCTACGTACGCGGGCAAAACGCCTATTACACCGGCTTCGAGTACGACGGCATTCCGGTCAACCGTGCGTTCGACAATTACAATTCGTCGACGGAATCGAGCGTCGGACTGCAAGAGCTGCAAGTCTACACCGGCGGCGGTCCCTCATCGGTCGCATCGGCCGGCACGGCCGGCTTCATCAACCAGGTGATCAAGACCGGCACCTTTCCGGGTTACGGATCGGGAAGTTTCGGGATCTCAACGCCGGGCTTTTATAATCAGGGAGCCGTCGAGATCGCCGGTTCGACGCCGGACCGCTCCTTCAGCTACTACATCGGGCTGCTTGGCTACAACCAAGATTATCGCTCGATCGACCTCAACAACGGCGCAAACCTGTCAGAGCCAGGCGGCATCTACTCGGGGGCGACGACCGGCAACGGGATCGGCTACATCTGCACGACGCCGGATTGCCAAGGCGTCAAGCCCTCATGCCCGCTCCTCGCAGGGCCTTCGAACGTGGGAACCGGCTCCAATAACTTCCCGACGGGCGCTGGTTGCTGGCAATATTACAGCGGCATCACCAACGGTGCTGCCCCGCAGTCCATCGCCGATCGCGAGAACGTGATCAACTTGCATTGGGGCATTGCGAAGCATAACGGCCTTCGCGACGACATACAGGCGATGTGGAGCGGATCGGCGCTCAACAACTACTTCTATCAATCGCCCAATGACGTCGGCCCGGGCTTCAATCAATTCTCCTGGGCGCTTTTCGAGCAACCGTATGCGGCGCCGACGTGCGGCCGGCAAACCATCGCCGCGTGGGCGGGTCTTTCGGCCAATGCGTGCAGCCCGAGCAAGGCTGGAGCGTATCTGCCGTACGCGGACAGCGTCGTCTACGACCTGCCGTTCGGCACGCCGATCGCGCGGAGCGCGACGTCGTTTACGCGCCCAACGATCTACGCTGCCCCGGACACGCCGGCGCACGCCTTCGACGGGCCGATTCCGCTGTTCGACAACAACATCAGCGTCATGTCGAACGACACCGGTATCACGAAGCTGCAGTACACCTACGCTATCAGTCAATCGGCGTATCTGCGGGCCTACGGCTACACGATGTACTCCGACTGGGAGCAAGTCGCCCCGGTCTTCGGCGCGACCGTTGAGAGCACGCCGACGACGCCGGTCGGCCAATATTTGCTCTACACGCATACGGCCGGCGGCGCGCTTAGCTTCGACGATCAAATCAACGACCAGAATCTCGTGAACCTCGACGCAAACTATACGACGGCCGGCGTGACGCGCTTCAATAACTCATCGGCATACGCGGGGTGCCTCAGCGCAACTGGTTGCTCGCCGATCGGTTACATGTCGCTCTCCGGCGGGAAGGCCAAGTGCTTCGATCCGACGACTGGCGCCCCGCAGCCGTGCGTCCTCGGCACCAACGGGGCGAACAACAACTACTACAACACGAACCTCAAAGGCTCGGGCTTTAACTGCGCGGTCAAACAGAACCCGCAGTGTTTTGTCACGCCGACATGGGTCAGCAACGCCCAGGCCGGTCCGACCGGGTTCGGACATCCCGGCGCGACCTGGAATGCGCTCTGGGACGGTAACGCCACCGGCTCGCTCAATACGGTCGGGCCGCGCTTCACCAACGCGTCGCTGAGCGATCAGTTCCGGCCCAACGACAAGGTCCTGGTCAATGCCTCGATCCGATTCGACAACTTCACCTACAACTTGCCGCAGTCGGCGGACGCTGCCACCAACTTCTATGCAGGGATGACCGCAAACTACACCTGCGTTTTGGCCGCCACCAATCAAGTGCTGACGCAAGCATTGCCACCGGGCGTGCCGCCGCCCGCGCAAGCGCAGTTCGTTAACGGCGACTGCAATCAAGCCGCGGCAGCGCTTCATCCCAGCGGGCCGCATACCGGCTGGGTCCATCCTAACGGCACGGTTCAGAACGGCGTTACCGCGCCGAGCTTCACGGCAACTTCGCCGAGCTCGTACGCGCTCAACTACTGGGAGCCGCGCGTCTCGGCTACCTACACCCTCAACCCCGACACCGTCGTGCGTGCTTCGGCGGGACGCTTCACGCAACCGCCGATCTCGGCATCGGTGCAGTACCTCAGCGCAACCGGTGACGACCGCTCGGTTTGGAACAACACGATGGGCTTGGGTTTCTACTCGCCGTTCCATCCAATCCCGGGCATTTCATCGGCGCAGTACGATGCTTCGCTCGAGCACCACTTCAAGGGCACCGACCTTAGCTTCAAACTCACGCCGTTTTTCACGTGGGTCAACCAGTGGCAGCAGCAGACGTTTATCGGCGCCGGCTTCGTGACCCAAGTTCCCGTCGGCGTCAACCGAAACTATGGCGCGGAGTTCCAGCTCAATAAGGGCGATTTCAATCGCAGCGGCTGGTCGGGGCAGTTTGCCTTTACCTACACCAACTCGAAGGTGCAGTTCCAGAACGAGTCGCTGAGCACCGGCGGCGTTATCCCCAACACGACCATCGCGCTCAACCAGGCCATCGCGCAGTATAACGATCTGACCAAAGCCGGCGGCGGCAGCGCGTGCTACCGTGCAGGCAAGTCCGTCTCGTGCAACGCGGGGCCGATCACGGTGGGCGGCGCGACCTACGACACGATCGCGAACCCCTACTACAATAAGCCCGCTCAAGGCGAGCTCGATCCCAACGGCTGGTACAACCCATACACGACGGCGATCGCGCCGAACCTCTTCGGCAACGCCGGCAGCTATATCTCACCGCTGGTCTCGTCGCTGCTCGTCAACTACCGCCACGACAAGCTGGCGGTCACGCCGAGCCTCGTCTTCCAGTCCGGCGCTTTCTACGGCGGTCCGCTCGATATCACGGGCTACGATCCACGCACTTGCCAGTTGAACTCGCTCGGCTCGGGCATCACCAAAGTCTCACCGAAGACCAACCCGCTGCAATGCAACTACCTTACGAGTAACGCACTCGGCCTCGGTACGTTCGGGTTCCTCTACATCCCCGACCCACAGACCGGGTTCTTCTCCTCGATGGGCTCTTTCGCGAATCCCAACCTGATCGTCGGCAACCTGCAAGTCTCGTACGATATCAATCCCAAGGTGCGCTTGACGCTCGTCGGGGCGAATCTCTTTCACACGTGCTTCGGCGGATCGTCAGAGCCGTGGACGTCTGCGAATCCACCAGGTCCAAACGTCTGCGGATACACTCCCGCCGGTGGCCCGCTCAACACCGGCATCTATCCAAGCAACTTCTACAACGGCACGAGCATGAACGACCTCGCGGCGAACAAAGTTCGTCCGCTCTACACGCAGAGCTACTACCCATCCACCACAAACAACAACGCGATCGGCGCTGCTCCACCGCCGTTCAGTCTCTTCTTCACCGCGCAAGTGAAGATCTGATCGTACCACAACGCTGGCGGTCGTCGCAGCG
>JBARKF010000134.1:0-2967 GCA_049800655.1 Candidatus Cybelea sp.
AAAGTACGCGCATCATTTTGGACTCGAGTCCCTAGAACTACTCCTCTTCGTTGTCTGTCTGTTACTGCTGGTGTTGCCCTCGGCGCGTCTCCTATCCGTCGACTCAGCGATTTCAAAACGGTTGTCATCGTGAGCGGAGCCGCCCTTTCGTCCTTCGACTACGCCGCTCCGCGGCTCCGCTCAGGATGACAAGTGCGCTCGCTCAGGATAAACTGCGGAGCGCAGTCGAAGGACGCGCTATTCCCTTCGCCCTTCGTCCTCGACTACGCGCCTCCGGCGCTCCGCTCAGGATGACAAGCGTTGCGCGTCCTTCGACTACGCGCCTCCAGCGCTCCGCTCAGGATGACAAGTGCTAGCGCGTCCTTCGCCAGGATGACAAGTGCTAGCGTCCTTCGACTACGCGCCTCCGGCGCTCCGCTCAGGATGACAAAGTGCGTTCGCTCAGGATGACAATGGTTTGCCGGCTCATTCTATGAGTCCAGAGCGGGTTGGGAACGCGATGGGCGTCGGACCTGTTCTCCTCCGCAGTTTGGACACCGTGCCTGACAGGCGTGACTGCATGCTGCGCAAAACGTGCATTCGTACGAACAGATGTATGCTTCACCGGACGCAGGCAGAAAAACCCCGCAGCGTTCGCAGGAGCCCTTCATGGAAAGACCTTGCTTTGTTTCGATTGGAACGGCGAAACGATAGCCTTTGCCCGGAACGGTAACGATGTACACCTGTTCGCCGGAATGTTCGCCGAGCATCCCACGCAGCATGAACATGTGTTGCACCAGGTTAGCATTGCTTGCGGCGGTGCCGGGCCAGACCCGGTCAAGAAACACCTGCTTTTCGACGACGTGACAACCGCCTTCGAGCAAGAGAAGAAGAATTTGAAAGATCTTTTCGGGTAATGGCCGAATTTCGGACCCGGAAAGCAAACGACGCTGCGCGGTATCGAGCATGTAGCGTCCGAATCGATAGGTTAGGGCCGGGCCATACGAGCGTGGCGGCAGGGATTCCATCATCTGCATTGCAGCGGTACTTCTAAGGTGACGCGTCTCATGTCCTGGCCGGTCACGTCGATATCAAATTTTCTCAAGTGAGGGAACGCTTTTATGTTTCTGTTCGCCCCCCTCGTTGCCGCGGCCGCCGCTCCGATCGCAGGTCAAACCACCATTCCGTTTACGTACGTAGACAATCGCATCATCATCGAGTGCAGGATCGACGGCCAGGGCCCGCTTACGATGATCCTTGACACGGGTTCGCCGTCGATCGCGGTGACGCCGGAAACCGCGGCCAGGCTTGCCGTGCCGGTGCACGATGCCGGAACCGTGACCGGCGCGGGGAACGACGTCGCGAAAAACGGCCGCGCGGCGCTTGCGACGCTCTCGCTCGGGAACCTGACGTTTAAGAACCTGAACGGCGACGTGCTCGATCTCACGGAGATCCGGACGAAGCTCCATTTTCCGCACTTGGACGGCATCATCGGATATCCGATCCTCAAGGAGTTCGCTACGTTCGTTGATGTCGACGATAAAACGATCACGCTTGCCCGCGCCGCGCCGCCGGCTCCCCCAAATGCGACGACGACGCACTTTGAAGGGGTTCTGCCCGAGATCCACGCCGTGATCGATGGCATTGCCGGCAAAGTGCTGGTCGATTCCGGCGATCGCTCCTCGTTGACGCTATTCGGACCCTTCGCCAAGCAGAACGGCTTCTTTGGCCGCTATCCGTCTAAAGAAAACATCGTAACCGGTTACGGCTTGGGCGGCCCAGTGTACGCCGACGTCTTCACGCTCCCCACTCTCGACGTTTTCGGTGCGCACTTAACCAATGTCGTGACGCGAGCGTCTAGACAAACCGGGGGCGTCTTCACGAGCGCCGCGGATAGTGCGAGCATCGGCACCGGCGTCTTAAAGCGGTTCAATATCGTCTACGACTACCCGCACAAAACGATCGTCGCATGGCCGAGCAAGTATTTCACGACGGCCGATACCTTCGTGCCTCCCGGATCCTAAACTCTTTATCGCGCCGTGTGAAAATCGTCGAGAACGATCGGCAGTTTTCGAAATCGGCGGCTCCAACGCGCACCATGTTTGGAGCCGCCTGGCGAATGGGCGCGACGATATGCTCGTACGCGCCGCACCGGCATAGATTCCCCTCATGAATTCCCGAATGTCCGCGATGGTAGTTGTCGATCGGGTGGCGAACGACCTATTCGTGATTATTGCCGCCCTTCCGAGACCCACTTTAGCGTTGCCAGCCAGAGGTCGTGGCCCCTGTGCATGAGGCTCTCATCGGCTTGCCGCAGATGCGCTGCGTCGGAGCCTCTGCCGGCTTCATCGGTAACAACGAGACAGCTGGTGCCCTGCTGTACCAGATACCAGGTGTGATAGAAGCTCGGCACCGCGCCCGGCGGGTAGCCGAACCAGCCAATCCGTGAGTAGGGCACAAATTCATTGACCCGGCTCTCGAGCGGCAGGCCGAACGTCGTCCAGCGGAAGACACTGCCGCTCTGCAGGATGGGCCCGTTGCTGATGAATGTGACTTCTTTAGAGTTAGGATACCATTTGGGCCAATTAGTCGCATCGACGATGTGGGACCACACCCGTTGGCACGAAGCGTTGATAACAAGCGAATTGTGCGAAAACAGGTCGGCTTGCGCGGGATCGAACCCGTCGGGCCAGTGAATGTCGGGCGAGCGATTCTCAAGGTCGCTTTGCATGGTCGCGTTGGCCGACGCGTCTTCGGCATCTGCTGAAATTGCGTTCATGACTAGGAGTATAATCGGACCGCATGCATAAGTAAAATGCTAATTTCTTTATAGCCACTATGCGCCTGGAGCATATATGGATCTAGGGCAAGTCTGATCAATTAAGCACTGGACTGGCTATTCGCGATTGATCGGCCATTTTCGAGATCGCTCCTCTGCTTTTCGGATCTGGCCCCGACTTTTTTGGGGCGAGGTCCGCTTTTTTCCAA
>JBARKF010000135.1:0-15333 GCA_049800655.1 Candidatus Cybelea sp.
GCTCGTCGGTCACAGAGCTACGGCTCTGCTCCCTCCTCGCGCCTTGCCAATCGTGCCCGTGGTGCCCATAACGGCGCTACACATCTCGGCGTTACAGGCCACTAGTCGGTCGATGGAGACGGCGGCCTCGACGCAACGCGTCACGATGGAAGAGATCACGGCGCTTGCCAAGCGCCGCGGTTTTATCTTTCAATCGAGCGAAATCTACGGCGGACTCAACGGCTTTTGGGATTACGGCCCGCTGGGTGCGGTTCTAAAGCGTAACGTCAAGGAAGCTTGGTGGCGCGATACGGTGGAACTGCGCGACGACGTCGTCGCCTTCGACTCGGCGATCGTCATGCACCCCTTGGTTTGGAAAGCGTCCGGTCACGTCGATGCATTTCACGACGTCATGATCGACTGTAAAGTCTGCAAACACCGCTTCCGCGCGGACCACCTCACCGACCGCTCCCAGTGTCCGGATTGCGGCAGTAAAGATTCGTTTACGGAGCCGCGCAACTTCAACTTAATGATGCGCACCTGGGTCGGGCCGATGGAAGATACGTCGGCGATGGTCTATCTGCGGCCAGAGACGGCTCAGGGCATCTTCGTCAACTTCAAGAACATTTATCAAACGGCGCGCAAGCGTCCGCCGTTCGGCGTCGCGCAGATCGGAAAATCCTTTCGCAACGAGATCACGCCGGGGAACTTTACGTTTCGCCTGCGCGAGTTCGAGCAGGCGGAACTGGAGTATTTCGTTCCCGACGATGGCCGAGACATGGAAGCCTTTCAAGAGTGGGTCGAGCGGCGCAAGGCATGGTACGCCGCCTACGGCATCGCGTCGGAGCGGCTGCGTTTTTACGAACTGAGTGAGTCCGAGCGCCCACATTACGCAAAGGCCGGAATCGATGTCGAGTATCTCTTTCCGTGGGGATGGGGCGAGCTCGAATCGATTGCCCACCGAGGAACCTACGACCTTGACGCCCACGTTCGGCTCTCCGGTAAAGACTTACGATTCTTCGACGAAGCGAGCAAGACGCACTATACGCCGCTCTTGATCGAGAGCTCGGCGGGGGTCGACCGCACGGTCCTCACTTTCATGATCGATGCGTACGAGCGCGAGCGAAGCGTCGACCCCAACGGTAAGGAAACCGAGCGCACCGTGCTGCGCTTTCATCCGCAAATTGCGCCGGTCCAAGCCGCGGTCTTTTCGCTCGCGCGCAACAAACCGGAGCTTGTGGAGCGAGCGCGCTCGATCGAAGCGGCGCTCCGAGCGAACTTTCGCACGCAGTACGACGAGGGGAACATCGGCCAGCTTTACCGGCGACAAGACGAAATCGGAACGCCGTTTTGCATCACCGTCGACTACGAAACGCTCGACGATGGAAGCGTGACGGTTCGTGCCCGCGACTCGATGCAGCAAGAACGCGTCGCCGCAGACGGATTGACCGATTACCTGCGGGAAGCGCTAAAGCGATGAGTGTCGAGATAGCGCCGAAGTACGTGTATTTCTTCGAGGAGGGGCAGGAGCTTCGCGCTCCATCCGACCCGAACTCGATGCGAAACATGCTTGGCGGAAAGGGCGCCGGGTTAGCCGAGATGACCGCCGCGGGGCTGCCCGTCCCGTCGGGATTCACGATTACAACGCAGGCCTGTTTGCAGTTCTACGAGGGGGGCGGCGTTTTCCCGAGCGGGCTGCAGGATCAGATCGACCGCGGCATGCGCGAGCTCGAGACCCGCACGGGTAAAGGCTTCGGCAACGTGGCGAACCCGCTGCTCGCCTCCGTGCGCAGCGGCGCGCGCGTTTCGATGCCGGGCATGATGGACACGATCCTCAACCTCGGCCTGAACGACGAAACCGTAGCGGGTCTCGCTAAGCTGACCGGCAACGACCGCTTCGCTTGGGACGCCTATCGTCGCTTTATCATGATGTACTCAAACGTCGTGCTCGGAATCTCCAAAGAGCTCTTCGAAGAGCAGATCGAGGCCGAGAAAAAATCGTCCGGCGTGGGCGAGGATGCCGGACTCGATGCTGCAGCCTGGCAACGCTTGGTCGATCGCTTCAAGGCGATCGCGCTGGAAAAATCCGGACGACCATTTCCACAAGACGTCCGCGAGCAGCTGCGAGGAGCCATCGAGGCGGTCTTTGACTCCTGGAACTCCAGACGTGCCATCGATTACCGACGGTTTAACAAAATCCCCGACGATTGGGGTACGGCCGTCAACGTGATGGAGATGGTCTTCGGCAACATGGGGGACGACTCGGGAACCGGCGTCGCCTTTACGCGCGATCCGAACACCGGCGAGCGGGTGCTCTTCGGCGAATATCTCAGCAACGCGCAGGGCGAGGACGTGGTCGCCGGCATTCGGACACCCGAGAAGATTGCCGATTTGGCACGCCGCCAGCCGAAGATCTACGAGCAGTTCCAAGAGATCGCGACGCGGCTCGAGCGGCATTATCGCGACGTCCAGGATCTTGAGTTCACGGTCGAACGGGGCAAGCTTTTTATGCTGCAGACGCGCAGCGCGAAGCGCACCGCCGAGGCGGCGGTCAAAATTGCGCTCGATCTCGTCGGCGAAGGCTTGATCGATAAGCGGCGCGCGGTCAGCACGGTCAACGCGCAATCGCTCGATCAACTCTTCCACGCGCGCATCGATCCAAACGAGTCCGCCGGGGTCGCCTGCAAAGGGCTGAACGCGTCGCCGGGTGCCGCGGCCGGTCAGATCGTCTTTACGGCGGACGACGCCGTCGCATGGAAAGAGCAAGGACGCAAAACCATCCTCGTGCGGACCGAAACGACGCCCGATGACGTCCACGGTATGATCGCGGCCGAAGGAATCCTCACCGCGAAAGGCGGGGCGACGTCGCACGCGGCCGTGGTCGCGCGTGGCATGGGCAAACCGTGCGTCGCAGGCTGCGATGCGCTTGCGGTCGATCGCCGTAACAAGCGCGCGAGTCTCGACGGCAAAGAGTTGCGCGAGGGCGATTGGATCACCATCGACGGCACGACCGGGAACGTCGCCGTCGGCCAGCTGCGCTTGATACTGCCCCCCTCGAAGCTGCCGGATTGGCTGGCGACCTTTCTATCGTGGGCGGACGAGCTGCGGCGGATGCAGGTTTGGGCGAACGCGGACACCCCGGAAGACGCGGCAAAGGCGCGGGAGCTCGGCGTGCAAGGCATCGGACTCTGCCGCACGGAGCATATGTTCATGCAGCCGGAGCGTCTGCCCATCGTGCACCAGATGATTCTGGCCTCGACGCCGGCGGCGCGTGCTCAAGCGCTCGAACGCCTCCTGCCTTTTCAGCGCGACGATTTCGGCGGCATCCTCAGTGCGATGGAGGGCTTGCCCGTCACAATCCGGCTGCTCGATCCGCCGCTGCACGAGTTCTTGCCGTCGCTCGAGCAGCTGCTGGTCGAAACGACCGAGTTGCGTCTGACGAAGGGCATCGACTCGCCGGAATATCTCGAAAAGGCGGCGATGCTGCACCGCGTCCAGCAACTGCACGAACAGAACCCGATGCTCGGTTTACGCGTTTGCCGGCTTGGGATCGTCTTTCCCGAGATCTACGCGATGCAGGTGCGAGCGATCTTCGAAGCGGCCTGCGATTTAAAACGCGAGGGGCGCGACCCCCGGCCCGAAGTGATGATTCCCGGGGTCGGCACCAAGGAAGAGATGCAGTTTACGCGCGACGCGGCCAGACGCGTCGCCGACGAGGTGTTGTCACAGCGCGGGGTCGCGCTTGCCTACCGCATCGGTACGATGATCGAACTGCCGCGGGCCTGTACCGTCGCCGACGAGCTCGCCGGGTACGCTGAGTTCTTCTCATTCGGCACGAACGATTTGACTCAGACGACCTACGGTTACAGTCGCGACGACGCCGAGGGCTCTTTCATCCCGGTCTACCTGGAGAAGCGAATTCTTAAGGATGATCCGTTTCAAGTGCTCGATCGCCGCGGTGTCGGCGAACTAATGCGCCAAGCCGTGAAGCTCGGACGCAGCGTGCGCCCAGCGTTGAAGATCGGGATCTGCGGCGAGCACGGGGGTGAGCCTTCCAGCATCGCTTTCTGCGAGCAGCTCGGGCTCGACTACGTCTCGTGTTCGCCGTATCGCGTGCCGATTGCCCGTCTTGCCGCCGCTCAGTCGACGCTCGGTACGCTAACGTAGCCTCGCGATCGTGTCGGCACAGAGCCGTCGCGCTTCTCGAACGATGTTGTCGCGGTTTTGCGCCGTCGAAGGGCGCCGCACGAAGAGCTTTCGCCAATAGGCTTTGCCGCTGAGTTTCGCGATCAAGTCGGAGACTTCGCGGGCGTCGACGGGTCCATTCGGTCCGCTAACCCAGACCGTTCGATCTTCGCCGATTCCGAACGGCAAACGGTGCAGAAGTTGCGATTGCGAATCGGCCCAGACGATCGTCTCCCCGAAGCGGTCGCGCAGGACTGCGTCGCATGCTTCGAAGGCGCGCAAGTCGCGTTCGGCGTTGAACTCCCAGGCGAGCGCGAAGACGCGGACGCGATCGCGCAGCGCCACGGCCGCCGCGCTATGCGTATCGCCGAGGGCGTTGAGCACGCGAAAGTCGTCCCAGCGCAAGAACTCGCCGACCGGGTCGAGGGCGCGAGGATCGGGCCATAGCTCCCGCAGCACTTCGTGCAGCACGTGCTCGAACATGCGCGTCGTGTGATGGAAGTAAACGGAAGCGAACATCATGTAGCGAGCCATCACGAACGACTCCAGAGCGACGACACCGCGCCGGTCGATCCCGACGGCGAGTTTTCCGCCGACCTCGAAGAGGCGCAGCGACGCGACCAGCTGCTCGGAGTCGTAGCGCCCCGTCGCGACGCCGGTGAAGTAGGCGTCGCGCAGTAAGTAGTCCATCCGGTCCGCGTCGAGATTCGGCCCGCTGACGAGCTCGCGCAGCGCAGGATAGGGGCTCGCGGGGTCCCCGACGATGAGTCCCAGGACGTCGGCCGGCTCCACCTCGAGCGCGGCGATGCTCTGCGCGAGCTCGGGAAGGGCGAGTAAGTCGGTCGTGCGCGCCTCATGGCGAACGCCGAGCACGCTCTCGCACGAGTGGCTGAAAGGCCCGTGCCCGACGTCGTGAAGGAGGAGCGCCGCGCGGACGAGACGCCGCTGATACGCTGTTTCGCTCGAACCGCCCAGAAAATCGGCGCTTCCACGCAATAACTCGTCAAACGCGCGGGTGCCCATCGCGAGGGCGCCCAGCGCATGCGTAAAGCGCGAGTGTTCCGCCGACGGAAACGCGAGGTACGCCAATCCAAGCTGGCGCAGCCGCCGTAGGCGTTGCATGACCGGCAGATCGAGGAGTCTCGCTTCCGCTGTGGACAACTCGATGAAGTGATGTACCGGGTCGAAGATGCGCTTCACGAGCGCACGGAAAGTTCTCATGCCGCGACGAAAATCCTAGATCAATACCGGTGAGATACGATCAAGACGTTCTTCGCGAAATCAGGGCTCGAATCGACATCGCGAGCCTCATCGGCCAGTACGTGCCGTTGCGCAAGCGGGGGAACGATCTCGTTGGCCTCTGTCCGTTTCACGCCGAGAAGACTCCATCGTTTCACGTTCATCCCGATCGCGGCTTCTTCAAGTGCTTCGGTTGCGGCGCCGGCGGCGACGCGATCACCTTTTTGCAAAAGTCCGAGAACTTAGGATTTGCGGAAGCCATTCGGAGCCTCGCGAGCAAAGCGGGGGTGGAGCTCGAGCCGGAGAACCCGCGCGCCGCGCGCGTGCGCAGCGAGCGAGAGGCGATCTACGATGCCAACCGCGTCGCGGCCGCCTATTTCGTCCGTATGCTCGCAAGCGAACGTGGCGCCGCGGCACGCGCCTACTGCCGGGAGCGCGGTCTTTTGGCGGCGACCGCCGAGCGATTCGTTCTCGGGTTCGCTGCCGATTCGTGGAGCGAACTCGTTGCGGAGCTCGAGCGAAACGCAATCGATCTCGCGCTCGCAGCCAAGGCGGGGCTGCTTAAGAGCGGACAGCGTGGCTACTATGATTTTTACCGCGATCGCCTGATGGTGCCGACGTACTCGACAACCGGCGAAGTGATTGCCTTCGGCGGGCGCTCCATCGGTGACGCCGAGCCCAAATATCTCAACACCGCGACCACGCCCGTCTATACGAAGGGCCACCATCTCTTCGCCCTCAACCTCGCGCGCAAGGCGGCGCAAACCGACCGGACGATCATTGTGGTCGAGGGGTACCTCGATTGCATCGCCCTTCATCAGGCCGGCTTCGAGAACGCCGTCGCAGCCTTGGGGACCTCGTTCACGGCCGAGCAAGCGGCCGAACTTCGCAAGTACGCGGAGTACGTCTTCCTCTGCTTCGATGGCGATGCGGCGGGGAACGCCGCTGCAACCAAGGCCATCGATGTTGCGTCTAAGGCAATCGAGGACAGCGGTTTATCGGTGCGCATCGTCCTACTTCCCCCCGAGGAGGATCCTGACAGCTTCGTTCGGACGCATGGGGCCGATGCGTTTCGCCGGTTGCTGGAAGATGCCAAGCCGGCGCTTGAGTTCAGGATCGACGCAGAAATCGCGCGATTGCGCACCGGATTCGATTCTCCGGCCCGGCTCATGCCGAAGGCCGAAGCGTTGATCCGTGCGCTTGCACCGCGCGAGGAATGGGATCGCTGGGTCGTTTACGTTGCGGGTCGGCTGCAGGTGAACGTCGACGACCTTCGGAATAGCCGCTTCCTCGCGGACCGCGCAAACTTTGCGCCGCACGCACGAGCGGCGTCCGCTCACAGCCGTTATGCGACGGCGCAGGTGGAACCGCTCTCATTCGAACGCGAAGTCTTGAGCATACTGCTCGAAGAGCCTTCACTCGGTGTCGAGTACGGCAATCGCATTCGTGCAGCACGCTTTCGCAATGAGGTCTATTGCCGAATTTACGAACGAATCGTCGAAGCGGACGGAACGTTAACGACGACGGCCGACGTCTTCGGACTCTTTGCGGAAGATCAAGGCGTGCTCGACTTGCTTGCCGAGATTGGCCGCCGCGACCGAAGCTCCACCGTACGTTATGAAGACTCGGAGGCACGGCGGGCGCACTTGAACCGCGTGGTCGAGCGGCTGCAGCTCGAAGATGAGCGCCGTCGTTATCGCGAGCTTTCGGATCAGATCGACGACCGGCTTGCGAGCGGTCAGGCCGTTTCTGAGGAGCTTCGCGGAGAGTTCGAGACGCTCGTCGCGAAGCTGAAGCGATAAGGGCGAAAACGGGAAGGAGGTGAAAAGGACAACCAATGGCACGTAAGAAGGGCGCGACAGCGGTCGCCGAGCCGGCACCGGTCACGCTGGAAGAGCTTAAGAAAAAACTAATTACCCGGGGCAAGAGCCAGGGCTCGCTGACCTATGAAGAGATCAGCAGCACCTTTGACGTGCTCGACGAGGTCAGCCCGGAACAGCTCGATGAGTTTTTTGAGGAGATAACCGCGGCGGGCATCGAGCTTGTCGACGAGCAGAAGGACGAGAAACCCGAAGCCGAGCGAGAGGAAGAAGTCGAGGAGACGATCGCCGACGGTCTTTCACTCGACGATCCCGTTCGCATGTATCTCAAGGAGATCGGCCGCGTTCCGCTGCTTTCGATGGAACAAGAGAAATCGTTGGCGATGCGAATCGAGGCAGGCGAACTCGAATCGCGCCGGGACGGCGCGGGTGATTCGAGGATCGTCGACGATGGCGAAGAGGCAAAGCGGCAGCTCACCGAAGCCAACCTGCGGCTCGTCGTTTCAATCGCAAAAAAGTACGTTGGGCGCGGGATGCTCTTCCTCGATCTCATTCAGGAAGGCAATCTCGGCTTGATTCGCGCGGTCGAGAAGTTCGATTATCGGAAAGGCTACAAGTTTTCCACCTATGCAACGTGGTGGATCCGCCAGGCGATCACGCGCGCGCTTGCCGACCAAGCCCGGACGATTCGCATCCCCGTGCATATGGTCGAAACGATCAACCGGTTGATCAAAGTCTCTCGCCAGCTGCTTCAAGAGCTCGGCCGCGAACCGTCGGTCGAAGAGATTGCCGAAGCGATGGCACTCACGCCCGAAAAGGTGCGCGAGGTCATGAAGATCTCGCAAGAACCGATCTCGCTCGAGACGCCCATCGGTGAAGAAGAGGACTCGCATCTCGGCGACTTCATCGAAGATCAAGAGGCGGTCGCGCCGGCCGAGGCGGCCTCGGTCATGCTGCTCAAAGAGAAGATGCAGGACGTGCTGCAAAATCTGACCGAGCGCGAGCGCAAGGTGCTCGTCTTGCGCTTTGGCCTTGAGGACGGTCATCAACGGACGCTCGAGGAAGTCGGCCAAGAGTTCGGCGTAACCCGCGAACGCATTCGGCAGATCGAAGCTAAGGCGCTCCGCAAACTGCGCCACCCGTCGCGCGGCAAGGCGCTCAAGGATTACTGGACGAACGAATAACGGGCGAAGCCCACGATGTTCTTACTGAGCCTACTGCCCGCCATCTTGGCGGTCGTCATGCCGACCCCATCGCCGACGCCACGTGCGCTCAAGACGATCATTACGGTCGTTTCCTCCCCGTACTGCAAGTCGCTCGCAGAGCATTTCAACGGCGCGCTCGTACCGATGCTCGCCAACGATCGCACGCTCGACGGAGTAAGCGTCCAGCTCGACGACCTCAACTCGCTCTTTAGCGAGCCCGACTATGTCGAGCGCTTCGTCCACGTACGCGACGTGCTCGGTAAACAAGAGACTCAACTCAACGAGTCACTGGCCGCTATCCAGCGGGAGATTAACGAGCTGCGCGACGCCGACCATCTAACGACCGACAAAGAGGCGGCCGCCGAAGTGCATCAAGCGGCTCAGGATCTCCAAGCCGCGTACGACAAGCAGCGCCAGCTTTCGATCGACCTGCAAGGCATGTACGAAGCGATGCTCGACTACCCGATCACCCGGGTGCACCCGGCCTTGGGCGGATTCGACCAGCAAGAGATGCGCATGCCTGCAGACGAGCGCGACGTGAAGAGCTATCTGCGTTTCAAGGGTCAGCGCGACATCATTGCGATCAACGAAGACAAGGCTACGGACGTCGCACTGGCCACCGTCCAAACCTACTGCGTCGTTCAGAAAACACCCTAACCCTTCGACTCGGCTGCGACTCGCTGCGGACTGCGCTTCGCGCAGGCGAAAAGGAAACGTTACATGTCGTCTTTTTCGGCGTTTGCGGAGGGGGTGACTAGCGGGTTCTTGTCGGCGAAGGCGCCGTTAGGATTGGACTTTATCCAGACGATCAGATCCCAGATCGATGGGAAGAGGAAGACGTGCTTCACATCGGCGACGTTTTTGGCGATCCCCATTTTCACGAGCGTCGCCGGTTGGGGATGGTCGACGTCACCGCCGGCAGCGAGGAACTTCTTGGCGCTGGTCGCGCCGTAGGTCTCGGTGCCGTTCGGTCCGGCTAGAACGTAGTGGACGTGTTCGCGAAATGACGTCCAGCGACGAAAGTTCACGCCCCATTTCGATGGGGGCTCCGGCGAGGAGCTTTGCAGCACCGAAAAGTCAGCGCCGAGCAGATTGCCTTTCACGTCGTACCAAAGTTGACTCGGTAGCGCGGGCGTGGCGCTGTTCCACTGCAGGTTGGCGTAACTGATCGCGCCGTCTTCGTCCTCGTTGGTATACCGAAAGTATCCGGCCTTTACGGCGTCAGCCGGCGTCGCAAAACGCGAGCCGAGATCCGACTGAATTTGCTTGACAAACGCGACTTCGGTTCCTTGCGGCACCGGTGAAAGCGTTGCGCCGGGCGAGGGCGTCGCAGCGAATCCGGGGATCGCGGCGAGCGCAAAAACCGCGACCGCGCACGTCAATCGAATGAGCACGAGTATACCTCACTTTCTGGGCTCGTCTTTCGGGGCCGTCGCCCCGAAAGCATCGTTGCTAGGCGCTGGGCGAGGGTGACGGAGCCGGCGATGCCGGAGCCGGTGAGGGCGAAGGATGCGGCGTATTGCGCGCGTGCGGCATCGCGCCGGGGCCAAAGGGAGTGGCAAGCGGCATCGTCGGAAACGTCGAGTTCGGCGCTTCGGTGCTTTGCGCTAGCGGATGCGGCGTTACGATTGCGATCGCACCGTTCGGCTGAGCGGTGAGCGTCGCTTCGGTGTCGGCCGGGATAACCGAACCCGGTCCCAAGACAAAGTTCTTGCCTTTGCGTAGAATTTGATAGAGCGGATAGTACGGCACGAAGATATCGCCGACCGTATCCTCGGCACCGACGGTCGATGAGTGGCCGGACGACACCTCTGGGGTTAGCCGCGATATCGGCGCGAGTAATGGCAACGTCCGCCCGTCGGACAACGTCAGCGGCTCGAAGAAAATGTCGACAAAGCCGTAGACGTCCGCGATGTCGGCCGGCGACACGTCAACGATGCGAATTTGAACCGGCGCGCCCGCCTGGGCGATGGTGCGGCCACCGACGACGATGTCGGCTTTCAGATGGGCGTGCGCAAGCTGGCCCGGTTTCGAAGCTTTCGACGAAATCGGGTCATCGAGCACGAAGAGCAGTGTCGAGGCCAGCGGAAGGACGTTGCCTGGAGCCGGCGCCGACGGTCTCGGCGTCGCTTTCGGCATGGGAGTTGGCGGCATTGGATACGCTTCTGCCGTTCCCACGCCGATTGTGACGAATGCGAAGACGAGGAGGCTCAGGCGTATCCCGAGCCGCGAAGAGTTAGCTCGCGCGCTTGTCCCGGTCGGTTGCGGCGCGCTTTCCTTCCTCGATGAGCTGTTTGACCTTTTGCCCACCTTTTTGTCCAATGCGCTCGTAGAAGTTCGGGCCATAGCGATCACGTGTGGCTTCGCCGCCCTTCTTTCCACCCTTCTTACCGATTTGCTCGTAAAATTCGTGGCCGTGGGCCAGTTTCGTTGCCAGTCCGCCCTTGCGACCAATTTCCTCATAGAACTGCGCGCCGTACTTATTCTTGACGGTTTCGCCGCCTTTTTGGCCGGCTTCCCGGACGGACATTCCTCCGCCGCGCTTCGGTTCCGTAATCATTTTTCTTTTCACCTTATGTTGTTTCTTGTCGCCGCCCAAGAAGACGGCAGTCTCGGTTGCTCCAATCATTACAACGCAACGGGGGGGCCGAAAGTTTGGGCACAACATTTGTCGTAGATGAGAGGAGCCCACTAAAGCGGTCGTTAGCAAGCTACCGCTTGCCAGCGATTCGAACTTCCTCGCTCGAGCATGACAGCCCGGCCTGAAATATTTCTAAAAGGTCCGTTTTGTGTCGACGAGAATTGTTACCGGACCGCTGTTTACGAGCTCGACGTCCATACGAGCACCAAACTCCCCGTAGGCTACCGGCACACCAAGTGCTTCCAACGTTGCGCCTGTAAGCTCGTAAAGCTCGCGAGCCGCCGGCTCTTTAGCGGCGGCGACGAACGATGGCCGGCGTCCGCGCCGAACGTCGCCGTGCAGCGTGAACTGCGAGACCAGCAAAACCGCGCCGCCGATTTCGAGCAGAGAACGGTTCATCAACCCGCGGTCGTCGGCAAAGATCCGCAGCATTGCGAGTTTCTCCGCCATCGAGCGCGCGTCGCCGGCATCGTCGTCGACGCCAACACTCACCAGCACCAGAATTCCGTCGGCGATTTCGCCGACGGTTCGTCCTGCGACTCGCACGCGCGCGCTAGAAACTCGCTGCACGACGGCTCGCACCGTTTTAGGATACGCTCCTACCTCGAAAAAATCGAGGAGAGGGCAAAGAGCGCGTTCTCGCGCCGCTCGAGCACGCGGCGATAGAAATAGCCGGCCCAGTGCGTTCCAAACGGGACGTAGACGCGCAGGCGATACCCGTCCGCCACGACTTTACGCTGCGCCTGCGGGCGGCAGCCATAGAGCATTTGAAACTCGAAGCCTTCGCTTCGGATTTGCCGCTCTTGAACGAACGCTTTAACCGCGGCGATCAATCGGTGATCGTGCGTGGCTATGCCGGGATACGTTCCCCGCAGCAAAAGCGCTTTTGCGAGTTCGAGATATCGCGCGCGGATCTCCGGCATCGTTTTGTACGCAATCGCAGGCGGTTCGTTGTAGGCGCCCTTGCAAAGGCGAACGCGCGCGCCGAGTTCGATCGCGCGTTCGACGTCGGTCGCCGTGCGCTTCAGATAGGCTTGGAGCACCGGGCCGACGTTTTTGTGCTGCGCGAAGGCCCGCTCGAACACTCGCAACGTGGCTTCGAGCACCGCCGAACCCTCCATGTCGATGCGCACAAACGGATCGGTATTGACGCGCGCGTGCTCGACGATCGCGAGGAGGTTCTCCAACGCGAAGTTCTCGTCGAGCAGCAACCCCATCGCCGACAGCTTCACCGAAACGTTCGAATCGACGCCGGCGGCGCCGATCGCGTCGAGCATTTCGAGGTAGACGTCGCGTTGACGCAGGGCGGCCCCACGCTCGAGCACGTCTTCGCCGAGGTAGTCGAGCGTTGCCGACATGCCGCGGGCGTTGAGCTCGCGCACGACGCGGATCGCGGAGTCGATGGTTTCGCCCGCAACGAAACGCCGCGCGAGAAAGTAAAAGTTCTTCTGAAGCACGGGGGTTTGAAGCACGGCTTCTACTGTACGACGCCCCGCCGCAGAATCCAGGCAGCGGCGAGCACGACCGCGGCTAGCACGACGAAGCCATAGCAAAGCGCCAAGGCGGCGCGCACCCCCGACGCCGAGAGCGCCACGTAGAGTGCCACGGGCAGCGAGGTCGGATGAAATGCAACGATGCTGGTCGCGCCGTATTCGCCGATCGCTCGCAGCCAAGCGAAGGCGACGCCGGCTCCGATGCTTCCAGCCGCCGCCGGGAGGGCGACGCGCGTGAAAATCCGCCATTCACTTGCTCCCAGCGTGCGCGCGGCATCTTCGTAGATTGGGTCGAGCATGCCGAAGGCTGCGGTGGACGCAATCGCGATGAACGATCCGGATACGAAGAACTCCGCTACCCCGACGCCCAGCAGCGAATCGGGAACGGTTAGTCCTTGCGCCGACAACCACCCGCCGAACGGCGAATTCGTTCCGAGCACGTAGATCAGCATCAATCCGGAGGCGACCGGTGGAAACGCAAGCGGCAGCGCCAGCAGAAAAATCGCCGCCCCGCGCACGCGGCCGGGGCGCCGCGCGAGGTAGTATCCGGCGGGTACTCCGAGCAGGGTGGCCACCAGCGTCGCGCCGGCCGAGGCGATGAAGGAGACGCGCAGCGCCGCGCCGCCGATCCGTGCGAAGGTTCGAAACGCTTCGTCCGGCGGCATGGCGGCGATGACCGCGACAATCGGCGAAACCAGGGCGGCGATCAGCAACAACGCGGCAAAAAAGAAAATCGGACTCACCGGCGGACGCGTCATGCAGGAAGCTTCACCGGGTCATCGCGCACAGGCTCCCAGTGAGCGCGGCATTTTTTAAGGTTCTCGTCATCGCGCTTGCGCTTGCGCTCGATGTCTTCGCGGTAAGCGTTGGGGTCGGCGTCCGCGGTGTGACGCCCGGACGCAAGGTCGTTATCGGCATCACCTTCGCCTGCGCCGAGGTCGGAATGAACGTCCTGGGTGCTCTCCTCGGGTTGCTTGCCGGCCGGTTGATCGGGGCTGCCGCAGGATACTTCGGATTCGCGGCGCTCATCGGCCTGGGAATTTACATGATGCGAGAGAGCCGCAGCGACCTGAGCGTCGCCTCGCGTCTGGATCTGACGCGCGGCCACGGACTCTTCCTGGCAGCATTCGCGATAAGCATTGACTCGCTTGGAATCGGTTTTTCCATTCTGTACGTCGGCGTTCCGATGCCGATCTCGCTGATCGTGATCGCGTGCACATCGGTTGCGTCGACATTCCTCGGCCTCAGCTTGGGACGTTGGCTCGGGGGCTACGCGGAACGCAACGCCGCGTTCGTCGGCGGCCTGCTGCTTGCGCTCACCGGGGCGCTCTTTGCGGTACTCAAGGCGCTGCGCATCGGCTAGCTGAAGGGACTCAGGTGCGAGTCGGTCTTGAGCTTCTCGAGCTTGCGCGCTCGCAGCGCGCCCGCAGCATCTTCGTCGTCGGCACCGGGAGAGATGTCGGCAAAACGACCACCCTGCGTGCAATTTACGCCGCGGCATGCGAACGAAAGCTTCGAGCCGGCGTCGCCTCGATCGGTCGCGAAGGCGATACGCTGCGCAACGACCTCCAACGCAAGCCGCGGCTCTGGCTTCAACCGCAAACGTTATTTGTAACCGCGCGCGGCGCGCTGCCACGGACGCCCGCGAGCGAGGTTCTCGCGATCTCGTCGCTGCAGAGCCCCGCGGGTACGCTGCTCTATGCGCGCGTGGCGTCCAGTGCGTTCTACGAGCTGGTCGGTCCGCCAACGGCATCGGGCGTTCGCGAAGTCGTCGACCAACTCGCTTTGCATAGCGAGATCGTCACGATCGATGGCGCGGTCGACCGGATCGCGGCGCTGGCCGGCACCGACGGCGCAATCGTCGTTGCCGGCGGTGCCGCAACGGCGAACACCATGCCGGAGGCCGTCGACGAGATTGCGGCCTTGGTCGCGCGTTTACGTACGCCGGCCTTCGATCCCCAGGCACCGGCGATCCACATCGATGGCGCGCTCTTGGCCGGGCGCGTTGCGGCATTGATCGCCGATGGCGAAACGCGCCAAATCGTCGTGCGCGACCCTACCCAAATCGGGCTGAGCGGAAGGCCGGCGTTAGCCGCGCTGGCTCGCCTGCGGATCCGCTGCCTGCGTCCGTTGCGTGTGATCGCGACCACGGTAGCCTCGATCGGACCGAATCGCGCCTTTGAGCCCCGCGCGTTCGCCGGCGCCGTGGCGGCCGCGACTGGGCTGCCGGCGTTCGACGTCTTCACCGGCACGCGGACGGCGTGAACCCGCTCACGCTGCTCGATCCGGCGAGCGCGCAGATACTCGGTTTCGATTGGCTGGCGGCGGCGGTGGCGCCGGTCTCGCCCTATGGAGAGCGATGTTTCGCCGAGCTTCGTCCGTTCTTCGTGGGTGAGGAAGCCGTGGCGGAAGCACGCGCCGATTCGATTGCGGCGCTCGCTGCCGCGCTCGACGGGGATCGATTGGAGGCAGTCCGCGCGACGCTCCGCGATCTTCCCGACGCGGCAGGTGCGATCGCGCGCGCCTCAATGGGCGACGTGCTTGCAGATCCCAGTTTCCTCGAACTGCGCCGCTTCTGCGAAGCCGTCGATCGCGTTGATGGGCTTGTGGCGGACCGCGCGTCGCGGCCGAGACTCGCGAACGACGCCGTGCGCGCGATCTTCGAGGCGTTGACGCCGGGACGCGGCGAGGACGGCGGCTTTTATCTCGCCGGCGCGTTCGATGCCGGCCTGAAGGCTTCGCGGGAGGCGCTCGCCCGCGAACAAGCCGAG
>JBARKF010000136.1:0-2060 GCA_049800655.1 Candidatus Cybelea sp.
TTGCGGGGCCTCCGAGTAGGACTCCTGTGCTGTGATTGCTCTGCGTCGAAGGGAAGCCCAGGTTATTTCTGCGCTGCCACCACGCCGAGCGGCGAGTCGAAATTGCCCGTGAAGACCGCAATCGCTGGACCGCCGGCTGGGTACTTGAAGACCGCGCCGCCGTTGCCACCCCCGCAATAGACAAGGCTTCCCACATTCCAGGTCTGCGCGCAGTCGCCGGAATTCGAGAGCGATATCGTGTGCTTCAGCGTTGCCTTCGTGCCGCTGATCGTATACTGATAGAAGTTATTTGCCACCTGATCGAAGACGGTGACGTACTTGCCGTCCCACTGCACGGAGCCAGGGAACTGCACCGTGTTGCTCGTGGCGATCGCTTCGAACTTACTGCTGCCCTTCGGGAGCTCGACGAGCTCGAAGGCATCGCTAGCGTTATAGCCGTCCGCGAAGAGGTTCCCGTGGGGGTCGTAGCCGTCGAAGAACTCGGCGGACAAGGGCGTGGTGTAAACGGTACCTGAGCCGCTGGCGTTTTTGAAGATGACGACGTCGCCGCCACCCTTCCCCGACTCAAAGAAGATCCCAACGGCAAGGTCGCCGCTGGCATTCATGGCGCAGCTCGTTGGAAAAGAGTAGTTCACCGACAGCGTCTTGATCGGCGTCTTCGGAACCTTGTACTCCGTAATCTGGTGTTGACCACCGATATTCCAGAAGATCTTCTTCCCGTAGCCGTAAAGGACGTTCGTACACCCTTGACCACCGTCACCTTTGATTTGCCCGATCTCCTTAACGCTCTTTGGATAGTCGAAGATGCTGGCGTACGTCTCGTAGTAGTTGAAGACGTACTCAAAGGTTTTTGCCTTCGTATGCAGGTCGGGAACCAACGTTGCGTAACGGGGCATGGGGTTCAGGCGCGCTGCCGTGACCGGCCTACCGTTCACGTAGAGCACCTTACCGACGTATTGGTAGTTGAGCCCACCGGTTGACGGCGCGCCCGCCGAGCCGCCGCTGCACGCCGCGCATATCGTGAGTGCAACCAGAGCACTGGCGTATTTCACTAAACCAGCCGAATTCATTAACGTTTTGCTCCTTTTTAAGCAGACATGATCGCTTTGCTTCGTTAGCTGGCGTTAAAAGCGGGGGGCCGCATCAGCTTCATCAACTCGCACCCGAGAGCCTTCTCTGCATTTGAAATCACTTACGTCGATCCAGGTTCGATAACCAGCCCAGGATCTTCAAGCGAAGGTCCCTCGCCGGCGCGGGACTGCGAGGCGCTATGGAGGGCGTCTGCGCATGTGCCCTTGGATTTGCGAGGCTGCGTGGCCGAGCAAATATGCAATGAACCACACTATGCTACGCCAAATGAAGTCGCCGATCAGATTGAGAAACACCTCGATATTTCCCACGATGGTTTATACCGCTAGAATGTGCAGACGTTTCGCGCCGTGATCGAAGCCTACTCGGCCGGGCGCCAGGCGGTACGTACTCCGGTTATGGAATGACGGCGGTCGGAAGCGGCGAAACTGCGCGAATTCGAATTGTCGTACGGCGGTCCTGGCCTGTCCTGCTCCATGCGTATGCATCGGAACGTGCGACGGCCTCGCTTTCGCGAAGCCGTGCAGAGGGCTTGAGGCGCGCCTCGTTCGTTAAACTAACGGTCGCGCGAGCCGCTTCGTAAAAACCACGACGCGTGGGAACTACATCGGCGGTGGTTTGCACGCGCTACCGACGAACCGGCACGTGACTATGATTTCGGGATTGTCGCCGGCCGCAAAGGGAGATCCGGCTAGCGGCGTTAGCGCACCGCTCCTGGCGTCGATGGTATAGCCGTAGATATTGTTGGACTGAGCGTTGGCCTCATAGACGAACTTGCCTTTAGGATCGACTGCTACGCCTACGGGCCCGGTGCCCGCTCCAAACGGCGACCCCACGACCGGCGACAACGCGCCGCTAGTCGCGTCGACGGTGTAGGCGGAAACATTGTTGGAGCTGGTGCCATCGTTGGTTACATACACGAACTTGTCCGTAGGGTCGATCGCCAGAGGCCGTTTCAATCTGCGGGGAAA
>JBARKF010000137.1:0-3418 GCA_049800655.1 Candidatus Cybelea sp.
AAACACTCGCGCTCTTAGTCGGTGCGCTGGCGCTCGACGAAGGGAAGCGCGAGGAGTTCGAGGCGGCCGCGGCGCGTTCGGGGTCGCCGCGCCGACTCGGCGGCGCCTCCGTCACGGTCGGCCCGTGGACCGACACGACGAATTCCAATCTACCGCTTGCGCTAAAGAGTTTGGTCGGACGAGAGACCGAGCTCGACGAGATCGTCGCCCTCGCGCACGACCATCGCCTCGTTACCCTCGTCGGCGTCGGTGGGCTCGGGAAGACTGAGACGGCGTTACACGTCGGGCGCTCGCTGAACGATAGCAGCGATACCGCAGTCTATTTCGTCGCGCTCGCTCCCGTAAGTGATCCATCGTTAGTCGTCACGGCGATCGCATCGACACTCGGCGTGCAAGAAGTGCCGAATCGCCCCCTGCTCGAGACGCTCATCGTCTATCTCAAGCACAAGACGTTGCTGCTGATTCTCGACAACTGCGAACACATTATTGCACAGACCGCCGAGATTGCCCAGGCCATTCTGAGCAGCTGCGCGCACGTGCAGATTCTTGCGACCAGTCGCGAATTGCTCAGGGTTGCGGGCGAGCAGGGTTATCGACTCCCTTCGCTGAGCGTTCCATCGCCCAAGGAAGCTGGCGGCATTCGTGCGAGCGACGCCGCTGCGTACGGGGCGATCGTGCTCTTTGCCGATCGTGCCCGCGGGGTCGACCATCGCTTTGCGCTCACCGATGAGAACGCGCCGGTCGTTGCGGAGCTCTGCCGGCGTTTGGACGGTATCCCGTTGGCAATCGAACTCGCCGCCGCACGCGTGAACCAATTGTCGCCGAAAGTGCTCGCGGAGAAACTCAAGAATCGATTTCGAATTCTGACCGGCGGCGAGCGAACGGCACTGGCACGTCAGCAAACGATGCACGCGACGATCGATTGGAGCTACGAGTTGTTGTCCGGCCCGGAGCAGCGGGTGTTCGAGCGGCTTTCGGTCTTCGCCGGCGGCTGTACGCTTGGCGCTGCAACAACCGTTTGCGGCGATGAGGGAATCGGGGAAGACGACGTGTTCGATCTGCTCTCGTCGCTCGTCGACAAGTCACTGCTCGTGGTCGATTTCGAGGGCAGCGAGCCGCGTTATCGTTTCTTGGAGTCGTTTCGCCAGTATGCCGGCGAAAAGCTCGCGGCGCGCGGCGAGCAAGTACTCATCGCGCATCGTCACGCACTCGCATCGCTCGAGCTGGCCGAGCGGCTGGATCTCGGAGCCTACCACGACCCGAAGGTCGTGCCTGGGCTGATTCGCGACGAGCGCGACAACTGGCGCGCGGCGCTGCAGTGGGCGCTGGCCGACGACGGTGATACCGTTTTGGGGCAACGATTGGTTGGGCGGCTCGTCGTGCTGTGGCAAGATCACGCGCCGGTTGAGGGGCAGCGCTGGCTGGACGCCGCGCTCGCGCTGGTCGACGAGCGAACACCAACGGACGCAATTGCGAGCCTCAGATATGCGGAAGCAAGCCTTGCCATGGTGCTCGGACGATTCGACGTATGGCTCGCGAGCAGCAGGAGCGCAGCAGCGCATTACCGTGTTGCCGGCGATTCGCTCGGACTTGCCCGCGCTCAACACCGCGAGGCGAATGCGCTCGCTCATTTGGGGCGATTTTCCGAAGCCAGGAAATTGCTCGAAGAAGCCCTCTCACTTGCGCGCAGCAACGGGAACCATTGGCCCGTCGGTTGGATATTACGCAGCTTGGCGCATGTCAGCGGTGCGGTGGGCGAGTTCGATGCGGCGCGGAGCTACGTCGCCGAGGCACTCGAGAGCTATAGGGCCCTGGACGCGCCGGTCGACGTCGCATGGACACTTGACCACCTCGCCGGCATCGAGTGGCAGTCCGGCAACTCGGAGCTGGCGCTCCAAATTGGTAGCGAGATGCTTGCGACCATGCGTGCGTTCAACCAGACACGCGGAGTCGCCGTTGCTTTCAATGATATGCCGTCGTACTTTATCGCATTGGGGCGGTACGGTGACGCCGAGAAAGTTGCGCGGGAAGCGCTTGCGCACGCGCGCGAGTATCACCTGGAGGTCTACGCCCAGAACGCGCTCGAAAGCCTCGCGAAGCTCGCAACGCTGCAACAACGAGAGGAAGACAAGCCCGAGGCATTTGCCCGGGCCGCGAGGATCTTGGGCTTCGTCGACGCTCGCCGGCAAGCAGCAGCGGGAGCGGAGCATAACGTGTTAGATGCCCGCAACACAAATCGCCTTCTCGAAATCGTGCGCGACGCGCTAGGGGGTGCGGCTGTCGCGCGGCTTACGGCTGAAGGCGCATCCATGACCGATGAGCAGGTAGACGAACAGGCCTTACGCCTCGGTTAAATATCCGATTGCCACGGATTCCAGCCGCCGCTAGGAGTGTACTGATAGTTTCGCAAGTCAGCCGAGCGGACGATCAGGTTGCGCCCACCGTACAAGGGAACGAATGGTACGTCCGACCAGATCAAACGACTGGCCTTGCGATAGATGGCGGCCCTTTGCGACGGGTCGTCGGTTTGCAGTCCCGCGCGCTCGAGCGCGTCGACACGAGGATCGCAGAATCGGCCGAGATTTTCTCCTCGTGGGTACCAGCGATCGCAGGCCAAAGAGTCGTAGAGGTCCGGATCCCAGTTAATGCCGCTGTAGGTCAATGCGAGATCGAAGGAGCCGCGGTACAACGGCCCACTCAGAGCATAGTATTCCGCAAGCGAATAGCTTTTGATCGCGAGGTCGACGCCGATGACTTTCAGCGAGGATTGCAGCAGCACTGCGACCTGTTCGCCACTGGTAGCGCCGGCGATCGCGGCAAGCGTGAGGTTTAAACGCACGCCGTTACGGAGCCGAATCCCATCAGCGCCACGCCGCCACCCTGCGCGATCCAGAAGCGTGTCGGCCGTGGCTGGGTCGTACGTCCGCTGCGGCAGGGCCTCGTACCCGAGCGCCGTCGCCGGCAAGATGCTGCGCACCGCGACCGTGATGTTGTGCTCCACGTCGTGCAAGATCGTATCGTATGGGACCGCAGCCGCGATTGCGCGCCGCACCGCGATGTCGCGCAAAGCGGATTTTTGGGCATTGATGAGGAGCAACTCGTAGCTGTTCAAGGGTGCCGTTTCTACCACGATGCCGTCAATCGAGCGGTACCGATCCAGCAAGGCCGCCTGGGTCCAGTCGACCAGGTCGATCTTATGCGCCGCGAGCTCGACACCAACGGTCTGCGCGGCTGGAATAATGCGAAGTTCAATTGTAGCGAGCTTTGGACTTCCTTTGAAATATCGGTCGAACCGTCGCAGAATGATGCGGTCGCCGCGAACCCACGTTACAAGGCGGAAGGGACCCGTTCCAATCGGACGCGACGACAGCGTTCCACCGTTGAAGTCGGTGTGCGCCAGAATGTGCGCCGGAAGCAC
>JBARKF010000138.1:0-5238 GCA_049800655.1 Candidatus Cybelea sp.
CTGCTCGACGGCCGGACGATTCGTAAGAACACGCGGCTTCGGGCGAACGTAAAGTCCAACTTGGCGGCCTATCTGATCGCCTTGCAACGTGAGGACGACGCTCGCGCGTTGGCCCGCGCCGCGGTCTCGGACGCACGCGAAGCTGGGGATAACGGGATCATGGCGTGTGCGATTGGAACGCTGGCGGCGCTGCGATCGCGCAGCGATCCGCGAAACGCTGCCAGGCTCAACGGCTACGTCGACGAGGTCTTTTCTGCCGGCTACATTCGCGAATATACGGAGCGGTATACGCAAACGCTCCTCATGGAGCGGCTCCACCAAACGCTCAGCGACGACGAGATCGCGACGCTGGGCCGCGAAGGCGTCGCGATGACGGAGTCACAAGCCGTTCGGCTCGCTACTCATGCCGGACGACTCTCCATCGCCCGCGGCCGACCATAACGTTATTAACGAGTATGCCGTGCAGCGCCGATGGCCTAGCGATTACGATCGTTCCATTAGGTCCATAATGCTTCTGGTGTTGGACGTAAGGAGAGAAGGCTCCAGCGTGAAAATCTAGAGGCTTCTCTTTCGACTATCGACGTAAGACGCGGATAGCCACTTTCCGCCGGAGGCGGACTCGGCTGTTTGCCACATTGCTTGAGAGAAAGTACGTGTTAGTGGCAGGCGGTAGCCCATGGACTTTATATACGACTTTCCAGTGCGGCGAAAGGGTGATTTGACCATCCACCTTTGATCGAATGCAATGGCTCTTAAGTTAGCCATAACAGAAGTCCATATGTGGCGGGTTTGCGTGCCTGTTGCTGCTGGCGTTCTGGCGAGGTCGAGCTTTCCGAGCGACGCGGTCGCCAAGCTGCGTTAGTTCCTACGTTCCAGCACCAATTGTAGCGTGTGCCGTGCGATCATGAGGTTTCAAAGTGGTAGCGTGAATCAGCGAAAGCGATATCGCAGCACAATCTGAGACAACCGAACCTTCGACGTAAACTCGCTGCCATGGTCCACGCGCAGATACTTGGATAGGCTTAGATCGCGGCGACGCTATCGTGGACGGCGACGACCGACCGGCTCGAGAATGCCAACGAGCCGTCGATTAAGATTTCATAAGGGACGCGAAGGCTGCACCTATGGTACCTTCACAGGACTGGGTCCTCGAAGTTTCCTGGAGGCTGAGAAGATGAGTTCCGAATCCGCCCCTTCCGCGAGCACGCCGCCGCACGGTCGCACCGTTCAAGATTACATCGATATGCGTCCCACGTGGCCGGATGGCACGCCGACCGGTTCTGCACCGATGACGACCATGCAGTGGCTGATCTGGTCGCTGGCGGCCGCTGGGAAGTTCTTCGAAGGTCTCGTCGTGTTCATGACGGGGATCGCTCTGCCACTGATCGCGCGCCAGTTCCACATGACGGCGGGACAGGGCGGCATCGTCAGCGCAGCAACGCTGTTTGGCATCCTGATTGGTGCTGTCGGCCTCGGCGGCCTCTCCGACGTCTTTGGCCGCAAAAGGATGTTCGTCGTCGAGATGATTATCTTTATGGTGTTCCTGGGGCTGATCACGGTAGTCACAGGGTTCTGGCCGCTCGTCATCTGCTTGTTTGGGATCGGGTTAGCTCTCGGCTGCGACTATCCGACCGCGCATATGATCATCTCCGAAAGCACGCCGAGCTCAAATCGCGGCCAGTTGGTAATCGGCGCCTTCGCTTTTCAAGCGGTGGGCGCACTCGTCGGCACCGGTGTAGGCTGGCTCGTCCTACAGCGCCATCCCGCGCTCGATGCCTGGCATTGGATGTTCGCCACCGCCCTGATCCCAGGACTCATCGTCACGGTTTGGCGCTTCTACATTACCGAGAGCCCATCGTGGCTTTTCGTTCGCGGCCATCAGGACCGCGCCCAAGACGCGGCGGCGCGGCTGCTCGCCCGGCGCGAGCGGTTTCCGAAAGAGGTCACACTCGCGCCGCACTCCGCAAGAAGCAGCCACGAATCGGAAAAGATGGACTTCGCGGCGCTCTTCAAACCCCAGAATCGGCGTGCTACGATCTTGGCGTCGGTGCCGTGGTTTCTGCAAGACCTGAGCACTTACGGAATTGGTATCTTCACGCCGACGATCTTGGCCGCCGCGTTCGGCGGCCCAGATCACTTCCGGAGCACGAGCGACATCATCGCGCAGGACGTAGTCGCCGCTAAGGGCAGCGCACTCATCACTTCCATGCTCCTCGTTGGCATAACGTTTGCGGTCCTCTTGGCCGACCGTCTCGGCCGCATAAGATTACAAGTGTTCGGTTTCATCGGCTGCGCCCTGGGGCTGCTCATCGCTTCGTTCTCCGCCTACGCCGGCGGCTCGTCGAAGATATTCTTGATATTTGCGGGCGTCATGCTCTTCAATTTCATGACCGATTTGGGACCGAACGCACAGACGTATCTGCTGGCCGGCGAGGTGTTCCCAACGGCGATTCGCGGCTCGGGTGCCGGCTTTGCGGCGGCCTTTGCGAAGGTCGGCGCCGTCTTGACGGCGTTCATGTTCCCGATCTTGCTCAAGGGCATTGGGCAGCAGCTGTTGCTTCTAATCCTCGTCGGCACGTCGCTGCTCGGTGCGGCGGTCACCTGGCGGTATCGGATCGAAACGACGGGCATCGATCTCGACAAAATTGGCAGAGCCCCGGAACCCGACAGGATGCCGGCCACGTCCGTGGGGGTGCCGTCTTGATGCGCGTCAACGTGTTCCGCACGGCTGCTCTCGTCGTAGCAACGCTGCCGCTACTTGCGCCGGCGGCGCGGGGCGCCGAAGTCATGACACTCCACGAAACCGGCTCGACCTTGATGTACCCGCTGCTCCAGCAGTGGGTGGCCCGCTATCGCATCGCCGCGCCGAACGTCCATATCACGATCGCTGGCACCGGTTCGGGCGCCGGCATAGCGCAGGCACTTGCGGGACGTGTGCAGTTTGGCGCCTCCGACGCGTACATGACCGATGAACAAATGAGCGCAAGCCCTGGAATGCTCAACATTCCGCTCGTTATCTCCTCGCAGCTTGTGACCTATAACGTTCCGGGTCTCAGCGCTCCGCTGCGGCTCGATGGTCCAACCCTTGCCGGCGTCTACACGGGCAAGATTCGGAATTGGGACGACGCGGCGATCGCCGCGATGAATCCCGGCGTCAAGCTTCCGCACCGGACGATCGTCCCAATTCACCGCAGCGATAGCTCCGGCGACTCGTTCATCTTCAGTCAATTTCTCACGTACTCGACGGAATCGTGGGAGTTCGGCCCGAGCTTCGGGACCGACGTCGCCTGGCCCGCCGTCCCCGGAGCTCAAGGCGCAAAGGGTAACGCCGGGATGGTGAAAGCCGCCGCTGCGACACCGTATGCGATCGCCTACGTCGGCAGCAGCTACTTCCGTGAGATCGCGGCGGCACGTCTCGGCACGGCGTTGCTCAAGAATCAAGCAGGAAGCTTTGTGGCCGCGAACCCGACGACGGTTCGCCTCGCCGGCGCCGAGCTAGGCTCGCGCACGCCGCCTGACGAACGCCTGAGCCTCGTCTTTGCCCCGGGTACGCACTCCTATCCGTTGGTGAATTACGAATATGCGATCGTCGCCGCGAAACAGCCGAACCCGGCAACTGCTGCGGCTCTGCGCAACTTCCTTCTGTGGGCGATCGGTGCCGGGGAAGGTAACGACCAGAAGGCGCTCGATCCGCTGCACTTCGTGACCTTGCCTGAATACGTGCGCGCCCTAAGCGACGCACAAATCCGGAAAATAGGCTAGAACATTTTCGGCAGGACAGGCGAACGCACAAAAGATAGGCGGACGCGTGTACACCTTGATGATCGCAGCGGGATTCATTGGATCTTCGATCCTGTACGCACTGCTCGGCGTTTCGCTCGTGCGCGAATTCGTCAAGCCGACTTCTATGATGTAAACTCACGGGGTTAAGAGCACCTTGCCAATACCGCCTTTCGTGAACGCGGCCTGCGCGGCTCCCGCGTTCTTAAGCTCCTCGCGGCGGCCGATCGGAATCGTCATCTTGCCGGAGCTTACGGCGGCGGCGATGAAGGCGATGGCCGCCCAGTCTTGCTTTGAGCGGAACGGGACGACGCGCACCTGCGGGTAGCCCCTGCTCCCGTCGGGCGCTCCCGTCACCGATGCAAATGTCCCGCCGTCCTTGACCTTCGTGAGCAGATCCGTCGCCGCTTTCCCGCGTAGCGTGTTCGCCACGATGTCGACTTGCGGAATCGTCGCAAAGGCGACCGGGTCGTCGAGAGCGATCGTTTCATCTGCGCCGATGCTCTTCGCCTGGTCAAGCTGAAAACGCTGCACGCCGGCGATCACGCGCGCGCCCGACGCCTTCGCCATGTAGACGGCGCAACGACCGACGGCGCCCGCCGCGCCGGAGATCAGCACCGTCTGGCCGGACTGCAACCCGCTTGCGACGGAGATCAATTGGGTGCCCGTGACGGCCACGAGCGGAATCGCGGCCGCGTCGACCAGATCCATTGTCTCCGGGACCTTGGCAAAAAGCCTCGCTTTGTCGGCGATCAGTTCAGCGTACGTGTGGTACGACCACGCGCAGACACGCTCGCCGACCACGAGGTCGGTGACGCCGTCGCCCGTTGCGACCACCGTTCCCGACACGTCCAGACCAATGATCGCCGGAAAGTGCAACGGATACGTATCCTTCAAGTCGCCGTTGCGCTCGAGCATGTCTTCCGGGTTGATGCCGATGCCGGTCACCTTGACGAGGACGTCGCCCCCGCCTGGCTTGGGATCCGGCATGTCTTGATATTTCATCACTTCCGGACCGCCGTACGCAGTCATCACAGATGCTTTCACGTGTCGCTCACACGAAACGGACGCGTGACGCTCGAGCTACGCTCGGGGCCGCGTAACGGCGATCCAGAAAGGCCTTCACAAGACCTGCTCCAATTCGCCGGGAGCCGCCGGTCCTGCGGAGGGAGCCTTCGCGGCGCCGAGCTTATTCCAGCCGTGGAAGCGCGACAAGTCGCCCGCGTTCCACGCCTCGCGGAGTCCAGGAGTACTCAGATCCCAGTCTGGGCGGATTACACTCGACACGGCGCGCAGATCGTGCCAAAGATCGATCACCGACGGACGCCCCCAGAACCAGTAGCCGTTATAGACGCTGTAAATCACGAGGCCCGGCTTGAGCACGAGCGTATGCGGGATCATCGGATTGTGCTCGGGGTCGGTGTACTCCTGGATGTCGAGATCCTTCTGAATCGTTCG
>JBARKF010000139.1:0-1510 GCA_049800655.1 Candidatus Cybelea sp.
GGCCTATGGCGTGAGCGTCCGCTTCGCCGAACTGGGCGACTGGGGTAAGGATGAACTTCGCGCGGAGTACGATCCGGCGGGGCCAGAGATACGGATAGACAGCGGATTGGAAGCGGATCTCGTCGCGCAGGCTATTGGTCACGAGCTCTACCACCATCGCGAGGCAATCGGCGAGGTAGCCGTGCTTGGGAACAGACGCGCGCGGGAAGCGGCCGCGGATGCCTATGCGGCGCGGCTTGCGGAAGACTCGGCGTGAGTACGCTGGTTGCCGGAATCGACGGGGGTCAAACCTCGACGGTCGCGCTTATCGCAGATGAGCGCGGGCAAGTCCTTTCACGCGGCACGTCGGGCCCCGCCGACGAAGTCGGCGCCGATTCCAATTCGACGCGTCTTCGCGATGCGTTACGAGAAGCACTCGCCGATGCGTGCCGGCGTGCAGGGATTCCGGTTGAAAGCGATTTCGCCGCAATCGTCGCCGGCGTTAGTGGTTATGAAGGCCGCGTCTACGGTGCGCGGCCGGAGATGCCGACGCAGCGTTTTACTCTGATGCACGATGCGCCGGTGGCGCATGCGGGCGCGCTGGCGGGAGGGCCGGGTGTCGTCGTGATTGCGGGGACGGGTTCGGTCGTCTATGCCTGCGACGAAGATGGTCTCTCGCAGACGCTCGGTGGATGGGGCTTTCTCTTCGGCGACGAGGGAAGTGCATTTAGCATCGCTCGCGATGCGCTCGCGCTCGTGATGGCCGCGCAGGACGACGATGACCGCTCGCTGCGCGACGAAGCGCACGCGGCCCGCGATTTCTTTGGCATTGGCTCCCTTCGCCAAGTTGGACGAGCGGTTTACTCCGGAGAACTGACCCGGGCGCGGCTTGCCGCCTTTACGCCGGTCGCAATTCGATTCGCGCGCTTCCGCAAGATTGCCGACGAAGGGGCCGACCGGCTTGCGGCGCTCGCGCGTCGCGCGCTGGCCGCAATGAAAGAGCCCAGAGCGGCATTAACCGGCGGACTCTTCGCCGACGCGGAGTTTTACGAGCGGGTCAGAGGCGGCATTCTCGCCGCCATACCGAGGGCCAAGGTCGGACGCGCAAAGTACGAGCCCGCGGCGGGCGCGCTGCTGCTGGCGTACCGCGAGCTGGGGCTGCCCATGCCGGAGCTCCGGCGATGAGACTGCTCGAAGCGCTGCGCGGCGGGCTGATCGTTTCCGTGCAGGCTTGGCGTGGTTCTGCGCTCGACGATCAGCAAGTTATCGCGGCAATGGCGAGAGCCGCCCAAGACGGAGGGGCCGTTGCCGTCCGCATCGAGGGCATCGAGAATCTGCTCGCCGTGCGTCGGCACGTCGCCTTGCCGATCGTAGGGTTGATCAAACGCGAATATCCAGGATTCGAGACCTACATTTCGCCGACGCTTGCGGAGGTGGAGTCGATCATCGGCGCGGGCGCCGAGATCGTGGCCTTCGATGCTACCTCTCGGCCACGGCCGGACGGCAGCCTGATCATCGACACGATCCGGGC
>JBARKF010000140.1:0-11021 GCA_049800655.1 Candidatus Cybelea sp.
GGGGCGATTCTTGGTGGAAGAACTTGGGTGGCGCGAGGACAAGGCTCATGACCTAGTGCTGGAATACGAGTTTGGGCTCGGGTTACTTAAGGCTAATGACGCAATACCCTAGATTTTTCGAAGACGATAGGTCAAATGGCGTGGCTTGAGCTCGTCGTCGTAGCGAGCCGTTATGACGAGCGAGTCATGAAGGAAGTCGAGGGGACAGCCCGATTTCTCCTTGACAACAACGTGGATTCCAGAAGCCTTTTGAGATTCTTAGACGGCCAAGGTATAAGTGCGCACGGCCTTCCGCCAGGTCTCGCAGCGGCCAGCGATGACGAGGTGCTTGCGGAAGCTTGGCGCCAGGACCGAATGCTTATCTCCCACGACGTCGATTTTCTCGATATGCGTCGACACCCGCCCGCGGAGAACCCGGGCGTCGTGATAATCCCTGGAGGAAATGGCACGGTCCGAAATCATTTAACCGTGATCGGTCGCACGCTGACTTTTATCAAACCCTATCGAGGACTGTGGCTCCAGACATACGTGCATATTCGCGATAGCGGTCTAATCCTGATAAAAGGCGAGAATGCTACGACCGGGGAGACAATCGATCCCTGGTACATGACTTTTAGCGACAGCGGCGAGCCCTTGATCTGGGTTGAGGAGTAATCAGAAGCGTGGGCATCGCTACACGATTCATCGCCATGCTATCGCTCGCTGCATGGTTAGCCGAATCACGGGCGAAGTAACGGAGCAAATGGAATCATTACTCGATTTTCTTTACCTGGATATAGAGCGCGTAAAGTCTTTGCTTTCCCAAATGAAGGGAGGTGTAGTTGACACGGTTGTCGAGCGATATCGCAGTGAGGCCGAGGGAAAGGCCGGAGCAAAGCTCTTCACGGTAGCCGAGATTGGCGGAAGCCTGGTTCGCGAAAAAGCGACAGAGCAAACCAAATCTTTGAGAGATTATATTTATATAGTTTTTGAAGCCGCCGCTGAAGAGGCTGGCTTGTTCCTAAAGCATGATCTTCAGCAGACAGAAAATTGGGAGGGTCCTCAGAGGGCTAAGCTTCGCGGCGGCCAGCTTGTCCGAATAACATCGCCAACCCGAATACTCGACGCAGCGCACTTCAAAACGCATATCGAGAATACGTTGGAGTTGCCGCGAGAGGTGGCTGCATTTGTGACTATGCAGCAGCAAACCGGATGGTCAGACGAGTTTAGACAGTTAAATTTACAAACCCTCGGCGAGCAGATGATCGGCGGTAAACACGTCGCAGATAACATGTTGGCAATGGGTCGCTTTGTCTACACGCTACTTAGCGGACAGATAATAATACGCCAATTCCCGTGTGGCCTGGAACATAAGGACTACAACATTGTTGGCATCCTTTCCGATAAGCTCGGCTTCTTACAGGAAGATCGCGAATCACTCTTCTCAAAATATGGATATGAGTTATCTCAATGGACACTTGTGGCACAAATCGCAAGCGTACCCGAGCAGCCATCGCCCGAGATCGAAAAGATTGAGGTGCCCGATATCACCGTGCCTGGAAAGAACAAAGTAAGCAGACATAGGTTTGAAGAACTGGCAAATACGTTTATGTCGCAGATACAAGCCATCGGATTAGCGGGAGCGCCCGAGTTCCCGGAGATATCCGTGAACCCCATAGCGCTGTATCACAAAGTCAAGGACGAGTGACAGACCGCGCAGTGCTTTGGCGGGAGGCCTCGCCTTGAAGGGCCTTAGGGCGATCGGCCTCGCAGCCCCGCGCCCAGCGCAGGGTGCCTCGTTCTGAGAGGCTCCGATCGATTGCCCAGCGCAGCTTAATGCTTTGCGTAGCCTCGGCTCTGCGGCCCCGATCGCAGCGCGCGGCCAGGGGGGCCTCGTTTTGAAGTGCTCAGTCTCCTATCCCGTAACCGTCACCGTGGGATAGCCAAGGCCTTTCAAAACGAGGCCCCTTTGCCGGGCGCGGGGCGGCGAGGCTCCAGGCGGCGCCGCTGCCGCGCAAAACGCCCCCCGCCTCCGAAGCGCAAGGCTGCACGGTCCTGGGCCGTTAGGCGGTCAAACCCTGGGTTGAGCCGGTCTGGACCCGCTGAAACGACGCCCCCCTCGCCGCCAAGCGATCGAAGCCCGGGGCTACGCAGCCGGGCTAGCCATGCCGCTAAGCGATCCATGCTGCGATGCCAGCGCAGCCGCAATGCCGATCCACGCCGCAGTGCCCCGCCATGCTGCAAAGCCCGCAAAGCAAACACAGCCCGCTTTCGCGAACGTCGTGTAGAGGGGCAGAGGCGTGGGGGGGGCGGGGTTATAGGCGGCTTCGACGATGCCGAGCTTACGGCGAGCCGATGACGAGAGCAGTCGGTTGATCGAAACCGTCTTTGATAGTTTGCAACAGTTTCATCGCGCCGGCGCTGTAGACAAGTACGGAGTTGTCTTTCGCTTGATTCGCAACGTATAGAGTTTTTCGAGCGCGGTGTTTCTGCCACCCATCGACCATCGGTGCCTTCGCGCGAGCCTTACCCCAAGCATTAATGACTTAGGTTCCTCCCACATGCCGAAAGGCGGACGTCGGCCGCTCGCTCTTGCAGGTCACGAAAAAACCATTGCGAAGCCGACTTTCTCACCATTGCGTTCGAGCGAGGTTCAGGAATGTCAAGTTTCAAGAATCGCGCGCGTATGCTCGTTGCGAGCATACTTCTTGCGATGCCGGCGTGCGGCGGAAACACCGCGGTTCCGACCGGCGGTTCGAATCCTTCGCCTTATTTTATCCGTACGGCGAGTGCAGTCGGCTTGACCGACACTAAATCCATTCTGAAGCTGCTCACGAAGGACGTGGAGATCGGTTCGACGGTCGACTCGAAAAACGGCGACACCGGCCCACGGGCGATCTCGCTGGTCCACTCGACGTTTAGGCTCAAAAAAGGGCAATTGCTCGTGTGCAACTTTGAGGACTCGGCGGGCACTGCCGGCAAAGGCACGACGATTGAAGTCTTCGATCCGAAGCCGAACTCAAAGCCAAGAACCTTTGTGCAGAGCAGCAAGATCGAAGGCTGTGTTGGAAATGCGGCGACGGTCGCGAATGACGTATACGGCGCCGGGATGGCGAGCGGGATTGCCGCGCAGTTCAACCCGAGCGGTGAGTTGCAGTACAGCTACGGTTCGCCGATCGAGGAACCGTTGGACGACGCCGACGCATCCTGCGGTCTTGCGTACGCACCGGAAGACGTCTACGTTTCCGATGCGAAGACGGGCGACGTCATTAAGTTGGCGAAACCTCCGGTGAGCAGCGGTCGTGCAACAGAGACCCAAGTGATTTCCGGTTTCGCCGTCAACAAGGGGTCCGGCTGGAGCGCCCTTGGCCCGTCGGGAATCCAATACAATGCGACCAGGACCAGGACCGGCAGTCTGTGTAACGATACGCTGTATATCTTGGACGGCGTCGATAACACGGTCGTCGCCGTTTCGAACGCCAGCAACCTACTTGAGAAGGACGAGATCGTCGTCGAGCCGGGCGGCAAGAGGTTCAAATGCACGTACGCATCCAAAACCTGCGCGACGCTCGTGTATAGCGGTTCGCCGCTCAACGCGCCCGTGGCGCAAGCGCTACTCCCGAACGGCAACCTTATCGTCGCCAACTCCAAAGACGGCAACACGCTGGTGGAGCTGACGCCGACGGGGAAGATTCTCGACACGAAGACGATCGATACAAATAAGACTGGCGACATCTTCGGCCTTCTAGCAGAGGGAACGGGCGACAGTAATACCGTGCTGTTCTACACCGACACCGCAACGAACACGCTGCAGGAACTCGAGCAATAGAGTACGGCCGCTGGCGCACGTTAAGTATAGCGTACCAGCCTAAGAGGCTATGCCGATCAGCGAGCTATGCCGCTACGCCGCGCAGCCGTAATGCGATCCACGCCGCAGTGCCCCGCCATGCTGCAAAGCCCGCAAAGCAAACACAGCCCGCTTTCGCGAACGTCGTGTAGAGGGGCAGAGGCGCGACTACTCTTTGGAACGTGGGTTGTACGCCGCCCCGGTGATGTGAGAGTTAAGACCGCTGTTGAAGCTGTAGAGGTATGTGAGAGTTGTAGGATTGTATTTGTAAACATCGACCTCACCATACTCGTAGTCGGCTGCTGCCAACCGGGTGCTGGTAGCGTTGAGGTGACCGTACCACGAAGCACCTTGCAGTGGGAACGGTCCACCTACTTTCTTGCACTTCGGGTTACATCCAGAATAAACGTACAGCACTGGAGTTGAACAACTGACCTCCGAACAGCTGATGGAGACCAAGTTTCCATTATCGTCAATGTCGAGGCCACCGGCGTCTGAGTTTTCGTAGCCCGTCGCGGATTGTGCAGTAGCCGAGCAGCCTTTGAAATACGTGAGCGCCGTCGGTACTGCGGAGGACGCCCAGCAGTCGCCCTTCTTGCTCATCGCAACGGCAGTTACGAAGTCCATCTGAGTTCCATCTGTTAGGTTTGAATAGCAGCCCTTTTTAAGTGTGCAAAGCTGAATGCTGCCGTCACCGCTTGCGCCATCCAGAACGATCCCGACCGCGATCGTTCCACTTGCAGCGTTAGAGCTAGTTGCGTCGACAGGATAATACATCGTTTGAACCGTTCCGAGCTTTCGCCCGCACATACCTGGTCCCTTAAAGACCGTAACGGAGTACGACGGGTTGGGAACGATTAGATTGCCTCTGTCATCAACGGCAAGGTCGTACGTTGGCTGAGAGTTCTCGCTGCAAATCGGACCTCTGTTCTTCCGATTGTTGGTTGGATAACCGAAGACATCTGATTCTGACGATTGGTTTTCGCTGACGTAGATGCCGCTTGTCTGACCGATGCTCGCCGCGCTTTGCGCCATCGCGCCCGGCGCGCCGATCGGCTGCGATCCGCCGCACGCTGCGAGCAATGCCACAGCGATGTAGCTACTAACTATTAGACGACCGAATTGTGAAAACATTACGCCGTATTCCCCTAAAGACGAACGGATCGAAGCTAGCTACGTTCGGCTCCGCTCCCTCGTATCCATCGAACCAGCTAATGTCCCATAGCATTCATCAGGATACTGCATAACCGCGCCGCTAGTTCCTATTTGGATGAGAACCATGATCGGCGCTAATCGCCGGTGGCTCTAGTTTGAGACGCTTCGCATAATCTCTGTAGGTACGTTTGCCAGAGATTCTGCCTAATAAATCGTACGCGCGCGCGAGCGCAGCTGGATGATTGCGCCCAGTAAGCGCATCGATCGCTGACCGGATTGTCTTGATCGACGCTTGCCGGTGGCCTAGTGAAGCAAGGGCTTCCGCCTCTATGAGTAAGGGCATGCCTATAAGACGACTTTTGCCGATTCGAGCAAAGGCTGACTGAGCTACACGTGAGATATCGAGCGCTCCAATGAAATCCTTCGAACCCAGTTTTACCTTTGCAAATGCTCTATCCCGCGAAGCGTTAAGCGATTTGTTATCGGTAGAGAGCCTCATGGCTTCTTCGACAATATCGCGCGCGCCCGCAAAGTCTCTCGCTTCTATAAGCGAGTTCCCCAATGCTAGCAAAACGCCTAGCAGCACATTTCTGTTACCTAGAGACCGCGCAATAGGGAGAATTGGGATTAAAATATTAGCAGCAGACGTGGGATTACCCTGGAGGTTGAACACATCGGCGAGATTTGTTGCCAGCATGATCGATGAGAGAGTGAAGCCTGCTTTTTGCGCAATGTCCATGGCCCGCGACAGATCGTATTTTGATCCTTCCAGATCGCGTAAACAAAACGACTTCATCAGGGCATCCGCAAACAAGATTTCGATTTGCGTATCCGCACTTGGAGCCTGCAGGAATGCAAGCACCTCGCGCGCTCTAAGAGACGCAAGGCGAAGATCGTCGAGCTGGCCTTCCGCGGCATAAACCTGGCAACAACGGCACAAAGCCAGGATCAGCACGCTAGCTGAACGTGGATCGTATTTGAAGCACTGGGACGCAGTAAGAAGATCCGCGGCATGCCGCGCCAACTGTTCAGCTTGCACCGGGCTGCCGATACATTCATCGAGAATAGACGCTCGCGCTACCAGCATTTCAGCTTCGAGACCTATCTCGATCCTGCGGGTCTGTGCAGCCGTTTCGGCCGCTGCCGTAGCAGTGATTTGCGCCCTGTTGGTCAGGCCAAAGGATGCGTACAACTCGGCGAGACGAAGTAGGACGCGTACTCGGTCAGCTCTATCGCCACATTGTGAGGCGAGGTTTTCAAGAAGATCGATTGCTGCCGACTGCGCCCCGTTTTCCTGAAGCGCCCGACTCTTAGCCAACAGATCGCCCATATCCGGCGCATCGCCGGTCTGGTGGAGTCTTCTAATGGTGGCTGAGCCCACGAATAGGCTAGCTAGGCGCTCGAAGATTCTGGCACGCTTACGATAAAGATGTCGCTCCGAGATCCCCACCTCAGCTGCTACTGCCGATGGAATCTCTCGATCGATGTCGCAGCGATGCAGAATGGTGCGGTCGAGCGGGGGTAGCGTAGCGATTGCTTCGTCAATGGCATTGCGCAGGGCCAGGGTCTTCCCCATTGAAGGTGCCGCGCGGTCGAGGATATCACTGACGAGAGGATTCCCATTTAAGCGCTCGGGCGTGCGAAACCACCGAAGCAGTTGCCTACATTGCGCTGCATTTGCTTTTGGTCTTGAGTCTCCGCCAGATACGATAGGCATCAAATACACCATTCCGCATGACCAGGCAAAAGTCTTAGGCTGGTGCAGCCTTCTTACTCGAACTTTGTGATACTATCCACGGGTCGCGAAGTAGGCGAGCTCGCGAAATGTCAGAGTAACTGACTTGCCTTAGTAGGCGCCTGAATTGTAGCGTATTTTCCATGTACGTCGGCGCAAGGGTCCCGCGCTGCGGTGGCCCTTCGTTTTTCATGATCTACACTTGGAGGACAGCTCAATGCGATTTTCCCGACTGCTCCGGGTAGCCGGCCTTGCGATCGGCGCTCCCATTCTGTTCGCCGCATGCTCAGGTGTCAATTCGCAGGGAATGCCGATAATGGACTCAGGACTGGATCGCCTAGGACTCACTCTGCGTGGCGAACCTGCGGCGTCGAGCGGCGCAAGCCTCATTTCTGGGCAAAGGCAGCCCTTTGCCGAATCACGCAGTTTATCTCCTGTTGTATACATTACCGCGTCAAGTAACTATGATTTTTACGCTCTTGCTTACTCGACTCATCAGGCGCATCAACTCGTATGCTCAGATGTCAATCAAAATACGGCTGCTGACACAGTAAACACAATCGAAGTTGATAAGTCTGGCGTTCTGTGGGTGCCTGCTCAAAATAGCAACGGCTATCCGGGAGATCATGACCGTGTCTATTCCTACGGTCCAAACTGCGGTAGCCCCGGAATAACTCTAAAAGCGCCCACCAATGGTGGCCCGGTAGGAATCGCTTTTGGCAAACGCGGGACGAATTACGTCCTTATGTTTCCGAAGTTTGGAGGGCTTCCTTTCGTATCGGTCTATCTCAAGGGACGAACAACGGAAAAACGTAGCCGTAGATTGAAGAATCCGACGGACTTGCCCGGGACATGGGGAATCGGCGCCGACTCACACGGGAACGTGTATGTGATTTACGGCAAGTACGCTTCTGAACAAGGGGCTGTAATCGAGTACCCGAACGGGCGCGGCCCCGGATCGCAGCTGAACATGCAGCTGACGGGCGTACCGTTCGGAGTCATCTTCGACAAAAAAGACGACATGATTGTGCCAAACGTGTTGGATCCTGTCGTCGACGTTTACGCTCCGCCGTATACAGGTACGCCCACAGCGATTGCTCTGCTTACTGGCGCTTCGGAGTGTTCCTTGAATCGGCGGGGAACCGTACTCGCATGTAGCGAACTTGGTCAAGGTTCGTCAGGGCCAACTGGAACCGTTGACTTTTATTCGTATCCAGCCGGCGGATACGAATATTCCGTGACGATTCCTCCTAGCTATTCGCCTTCATACGGTGTAGCCTTCAGCCCAGCAGATCCACAATAACCTTTGGACTGACAGCAGGCGCTCTGGGTTGACCCAAGGTGGCATTCTACGCGGCCTTCTGTGATACACCTAGTCGCGGGTCGTGGGTGAGCGGTCCGTCTCAAAAGCGGTGCGCCCCTGCGGCAAGCTAAATGAGCTTCTGCATGACGCGCCTGTTGGGGACGCTTCCGGCGAAAGAGGATACACGGACCCTATTGTTGGTGACATATCTTTCGCCTCAGTTGGTGCCTCCCGCGCGGGTCGATAGGCAATCGCGGTGCGCCGGTGGCCGATGTACGCGAACGACCGTTTGAGCGATTGCACCTGCGGTGCAGCGGCGCATATGGTGCAGTCGTGGACGGCGTACGCGCGGGGTCGCGAAATGGTTTGACGTGGCGGGCGGTGATTGCGTCATATTTTGAGATAACGCGCGGCAGCGATGGCGGGGCGTATTGCCTCGACGTGCTCAAGCATTGGCGTAACGCGCGAATCGCGGACGATCGGATCGCCGGGTTTGCGCGGTTACGCACCAGCGACGTCGCGTTAGCGAAAATAGCGATCGATCTCTTTGGGTCGTGCTACCTTGGATTCGTGTTGCCGCTTTGCGCTACGGACGCGCGGACGGTGGGACGTTGCGGCCGGCGGCTCGGTGGGCGATGCGAAGCTGAACGAGGCGAACGGGCATTGGGACTGGTGCTTATGCTCGTCTCGCTGGCCTCGCAGCGAAGATCGGTGCAGCCAAGGTTCGAGGTGAAGCGACCGATGCCCGGAGCTCACCGTTTCAACTTGAGCCGCTTTAGCAAGGTCAAGGCTCACCCGGTTAGTAGACCGTCGCGATTGGCTAAGCATTTCTCCGCGCGGCTCCCGGATGGCGCCTTTCGTACGCGACGATCCTCACGTAAAGTGTCGGTCTGGCTACGACCTGCTTGCCAGCAGTCAAAAATAGTTCTATTCTCAAGTTAGGTCCAGGAGCAGCCGACCAACTCACTCTGTCTTCGCTCTTGGACCGATTGGAGCTGATCGATGGGCGTGGAATCGATAAGCGCGCTACTCATGAAAGCAGCTTTCGGGCTCTGTACTTTACTAATTTGTGCAGCGCTTGCCGTGAGCATTCTCCAATCGTCGAAAGGCCGCGCCAACCTTGACGGGCGCTCTAGAATCCGGAAGTACGTACCGGTCGGACTGCTCCTACTCGCGTTGGCGGTTATTGGCGGAGCGTCTTCCACAAAGTGGCCGTCACCGCTAGTGGTTTGCGCGTTTACCGCAGCGGGCGCTGCGTCCGGTTTCCTCCTTCATTTCCCGCTCGACTGGGTGGCTGATCGGTTCAGCACTCGAAGCCAAGGCGAGATGGCGGGCCATTTTATTGGGCTTGTGGGCGTTCTTTATGCCATTGTGCTTGGATTTGTGGTCGTTACGGCTTGGGAGCAATTTAGCCGTGCCGACGAGCTATCAACTAATGAGCAATATGACGCGTACGACTTATTTAATACGATTCGGTTCTATGACTATGATAATGGACAGCATACGCAGGTGAGTAACGTCATGTCGAGTCTTAGTCGGTACGCTGACGGCATGGCAAGCGAAGCGAACCAGATGAGTCTGGGGCAACAACTCTACCCGGCTAGAGGATCCCGCTACAGCAGCGAGCCAAACCGAGACTGTCGCTTACCGAGCCTTAGCCCTAGCCCTAGCCCTAGCCCATCGATAAGCAACGACCGCGCGATGGTGATCCTTCGATGCCGCATCTTGCAACTGACGCCCGCCAACCTGCGCGATCAGGCCGTTTATGCGAGCAGCTTGCGCTTCCTTACGGACTTGAGCGACGTCCGAAACATGCGACGGCATCACTATACCAAGCCGCCCTTACAACCCGAGATGTGGACAGCTTTCGTTATTGGAGCGTGCATTCTTGTCGGGATGCTGTACCTTGTGGAAGCGCGTTCAAGGGGGCAGAAGGTACGAGCAATGGCGGTAGGATCGATGATAGGGATGATGTGGGCTTTAGCGCTGATCTTTAACCACCCTTTTAACGGCAGCTCTGCAATCAATTACACACCATGGTGTGGCCTCGAGAAAGCTTTTGCGACCGACAAGCGCTCCGAGCCAGTGCCGAGACCGTTTTGCGCGCCATCGCCTTCGCCCTCACCTTCAACGGGCGATTAGAGTCGCGCCAAAACGAACGAAGAACCGACGACGTTACGCTAAAATGATCTTGTTCGTGAGTGCTTCTTCAGACTGGCGTAGCCTGTGATGCTAAGCACTGCGAGGCCTCTCTCGCGCGGCGTTCATCTACTCTAGAAATCCTTACGTCGAGTTAACCAACAACCAACGCGACTCGACGCTGAGCGCAGTCTCGAGAGCGCACTGCACTAATTTGGCGGCGCTCCAGGTTATCTGCTAGCGCGCACTACAGAGAACAAGCACTACGTTAGAATTCAATGGAACCAATCTGCTGCGGTCCGCAGGCAACGCAGTACGAAGTAGCAGATCCGACCACCGGGTCGGACGTGCTAGGTCCTAGTGTGTGCGGAGCTAGCACGTGCGGCGCCGCTCCAACTGCAACCCGCCTCGCGTGCGGCAATACTCGTGTTAGTTGGAGCGTCCTGGCCCAGGATCGAGCGAATGACTTTCATAGTCTCGGGCATCGGGTCGACCTGGAGATGCTTGCGCAGATATGCGTGAAGTGTTTGATACTCGGTTAGAGCGCGTCCCCGCCGCCCCACGGACCCGAAACATCGCATGACGAGCCGCGATGCGCCCTCGTGCGCTCGGTCGACTGCGAGCAGCAGTTGACCGTAGCTGAGAGCCTCTTCGAATTCGCCTGCGCTAAAAGCCTCATCGGCGAGACGTTCTAGCATGGACTCATACATCGTCGCATACTTCACGCGGTCTGGCTGAACCCAGTCGGCGCCCTCGCCCTCGAGCAATTCCCCGGAGTAAAGCGCGATAGCTTCCTTTTGTGCTTCGGTCGTGCCCTTTAAGTAAAGGTTTTCAAACTTGCCTACGTCTGATAGCACACACAC
>JBARKF010000141.1:0-52635 GCA_049800655.1 Candidatus Cybelea sp.
CACCAGCCATAATCCTCGCAGCTTGGAGGATAGTTGGATTGCTGGCCGGTTTCGTTGTATTTCGTTAGATTGGCCGTGCCGAGCCCATACTCGGTTCGATACGTTGCGAGATCGGTAGTAGCAGCGGCGAGATCACCGGCCTCGACGACGGCAACGGTCGTCCCTTTTCCGTTGCCGAGTTGGCTCGTAAGGTTGTACGCCTTCTCGAGTTGTTGCGCGGTGAAGCCGCAACTCGACGACGGCGAGCAAAGTGGCGTAACGCCGTTCTTTAAGACTTGCAGCGCCAAGCACGTCGGCTTGCCGACCACTTGCGCGCATGTCGTGCGCGCGAGATGTTCTGCCTGCCAGCCCGGCGTCGCGACCGGCGGGCCGAGGGGCGATTGCGCCCCTCCGCACGCGGCCAGGAATGCTGCAACGATGCAGCTCGTTATCGCGTAGTAGCCTAGGTCCCAACGTTTCACGACGAACTAGGCGCGCTTCGCTAGTAGCCTTTGATCCCGTGGGGCGATCCCCAACCACCGGGGCCCGAATAGTACTTTTTGTATCTGCCATCACCACAGACGTAATCACCGCAGCTGCCCGTGCCGCTAGGATGATTGAAATCTCGTTTGTGGTTTTTCTTACTGAACGACCAGAAGGTTTTGCCGGCATCGAGCTTCGTGGCGTTGCCGGCGAGGCCGACGACGCCCGCCGTCAGTGGCGACGCGGCGCTCGTGCCGCAAACTGAGGTCCAGCCGCCGTAGATGCTGCTGTAAACGGCAACGCCCGGTGAGCAGCCCGCCTCCGACGACACGTCGCCGACGGTGCGGTAGCTGCAGTCCGGGTCGTGCTGCCAGGAGGGCTTCGGAATGCCCGAACCTCCTACTTCGGTCGGACTCGCGCATCCGCCGCCGGCGCCGTACCATAAGCTTTCACTATACTTCGAACCGCTTTGCTCGAGCTGCGTGCCCCCAACCGCGAGCACGGTGTCGAGCGCCGACGGAGCGGCAATGTTCTCATACCCTGCGTCGCCGGTCGCCGCTAGATACGCGATGTTGGGCGTGTCGAAGTGGGTCGAAAAGTTCGGATCGTTGCAGTCGTAACTGCCGTAACAGCCCCAGCTATTGCTAAGGATCGTCGCCCCGAGCTTGACGGCTTCGGACTCGGCGGCCTCCAGATCGCTGATGCCGCCGTTCGCCTCCATCACCAGAACGTTACACTTCGGACAAGCTGCCGCAACCATATCGATGTCGAGGTCGGACTCAATGCACCAGCCGTAGTCCTCGCAGCTCGGCGGGTAGTTGGATTGCTGCCCAGTTTCGTTGTACCTCGTGATGGTGCCGCTGCCGAGTCCATACTCGGTGCGGTATGTTGAGAAATCGGACGAGGCATTGGCGAGATCGCCCTCTTCAATCAGGGCAACGTTCGTGCCCGCGCCTTTGCCTAACGAGCCGGTAAGCCCGTAGGCGGCTTCGAGCTGCTGCGCCGTAAAGCCGCAGCTCGACGACGGCGAGCAGAGCGGCGTAATGCCATTCTTTAAGACTTGAAGCGCGAAGCACGTCGGCTTCCCGACGACTTGCGGGCACGTAGCTCGCGCTTGGTGCTGCGCCTCCCATTGCGGCATCGGGCCGCGAGTGACGCTTTGGGGCATCGCGCCCGGCGCGCTGATCGGGGGCTGCGACCCTGCGCAGCCGGCCAGCAATGCTGCAGCCATGCAGCCGATAATCGCGTGAAGGCCAAGATTCCAGCGTTTCATGTGCTCTACTCCTCGCTCTAGTGAAGGCTACTGGGGGTCAGGTTGCTTCGCCGAGCCACGGCCTAGTTCCGGCAGCGGGTATAGGAAATGCCTTGACAATAAGTGCTCCACCGACGTCCACGTGCTTCGTAGCGCCGCGCCCTTGATCGAAGCGTTCGACAACGTTGAGTGCGGAGCTTATCCGTGAAGCGCTTCCGCCTTGCAGGAAGCTGGTTCCGCTGTGCAAGGAAGATTACGCAATCCTTGCATCGTTAAACTTCACGGGTTCCCCGCCACCGGGATTCAGCGGCTCGCAGTTCGTTTCGTTGCAATACCCTCCGCCGAAAGTGCTCAAGCCCGAGAAATTGTAAGCCCGATTCTTGTGCTCAGGAACGAGCTCTCAACACGGGCTCGTTCCTGAGCTGCGGACTATTTCTTGGCTGCCACCACGCCGAGCGGCAGATCGAACGTCCCCGTGAACGTCGCCATCGCCGTACCGCCGGCCGGGTATTTGAAAACCTCGCCGTTGTTATTTCCCGCGTCGCCGCAATACACCAGGCCCTTAACGATCCACGTCTGCGCGCAATCGCCGGCCCCGGTGAGGTGTACGGTGTTCTTTAACGTCGCCGTCGTTCCACTAACCGTGTACTGATACGCCTCACTCGTGCCCTGATCGAACACGCTGACGTAGGTGCCATCCCACTGCACTGAGCCGGGAAAGTCGGGAGAGTTGCTCGTGCTGACCGTAACGAACTTGCTGCTACCCTTCGGAAGCTCGACGAGCATGAAATTATAACTCGGCCCGAAACCATCGGCAAAGAGATTGCCGCTGGCATCGTAGCCGTTGAAGTACTCTCTTGCCAACGGCGTGTTGTACACCTTCCCCGAGCCGGTCGCGTTCTTGAAGATCACGACCTGACCGCCGGGACCATACGAATTTCCCAATAGGATTCCAACTGCAAGATCGCCACTAGTATTCATGGCGCAGCTGGACGTGTACGTGTAGTTAAGAGGCAGCGTCCTGAGCAGCTTCTTTGGAACCTGGTATTCCTGAATTCCGCCGTTCGCTTGCCGCCCGGGATTCCAGAAAATCTTCTTCCCATAGCCGTACAAAACGTTGGTACACCCTTGGCCCCCGGCGCCATTGAGCTGACCAATCATGGCGATGCTTTTTGGATAGTTGAAAATGCCGGCGTACGAGCCGTAGTCGTTGATAACGTACTCGTAGTTCTTTGACCTCGATTTATCCGGTACAAGCTCCGCGTAACGCGGCAGTGGATCCAGCCTCTCCGCCGATACGGGCCTCCCATTGACGAACAGCGTCCTACCGACGTAGGTCGCGTTGAGCGTAGCGGCTGACGGCGCGACGGTCGAGCCGCTTCCGCAGGCCGAGACAGTTGCGAGTGCGACGACAGCGCCGGCGCACTTAAATAGACCAGGGGTATGCATTAACCTTACTCCTTTGAAGTAGATAGCAGGGAATAGCAACACTGGTGTTTCTTTGGCTTTTCGACCGGCATTGGGGCCGCGCCTCCGTGAGCGTATTCGTCGACCGCTTTGTAAGCAGCGAAGTACACGTCGCCGTTGACGTCTAAGCACGCCGCGCCCTTTCGTTATGGACTCAACGCGAACAGCGTTCCGTAACGGTCGAAGGCGGGGCTACCACTTGTGATGCCGCGAGCGTACGTTGACGTCGATCAAGCTTGCTTAAGGCGTTGAGCCGTCGCGGTGTCAAAGTTGTGCAGCGCCTTCTCCGTGCGCCGCCGTGATGCTCAAGACCGTGCCGCACCCTTGGTAAGGGTTGCAAGAATACGAGCGCCCTCTTTTTGTTGTGCTGTAGAACGTTTCCTTTACGTCGATCAGGCCGGCGTAGGGGAAGACTGGTCGATCACGGGTGCGCCATCGGCGGCGCGTGGGGCGACTAACATGGGCGCAAGATCTTAAATCTTCGCACTTTGTCGGTCGCCTCAACCTCTTTCATGCCGCAACGCAAAAGCAATGCCGCGGATTTCAAGTTATCATGACTGCACTTGGCGTGAATACTGGGGACGTCGAAGGCCGCGAATGCAGCGGTCAACACCGCTCGCGCCGCTTCGGTGACGTAACCTCTGCCCCGGGCGCCCGGGATCACAGAATAACCAAGTTCGATCGCGTCATAATCTTCCGGCCAGTGATTGGGCCACGCATCAATGTACTTGAATCCGGCGTGCCCAATCGATACCAGTCTTCCGAAATCGCGGACTACATCAATGACCAAAAAGCCGAAACCGTAACGGCTCCAATGCTCGATCATAAAGGCGGCAAATGCGCATGCTTGTTCGTTCGAGAGCGGCTCCGGTCGTGTGGCATACGCTTCCTGAGCTCGTAGGGCATAGAGCGCGGCTTCGCTTTTCTCGGGACGGCGCAGGTGCAGGCGCCCACTCTCGATCCATCGCGGAAAGGCGTCGCGAGGCAGCGGCTGATTCATCTAACTAACGCGATTCGGCCCAGCGGGTGCGGTCGCGCGCGACCACTTTAGGACGCGCATCGCGCGCAGCGTATTCCAGCGACTCGCTCTGCCTGCTTCGACTTCCATCGGAAAACCTAGGCGGTCGGCGTGGAGGTAGTTCATCGGCCATCGTCCGTTTTGGTGGCGGCGGCCTTCGACGACGACGATCGCTTCGGCCATGCGTTCGTCGGGCCCCGAACCGGTGCTTCGAAAATATTCGAGGCCTCGCAGAATATCGTAGTGCCACATCGTCGGAAAAGCGAAGCGCGTCCAGCTGCGGTCGATTATCTCGCCGGTGCTCAAGCGCCGGAACATATGGCGTTCGAGAACGTATTCTTCAGCTTTTTTGCGCGCGTCGGTAACGGTCGTCGCGGCGCCCCAGCGGCGTTCGAATTCCAGTAGGCCTTCCAGGACGCGAATCGTCGAATGGAAGGATGAGCGCGTGCTGGGCGGCGCTTCGCAGTTCCATCCGCCATCGGCGAGTTGTTCCTCCAACAGGCGATCGACAATGCCTTCGCAACGCTCGCCGAAGTAACTACCGAAGGCGAGAATGGCGCCGTTAATGCAGGGCTCGGTTTCGCCATCGAAATACGGGCGGTTGTCGAGCGCCTCAAACCTGAGATTCGCCTTTACGCGCGCGATCGCGCGGCGCGCTTCATCGCTCGACGGATCCAAGCCCATTTCGCGCAAGAGCGCGAGCGCGTCCATGGCGATCATCCAACCAGGATCGTTGGCGTCCCACCAACCTTCCGGTGCTTGGCGCGCGAGCAACGCTCGGCCCCAACCCTCACGCGCGACGCGCGACCGCTCGAGTGCGACGCCGTCGTCGGGCGCATCGGTCAGATCGCGCATCGCCTGCCAGCGAATTGCCGGGTCGCCCTCGAGCAGCCACCGGATAACGCTCACCTCGCTCACGATCTATTGTTTGGTGCCGACGGTGTTCGTGCGTTGCCCGAAGTCACGGCTCCACGCCAAATCGTGCGCATTCGTTCGCGGCCTGCGGGATGTTTCCAAAGCCTAATCGGCCTGCACTACCCAAGGTGACAATGCTTCGCGTCCTTCGACTACGCGGCCTTCGACTCGCTACGTTCGCTCAGGGCGCTCCGCTCAGATGACAAAGCTGCTACAATGCTTACCTAGAAATGCAGTCGGAAAACGGTGCCGGCGGCGTACTTGCGTTTATTACCTCCGAAGTACGTCGCTCCATAGAGCGCGCGTTGGCGAAGGATGACGCCGGCGCGTGGAAAGTAGCCGGTTTGCCCATGGAAGCGGAAGAGCACCGTATGCCGGTAGCCGCTCGCGTCTGGCCGCAGCTCGTAAATCGTTCCGCAATCACGGCGGCATGGGAATCCGTCTGCGCCGTCGCTGGTGGTTCCGAAGAGTATTCCGCGATCTTCGATAACCGGAGCTTGCGGCTGCGATCCATCGCTGCCTCCGGCAAAGCGGTAGAGAATTGTTTCTTGGTATTTCGATCCCGATGGCGTGAGGCGAAAGACCATGCCTCCTCCATTGCTGCCACCGCCGCCGTACAGCGTCGTGCCCACGACAGCGCCGTTCGATTCGACGATGACCGGTGCCCACGGCGTGCTTCCGTCGCCGCTGTAACCAAAAGCGTGAATGACGCTCTCGCGGTACCCCGAACTCGACGGAGTTAGTTTGTAGACCGCGCCGTCGCCGATGCTTCCGAAGCCTCCGCCGAACTGCGTGGTGCCGTAGAGCGCGCCGCTCGAATCCATCGCTACGCCTGCGATCGGAAGCAGTCCGTCGTCGCCGCCTTTAAAGACGTAAAGAATCGTTTCCTTATACGTGCTCCCGTTCGGGGTGAGTTTGTACACGGTTCCGCACCCCTCCGTGTTGCCTGCGCACGCATAGCTTGCACCGTATTGCGTGGCGCCGTAGAGCACGCCGTTGCCGATCAGGACACTTCCGACCGGCCACGCGCCGTCGCGATTATCTTTGAAGCGGTAGATCACGGCGTATTTGTAACCCGAACCGGACGGCGCGAGCTTGAAAACGGTGCCCGAGCCTTGCCCCCGCGTCGTACCGCCCCACTCCGTCGTTCCGTAAATGGTGCCGTTGGAATCAATCGTCAAGCCGCCGCTCGGGCCGCAACCGTCAGGCTCGCTACGAAAGCGGTGAAGGGTGTTTTCCGTGTAGCCCGCTCCCGACGCCTTGAGCTCGAAAACCGTACCGCATCCGCCGCCGGACGTCGGATTGCCGCCCTGATTCGTCTCTCCGAAGATGTTCCCGGCTGAGTCGGCAACGACGGGCGCATATGGGTTCTGCCCTTGAGCCGGCAAGCGAAAGACGTGGAGCACCGTAAATGCCGAAGCGGCGGTTTTCGTTTGCGACGCGAGAGACGATCCCGCGCTGGACGGCGTCACACTCGAGATTTGCGAAGGCGGAACGTAGCCGCTGCAACCGGCGACGAAAGCGCCGGTACAAATTGCGAGGGCCCCAAACCTTAGAACTTTCATGTGACCTCCTACGCCTTGACGCGGGGGAACAGGGCAGTCACCGTGTTCTTCACCAAAGTAGCAGAGCGATGTCCGAACTGCAAGGCTTGTCGCGTGGTGCGCTAAAGAGAGCGGGCTCGCGTGTGCGAGCCCGCTGCGTTTTCAGGTCTGGGTTTCGCGGTTTACTTGCTAACCGCGGCTCCGTACGGAGCCGAGAAGCCTGTGATGGTCTTCGTCGCCGGGCCGCCGGCCGGGTATTTGAAGAGTTCGACCTCGGCCAAACCTGCATCCGCACCGATGAGTACGGTCTTATCAATCGCGTAGCCGACGACGTCGACCGAGCCCGATAGAACCGTCGTGCCGGTGATCTGGCCGCCGCCGCCGTTCGTTTGATCGACCGCAGTCGTCGCTTGGCCTTGATACTCCTGATCGCCAACCGCAACGTTCTTGCCGTCCCAACGAATGGTCCCTGGGAAGGTGATTGTTCCGCCCGAGAGCGCGATCGTCTTGAGCGTGCTGCTGCCCTTCGCTAGCTCGGCGAATTTGAAGATGCCCGAGGCATTCTCGCCATCGGCGAAGAGGTTGCCCTTGTTGTCGTAGCCGACGAAGTAGACATAATGGAGATCCGCGTCTTGATAGAGCGTCGGACTGCCTTTCGCTTTGGCATAGACGGCAACGCTGCCCTGGCCGCCGCTGAACGTGAAGATGTTGCTAGCGGCCAGATTTCCGCTCACCGGATCGACCGAGCAACTCACCGGATAGTTATTCGAATCGGTCACCGTGGAAATCGGGCTGGTGCCGCCGTGCTTGTACTCGGCGAGGTTCGACCCGGTGTTATTAGCGGCCCAAATGTTACCCTTCTTGTCGTTGCAAAGGCCGTCGGGGTTCGAGAGTCCAGTGACCTGCCCGACCATCTTCAGCGCGGGATACGAATAGACATCGAGCACGCTATTGTTGTAATCGCTGATGTAGAGGAGTGCCTTCTTTTTCTTGTGCTTGTCGGGCGTCATCCAAGAGTGCCCGTGACTCTGCCGACTCACGCCAACGTCATGCAGGGCGCCGCTCTTCGAAACGCCGAGGACGCCATTCTGGGGCGCCATTCCCGTTCCCGATGGGCTAAACGCCGACTGCGAACCGCTGCTGCACGCAGCGAGAATTCCTATCGCCGTCGCGAATCCAACCGCTCTCGCGGCATAACCGGAGACCTTCATTGAGCAGTGATCCTTTCTCACAAGAGAGCTGGGGAAAGGCTGCGTTTCTGCAAGGAGGGAGGCGGTCCTTCCTGCCTCCCTTTCAAAAGTGTTCAGCGCCTGCCTATGCAAGTTTCCAAGACAAGCGCGGATGACCTGAAATGCGACGGCGGGGTAATGGTGAATCCATCGATTTACAGCTCATGACCAAGATGGGTCTTGCCCTCGCGGCGGTAACTCTCGCCGCCCCGACTACCCCCGGGCTCGCCCAGCAGAACTCGGCGGCGATGCTCTTTGGGCGAGGCGACTTATCGGCCGCGGCCACGGCGTACGAAGCGGTCTTGCAAACACATCCCGCTGACGTTGATGCCAGACTCGCGCTGGGCACGATCCGGCTCTATGAAAACGACCGGATTGCTGCCGAACCGCTTTTGGACGCAGTGCTGGATGCCGATCCAAAAAACATCCGTGCAACACATCTCCTTGCCGAGCTGCAGCGGCGCAACGAGGAAGCGGCGCGGCGAACGACCCTTACCGGCGCCGAAAGCGTCGTGCCCTTCGTTACCGCGGATCCGCTGCCCGTCGTGCGCGTCGTCGCGAACGGGAAGCCGGCAAACTTTCTCGTGGACACTGGCGGCGACGTGGATATCGAGCCAAGCTTCGCCGCGAAGCTGGGCGTGAAGAGCGGGGCCACGGCTAGCGGTATGTTTGCGGGAGGACGGCAAGCTGCGGTGCGCAGCGGGATGCTCGCGTCGTTGACGCTCGGCGACGCGACGGCGTACGACGTGCCGGTCCACGTCTTCCCGACGCACGTGGCCGAGCTCTTTCCAAAGCTATCGGTAGAAGGCGTTATCGGCACGACGTATTTCGAGCGCCTCCTAGTAACGATGGATTTTCCGCGTCACGCACTCGTGCTGCACTCGCGCTCGGCGTCGGAGGCATTCGAAGCGCGAGCGGCGGCTGCGCACGCAACGATCGTGCCGTGTTATCTGGTCGGCGATCACTTCGTCGTGGCAACGGCGCAAGTAAACGACGCGCTTCCTGGACTCTTTCTCTTCGACTCCGGCCTCGCCGGCGGCGGACTGATGGCGTCGTCGCAGCTTCTCTCCGCCGCCGGAATTACGCTTGACCAAGCGCATTCGGGAACCGGTGTCGGCGGCGGCGGCCAGGTCACCGTCGTGCCGTTCCTCGCGCGGCGGGTTGCGGTTGGATCGGCGGTACAACGCGACGTCGCGGGCACCTACACGCCGCAAGGCGTGCCCTTTGGGCTCTTCCCCTTCACGATCTGGGGCGCGATCTCGAACGATTTCTTACGGAACTACGCGTACACCGTCGACTTCGATGCGATGAAGATCGTGCTCCAGCCGGCGCCGCCGGCAGCTTCGCAACCACAAGCCACGCCGCAGCCGGCGCAACAGATCTTCGACACCGCATTTCGCCGTTGGCAATCGTATCCGGTGCCACCGTACGCCATTTTCACCGACACGTGGCACATTCACGCCACACCGATGGGGTTTTACACCGGCGAGACCAACACGGTGGAAGTTCATCGCTACGCGGTGCGGCTCGCGGACGGCATGGAGAACGAGAGCGATCCGATTCCGAGCGGCAAGTTGCCGCCGGCGATGATTGTGCCGGAGTTTTTGGGGCCGTTTGCTTGGACGACACGCTCGTCGGTGCACCTCGCGCCGGCAGGGACGGCACAAAGCATGATGGCGCCCGACGTCGCCGGCTTGAAGACGATCGCCACGGTCGTCGCGTACGCGCAGGCGGCGTACACGATCGGCCATGCGAACTCGACGCCGCCGATTGAGAACGTCGACGGGCATCCGGCCTATCATTTAGAGCTGCATCCACGCAGCGATCCGCAGCGGCATAACCTGCGCGATCTGTGGATCGACTCGCAAACGTTCGATCTTTGGAAGGCGCACTTCGTCGGCACCTATCAGCCGTCGCCGGGAGCGCCAGTAAGTCCAACCGACGTGACGGTGCATTTCCGCAACGTGCTCGGCGCTTGGGTCGTGACGCACGCTATCTGGACCTACGACGCTGCGCCCATGCGGTTTGTGTTCGACGTCACGGACGACGAGATCGGCTTACCGCCGACGCTTCCAGATTGGCTCTTTAACGACGCCGAATACCGGCAGCACGAGATGGCGGGCGAACCGGATTACCTTGGGCTATTGCTCGAGCGGTTGCGTAAAGGCGGATAATCGCTCGAGGTTTCGACGTTTACTCGAGAAGCTGTGCGGTCTCGATTTCGAAGCCTGGCATTTCGGGAGCGATCGCCATTCGCCGCGCGCTTGTGCGTTCGGGTTGCTCTTGTTGCGGACGGAAAAGCTCCACGAAACGTTCGTAGGGGTCAATGAGGACGGCCACCTGGACGCCGTTATTGATGTACGCACGCATTTTTGCGCGCACGTCGTTCAGGGAATCGGTTTGCGAGCGAATTTCGAATACCACGTTTGGAGCGAGCGGAACGAAGCCTTCGCGGTCGATCGGGCTGAGCGCGTCCCAGCGCTCGCCGGCAATCCACGCGCTCTCCGGCGAAAGGACGGAGCCGTCGGGCAGCCTGAACCCGGCGCTTGGGCTGAAGACCGGTCCGCGACCCGCTTTTGTGGACCACAGCACAAGTTGTGCTGTCAGCGCTGCCTCCCGCCGCCCCTTTCGCCTCCCGTCGGCGACACAATCAACTTGCCCGTCGCGCCGCGTTCGAATCGATAGCCGGGATTAAGCTGCGACAGCACTAGCAGCTTGCGATCATCGACGGCCTCCGGTTCGCGAATTGCAATCATTCGATTAGCCTTTTCGACGCCACTGCGGTCGTGCCTTGAGAGCTTGCTCTTCGCCCGACACCGCTTGGACCTCGGCGGTAATATTTGGCTCAGGTAAAAACCAATCCACCGCTTAGCGTTGGTCCGCTTGGCCGACCAAATCGGACGTTTCTTCGGATGCCGATCTGTGGTATGCTCGTGCATGGGTCGGTCTCCTTTGCACCTTGAGTGCGTTAATAGAGCGGAGACGCTCGTTGGGAAGTGAAAACTATCCCGTTTTGGAGACCGGCCTTCTCGTGCCATTTCGACTGCGGCGTTGCGCGCCGCAGTTTACCCTGAGCGAGCGCAGCTTGTCATCATGACAAGAGCGCACTATTCGTAGTCGGGGGCTTGGTATTGGCCGTACTGCTGGATGAAGAACTTCGCTGGTAGCGGTGCGGCGATCTTGACGAACGGCCGCGGCTTTTGGTTGAAGTCGAAGCAGTCTTTTGCCGGAGAGTTCGCGCGTTTGTCGGCCGCTGCAAGCTGGTCGAGCCCGTAGAGGTTTTCAGCAAAACGCAGGACGCTCGCGGTCTCGTATTGCACGTGCGAGACGTAATCGTGCTTGGCATACGGCGAAAGGATGATGAGCGGAACGCGGAAGCCTAAGCCGTCGTAATCTTCGAACGGCGGGGGCACGTGATCGTAGAGGCCGCCCCAGTCGTCCCATTGGATGAAGATCGCGGTCGAATCCCAGAACTTGCTCTGGCCAACGGCGTTCACGAGCGCAGCGACCCACGATGGCCCGTAGCCGCCGAAACAATTGACGTGATCGGAGTCGTCGCAGACCGGCGTGATCCACGTGAAGTTCGCAAGCTCGCCTTTGCGAACGTCGGTGATGAACTTCCAGTTCGGCGTGATGACGTCGTTCTTCCAATCCGGACCATAGTAAATGTGTCTGACGGCTTGATAGCTCGACCAGAAGCCTGCGTCGCCGCTAGAACGGCTGCCATAGCTGCTGGTGTAGAAGCGCCACGAGAGACTAGCCTTATCGAGCTCGTCGCCCAGCGTTTGGTAATCGAAGCAGGGTTGTTGGGGAGGGCCGTATTTTCGGTCCTGCGTGATCGTCTGAACGCTATCGCCGGATCCTCCGGAGCAACCCCACTCGCCATACGGAAGGTCAACGCTCGAGGCCGCCTGCGCCGCGATGATGTACTGGTGGCTGACGAAGCTCTCGTCGAGATGCGATTGGAACATGCGATCGGCGAGAACGCCCTCGTGCGCAATGTCGAAGTAGGGCTTGGAGTCGCCGTGCGGCACGTAGACGTACTCCGGATACTTGACATGCGTCGGGCCGCCGAAGGCTATCTCTTTATTGAAGCCATTCATTCGGCAGTCCGTTCCCTTCAGCTTCCCGGTTCCGTTGCAGGCCGCAAACATCGCGGTAGCCGAGTGATCGATCTCGTACGGTCGCTGCGAGAGCTGTACAGGCTGCAACTTGATGGTCTTGCCATACGAATCCTCACCGCTCGAGACGGTATCTGCCCCCGGATAGCCTTGAAAGAGGTTGTCGAAGCTGCGGTTCTCCTGCACGATGTAGACGATGTGCTTGATTTTACCAGCCCCCGTGCCCGAAAGTGTGCGCAGCGGCGCGCCGCCCTGCATGTATGGCAGCGACTGCGACGAGCAACCGGCGAGCGCAACGATCAATGCCGCCAGAATATAATGCTTATTCATAGTCGGGAGCCTCATATTCGTCTGCTTGGTGCATAAAGAACTTCGGAGGGAGTGGCGCCGCGATCGGAACGAACGGTCGCGGACCTTTAGCAAAGTCAAAACAATCGGCCGCCGGCGAATTGGCGCGCGCGTCGGCCGCCGCGAGCTGTCCCAAGCCGAAGAGGTCCTCGGCGAAGCGCAGCACGCTCGCGGTCTCGTACTGCACGTGGGAAACGCGGTTCTTCTTGGCATAGGGCGAGATGACGAGCAACGGAACTCGAAAACCCAGGCCGTCGTAATCTTCAAAGGGCGGCGGGACGTGATCGTAGAGACCGCCCCAATCGTCCCACTGCACGAAGATCGCGGTGGATTTCCAAAACTTGCTCTTTCCTACGGTGTTGACGAGCGCCGCGACCCACGACGGACCGTACCCACCGGGGCAGTTCACGTGATCGGAGTCATCGCAGACCGGCGTGATCCAAGTAAAGCTCGCAAGTTTGCCAGCGCGCACGTCGCTGATGAACTTCCAATTGGGTGCGATCACGTCTTTTTTCCAATCCGGCCCGTAGTAGATGTGTTTCACGGCCTGGTAGCTCGACCAGTACGCCGCGTCGCCGCTCGAGCGGCTGCCGTACATACTGGTATAGAATCGCCACGGGAGCCGCGCTCGGTCGAGTTCGTCGCCGAGCGTCTGGTAATCGTAGCACGGGGCGATCGGCTGGCCGTAGGAGCGGTCCTTGCGAAGCGTCGACACGGAATCGCTCGGGCCGCCCTCGCAGCCCCACGCTCCCGCCGGCAGATCGACACTCGACGCGGCCTGCGCCGCGATGACGTATTGGTGGCTGACGTAGCTCTCGTCGAGGTGCGATTGGAACATACGGTCGGCGACGACCCATTCGTGCGCCATGTCGAAATAGGGCTTCGAATCCTTATGCGGCACGTAGACGTACATCGGCAGCTCGACACCCCTTGGTCCGTTCGAGAAGAACTCTTTGTTAAAGCCGTTCATCCGGCAGTGCGTGCCGCGGAGCGTGCCGGTTCCGTTGCAGTCGGTAAACATGGCTCTCGCGGAGTGATCGAGCTCGTATTGATCTTTGAGCGGAACCGGCTGCAGCGGGATCGTATGACCGTTGGAGTCCTTTCCGCTCGAAACGGTGTCGGCTCCCGGATACCCTTGAAAGAGATCGTCAAAGCTGCGGTTCTCCTGCACGATGTACACGACGTGCGTAATCTTCCCCGCGCCGGTCGAGTTTAGCGAACGTAACGGCGCGCCGTTTTGCATGTACGGTAAGAGCGACTGCGGCGATGACGAAAACGCGCAGCCGGCGAGGGCGACGAGCATCGCCAGCAACGGCAGCCGCTCATTCATAGTCGGGAACGCGGTAGTCGCCGGGTTGATTAATGAAAAAGCGCCGGTTTTTTGGCGCCTTGATCGGCACGAAGGCCCGCGCCTCTTGATGAAAATCAAAGCAATCTGGCGCAGGCGAGGTGGCACGGGCGTCGGCCGCGGCGAGTTGTCCCAGGCCGAAGAGGTCCTCCGCGAAACGGAGCACGCTTGCCGTTTCGTACTGCACGTGCGAGACGTGGTTCTGCTTTGCATAGGGTGAGATCACCAGCAGCGGCACGCGGAAGCCCAAACCGTCGTAATCCTCGTACGGCGGCGGCACGTGATCGTAGAGGCCGCCCCAGTCGTCCCATTGTACGAAGATCGCCGTCGACTTCCAAAACTTGCTCTCGCCGATGGTGTTCACGAGCGCGGCGACCCACGACGGCCCGTACCCGCCACCGCAGTCCACGTGATCGGAGTCGATGCAGAGTGGCGTAATCCAGGTGAAGTTTGCAAGTTTGCCGGCGGGAACGTCGGTGAGAAACTGCTTTTGCGGTGAGATCACGTCGTGCAGCCAATCGGGACCGTAGTAGATGTGCCGCACGGCCTGATATCCCGACCAATAGGCCCCCGCTCCGCTCGACGGTGCGCCGTACCGGCTGGTGTAAAAACGCCACGAAAGCCCGGCTTTGTCGAGTTCGTCGCCGAGCGTCTGGTAGTCGAAGCACGGCTTTTCTTTTCCGTAGATTCGCCGGCCCGGGTGGATTACATGGATGAAGTTCTGAAAACCGCCGCCGCAACCCCACAGGCCGAACGGCAGGTCGACCGCGGAGTGCGCCTGTGCCGCGATCACGTATTGGTGCGCGACAAAACTTTCATCGAGCTGCGACTGGAACATCCGATCCGCGACGACCCACTCGTGCGCCATGTCGAAGTACGGTTTGGAATCTCGGTGCGGAACGTAGACGTATTGCGGATTCGGGGGCCCTCCGTATTTAAGCTCGCGATTGAAGCCGTCCATTTTGCACTGGGTGCCAGGCAGCTTGCGGCTCCCGTCGCAGGCCAGGAACATCGCCTCGGCCGAGTGATCGATATCGTAATGCGAAGCGAGGCTCACCGGCTGGAGCTTGAGCGTCTTGCCGTCCGAATCTTTCCCGCTGCTGACGGTGTCGGCGCCGGGATAGCCTTGGAAGAGATTATCGAAGCTACGGTTCTCTTGGACGATGTAGACGATGTGCGTGATCTTGCCGGCGCCGGTTTGTTCGGGCATTAATACTGCCCTGGCACCGCTTGGTGCAGGCAGCGAATTATGCGAGCACGCGGTTATTGCTACCGTGCAGAACAGCCATCGTAAGAGTCTAGCATGGGATGACATTTACGTCGATACTCTTTCGTCCTTCGACTATGCGCCTCCGCACGTTGTCATCCTGAGCGAAGGCGCGCAGCTTGTCATCTGAGCGGGAGCGAACGCACGTTGGTTAGTCGGGGTCGCCATGTTGCACGACGTGCGGTCGCGATATGAAGAACTTGGCGGAGCGCTGCGATGGGATCATCTTGAATTGCCGCGGCGTTTGGCTGTAGTTCAGCATGTCGCCGATCGACGCGGCTCGCTGATCGGTCGTGCCGAGCGTCGGGAGATTCCAATTTCCCTCGATGTATTTGAGGATGCTGCCGAACTCGTACTGCGTGTGCGAGATGTAACCGCCCTGGCTGCTGGAGCCCGCGATCGCGTAGGGTGAGATCACCAGCATCGGCACGCGGAAGCCGAGGCCGCCTTCCTTATCTTGCTTGGGCGGCACCGCGTTGTCATAGAAGCCACCCCAGTCGTCCCAGACGACGACGATCACGCTCGAGTTCCAATAGCTACTCTGGCCGACGGCATTGACGACGCTGGCGACCCAAGATGGTCCGTCGTCGCAGCGGCAGGGTTGGTTGAGGTGATCGGAGTCGGCGTCATCGGGGATTACCCACGAGACCGCCGGCAGTGCATTATTCGAAATGTCGTTGAAGATGTTGGTCTCGGGCCAGGAAACGTTGGTGCCCCATTCCGGACTATTGCGGACCGGCCAGATCACGTCGAACGCATCTAAAAGGCTCCCGTTACAATTCGGCTTGCTGCCCGAGCAATCAGAACTCGGCGAGCAGCCGGGTTGGAGGGTGACGCTGAAGCACGGTGTGTAGTATTTCCACGTAATCCCGGCGCTGTCGAGCCGCGTGCCGAGCGTCTGATAACCGCCGTAGTCGGGAAAATCTTTCGAACACGGGTAGGGGCCGTTCTCTTTTTCCACACCGTGGACGTTGACCGTATGCGTGACGACGGGCATCGGCGCGTCGCAGCCCCAGGGCCAATAGGTGGGGTTATCGACGATCGTTTCGGTTTTATTCGAGAGATGCACGCAGGCTTGAATGCAGGTGCCACCGCGAATCAAGTCTTGGTGTGCGGTGAAACTGCCACTGCCTTGGGTTTGGAACATCGCATCGGCTAGCACCCATTGCTCGGCGATGTCCCAATAGGGCGCGATGTCGGACTTGATGACGTATTGGTAGGGTTTGGTTCCGGCCTCTGGTCCAGACCCGCACGACGTCGCCGCGGGGATGTTGAAGCCATCCATCTTGCCGCCGTCGTAGTCCAAAAGAAACGCGGGCCGGCAGTGGGCAAGATCGTATGGGTTCTTGGGGCTAGCTACCAGCGGCGTCGGCTTCAGCGTCACCCACTTGCGGTAATACTGCCCATTCTTCTTCAGCTTCTCTAGGCCGCGCGTCGCACCGTTGGCGCCGGGAAACGTTGCGAAGAGGTTGTCGAAGCTGCGATTCTCTTGCACGATCATGATCACGTGCTGGATCGGCGTACTGCCCGATCCGTGGTGCTGGTCGGGCGGCGGAATCGAGCCGTTTAGCGAAGATCCGCCCCCGTCGCCGCACGCGGCGAGTGCGAGCATTGCCGCGGTGAATGCCAACGATAGCGTAAGGTTCGTCCTTCGACTACGCGCCTGCGGCGCGGAGCCTGTGATGACAGTTTTATTCAGGGTCGCCATGTTGCACCGTGTGCGGTTGGTTAATGAAGTATTTTGCATCGTGCTCCGATGGGATCGCCTTAAAAAGGCGAGGGTTTTGATCGTAGTTGAGGACATCGTCGATCGAATTGGCGCGTACGTCGGTGGTGCCGAGGTTGCCGAGACTCCAGTTATCCTCGATGTATTGTAAGATGCTGCCGAACTCGTATTTCGTGTGTGAGATGTAACCGCCTTGACTTCCCGAGCCGGCAATCGCGTAGGGCGAGATCAGCATCATCGGGACCCGGAAGCCGAGGCCGCCCCAGCCGTCGCGGAGAAACTTCGGCGAAACGTTGTCGTAGAACCCGCCCCAATCGTCCCAAAGCACGATGATGACGCTCGAGTTCCAGTAGTTGCTCTCGCCGACGGCGTTCACGACGCTGGCGACCCACGACGGACCGTTGTCGCAGCCGCAGGGCAAGTTCTCGCCGGGATGATCGTTGGCGTCGTCCTCCGGGATCACCCACGAGACCTTTGGAAGCGTGCCGCTGCTTATGTCGCTAAAAATATTCGTCTCAGGCCACGACACGGCGGTTCCCCACTCGGAGCCGTAGCGTACCGGATAGATGACGTCGAACGCGTCTAGCAGGCTGCCGTCGCAGCTCGGCTTACTGCCGGTGCAATCGGAGCTCGGCGAGCAGCCGGGCTGGTCGGCGGAGCTAAAGCACGGGGTGTAGTACTTCCACGAGACGCTCGCGTTATCGAGAAGGTCGCGCATCGTCGGGTAACTGTTCGAGCCGTTCGGGAATTCATTCGAGCACGGAAATGGTCCTTGATTCTTCAAGTATTGCAACGTACCGGTGAGCAGATTCGTATTTACACCCGGTGCGGCATCGCAGCCCCACGGCCAGTAGGTCGGATTGTCGATGAGGCTTTCGGTAGAGGACGACGGTGAAGCTCCACATTGCTTGATGCAGGTGCCGCCGCGAATCAAATCTTGGTGTGCCGTGAAGCTCCCGCTGCCTTGGGTCTGGAACATGTGATCGGCCAACACCCATTGCTCGGCGATGTCCCAATACGGCGCGATCTGCGACTTCTCGACGTACTGGTAGGGATACATCCCGGCCGGTGGGCCTTGGCCGCACGCGTTCATCGACTCTTGGTTAAAGCCATCCATTTTGCCGTTGTCGTAGGCGGCCTTCCACGACGACCAGCAGTGGGCGATATCGTGTTTGATTACCAACGGGCTCGCTTTGAGCGTGACCCACTTGTCGACGTATTTGCTGCCGACCTTCACTCGTTTTTTGCCGCGCGTCGCGCCGTCGGCGCCTGGAAACTTGGCGAAGAGGTTATCGAAGCTGCGGTTCTCTTGAACGATAATGACGACGTGCTGGATCGGCGACCTTCCCGCGCCGTGATGCCGTCCAAAGGCAACCGCGCTCGGCAGTGAAGACGTGCCCCCGCTGCCACATGCGCTGAGGGCAACCCCGGCCGCGGCCATCGAGAGCGAGACACATATCGCCTGGAGCCTCATTATTCTTCCATCCTATTCGGTGTCGGGCGCGAGGCCCGAAGGCTGCTGATGTAAGAAGTAGTCCAGGGGGTACTTCGAATTAATTTTGTGAAACTTACGCGGCGGCATAGTAAAGTCGAAGGTGTTTCCGATGCTGGTCGAGCGCGCGTCGTTCTTTCCGAGCGTGCCGAGATTCCAATTATTCTCCACGAAGCGCAAGATGCTTCCAAACTCGTAGACTGTGTGGTCGACGTGCGCCTTCACGTAGGGCGAGACGATCAGCATCGGCACGCGAAAACCCGGGCCACCCTGCCAGCCCCGCGGCGTCGGCGGCGGCACGTGGTCGTAGAAACCACCCCAATCGTCCCAGAGAATCACAACCGCGGTCGAACTCCAATACGGGCTTTGGCCGATCGCGTTCACGATCGATGCGACCCACGAGGGACCCGTATCGGCCGGCAGTCCGCCTTTGCCGCAGGGTGGATGCTTGAACTCCGACGGATGGTCGGAGTTCAGCGCGTCGGGCGTGATCCACGAAACCGCACGGAGGCGGTTTTTGCGAATATCGCTGAAAATGAACAGGTTACCCTTGGTTACGTTCTTTTGCCATTCCGAACTATACCGGACTTTTTTAATCGCATCGAAGGCGCTCCAGATGCCGGCCGTATCGCCGCGATCGCAGCCGCTCTCTTTTTGCACCGGCATCGCATAGAACTTCCACGATACTTGTCCCGCAACGAGCAGATCGCGTACCGTGCTGTATTTTAGGCACGGAAATGGGCCGCCGATGGGGTAAACCTTCCCGTCGCGCCTGATGACCGCCGTGCGAACCGGCGGATTGGCATCGCAGCCCCAGGGAAAGAACGTCGGGTTGTCGATCAGCGCTTCGTCGTCGTCGATCTGCGTGCCGCCCGCAATCAAATCTTGGTGTGCGGTGAAACTGCCGCTGCCCTGAGTCTGAAAGGTATGATCGGCGAGCACGTATTGCTTCGCGAGATCCCAATAGGGTGCGATAGCGGACGGGTTGACGTACTGGTAGGCATACGTGCACGCTGGCAGGTCGCTGCCGTCGGCGCCGGCTCCGGTGAGGTCGAACCCGTCCATGAGGCCGTGGTCGTGCTGCTTTTGGAATCCGCGGTAGACGTGATCGAGATCGGTATCTTCATCGAACTTTCCGTTCGAACCGAAGCCCGAACCGATGAGATTCGTTTCCGTAAGCGGAACGCTGGTCGGCTTTGTAATCACCGGCATACCGTGGTACGCGCAATACGACTGCTCCGACGGCGGCATCGCTGCGGCTTTGCCCGTCTTCGTGCCGTCGGCTCCTGGGAAGGTCGCGAAGAGGTTATCGAAGCTGCGATTCTCTTGAATCACGATGACCACATGTTTGATCGGGCTCGCGCTCGTCACTTGGCGCTGAAGGTTCGGGATTACGCCAACTCCGCTTGGTGCTCTGCCCCCGCCGCACGCGACGATTCCTGCGGCGGCTGCTACGAACGCGAAACTCAGCGCAGCGGCGCGAGGACGCAAGGTTTCCTACTCCGTATCGACGGGCAAGCCCGAGGGCTTTTGGTGCAAGAAGAACGCCCGCGAGCGTTTTGAAGAAATCGACTGGAACGGGCACGGCGACTGGTTGAAGTTGAAGAGATTCGCGATGCTCGTGGCGCGCTGATCGGTCGTTCCGAGGCTGCCGAGATTGAACGTCTCTTCAATGAATTTGACGATGCTGCCGAACTCGTACTGCGTGTGCACGGCGCCGCGTCCGGCGCAGGACGAGCTCTGCGGCGTATACGGAGAAGCGACGAGCATCCCAACGCGAAAGCCGAGACCGCCTAGCCGATCGATGAGTGGTGGCGCGACGGGGTCGTAAAGGCCGCCCCAATCATCCCAAACGATCACGATTGCAGTGGAGTTCCAGTACGGACTCTGCCCAACGGCATTGACGACGCTGGCAACCCAGGAAGGTCCGGTGTCGGACTGATAGCCGGGATGATCGGAGTTCACCGCATCGGGGATCACCCAAGACATCGCCGGCAGCGTTCCGTTCGAGATGTCGGTGAAAATGTTCGTCTCGGGCCAGCTGACGTTTGTGCCCCATTCCGAGCCGTAGCGCACGGCGGCGATGGCGTCGAAAGCGTTCCAAAGCGCGCCGGTCGTGCCTTTTTGATATTCCGGCGTGTAGTATTTCCAGGTAACGGCTTTTGCATCGAGGAGGTCGCTCAGCGTGTGGTAGTTAGCGCCGCCCTTCGGGAAGTCCGTGGTGCACGGAAACGGTCCCTTATCCTTGAGAAACTTCAGCCGCGTGGTGATCAGCGACGTCTTCGTTCCCGTCGGCGAATCGCAGCCCCATGCGCTTCCATTCGACGGGTTGTCAATGATGCTCTCGGTCTGGTTGATCTTCGTGCCGCCGCGAATGAGGTCTTGGTGCGCGGTAAAGCTACCGCTGCCTTGCGTTTGGAACATCTCGTCGGCGAGAGCGTAATCTTGGCCGATCGTCCAGTACGGCTGCACGTCGGCCGGGTTCACATATTTATACGGCGCCTTCCCTTCTGCTTTTCCGCTGACGACCGCCTTGATCAGATTGAACGCATCCATTGCACCGTCGTCGTAGGCCGTGCTATAGGCGCGATAGAGGTGCGTCAAAGTGTGCTTGTCTTCGAGTGGAACTTCGGTGAGTTGAATCTTCTTCTGCTGATACGAATTGCCGACTTTGACGAGCTCTTCGCCGGTCGTCGTGCCGGTCGCGCCGGGAAACGTCGCGAAGAGATTGTTGAACGAGCGGTTCTCCTGAATCATCAGCACGATGTGCTGGATCGGCGTGCTTCCCGATTTACGATGGTCGACCGCGGCGATCGCCGGGGACGTGCTCTCGCCCACGCCATTGCTGCATGCGCCGAGCGCGACGCTTGTCGCCACCGCCAAGATCCCAAAGCGCCACTTGCGTGCTATCATCGTTGCCTCCTACTCGGAGTCGGGCGGCAGATTCGACGGCTTCTGATGAACGAAGAACGCGCCCGTATACTTTGCCGGAATCACTTGGAAGGGGCGCGGGGTCTGACTGAAGTTAAACGCGTTGCCGATGCTCGTCGCGCGCTGGTCTTCCTGCCCGAGCGTGCCGAGCCCCCAATTCTTCTCAATGAACTTGAGGATGCTGGTCGTCTCATACTGCGTGTGCTCGACGTGCGGCTGCGTGTACGGTGAAATAATGATCATCGGCAAGCGGAATCCGAGACCGCCCTGGTCGTCGTAAAACGGAGGCGTCACGTGATCGTAGTATCCGCCGGCATCGTCCCAGATGACGACGATCGCGCTGCTCTTCCAGTACTTACTCTCACCGATCGCGTTGACGATTGAGGCCACCCACGATGGGCCTTTATCGCACTTGCACTGTTCGCCGGGGTGGTCGGAGTCTTCACCGTCGGGCGTTATCCACGAAACGGCGGGAAGCGTGCCGTTCGAGATGTTTTTGAAGATCTTGGTGTTGGGCCACACGACCTTCGTCCCCCACTCCTTGCTTTGCCGGACCGCTTTAATCGCATCGAACCCGTCCCAGATCCCCGCCGAACCGCCATTCACCATTACCGAGTAGTACTTCCACGAGATCTTCTTCGCATCGAGCAGATCGCGGATCGATGCATAAGTGAAGCACGGGTACGGTCCCTGACTTTTGAAGTACTGACCGTAGATCGTAAGCAGGTTGGTCGTAACCCCGCTCGGAGCATCGCATCCCCACGGCCAATAACTAGGATCGTCGATGATGCTACGCGTCTTCTCAATCGCCGTACCGCCCGCGATAAGATCTTGATGGGCAGTAAAGCTTTCGCTGCCTTGCGTCTCGAACGTATTGTCGGCCAAGACGTATTGCTGCGCCATATCCCAGTACGGCTGAATTTGGGTTGGGTTGACGTATTGATAGGTGTACGTGCAGGTTGGGTGGCCCTCGCCGTTCGGACCGGTATACGAGTTGTCGAAGCCGTCCATCGCGCACGGATTGGAATCGTTCGGTTGGTGCGAGGCCGAGTCGCAGTCGATGAGATATCCGTTGGGATAGTTGTGCGCGAGATCCTGATTCCAATCCCAATCGTTGGGGAAACCCTTGCCCAGCAACGTCACCTCCGTCAGCGGGACCGACGTCGGCTTGGTGATTACCGGCTGATTGATGGACGGCTGCGAGCAAAAGCTTTGCACGGCCTGCGTCATCGGCATCGCGTAGCCTACCGTCGTCCCGTTCGCATTGGGGAAGGTCGCAAAGAGGTTGTCGAAGCTACGATTCTCTTGCACGATGACGACGACGTGCGAGATCGGGCTGCTGCCCTTGGTAGCGGGCGACGACTGCGTCGCCGGCAGGGTATCGTTCGAAGGAGCGCTGCTTCCGCTGCAAGCGACAATTCCGCCACCGGCGATGAGTAGAAAGAATAACAAGCCGGCTGCCCGATACTGCAACACGTTCCTCCGTTTCTCAGTGCGGCTATTTGGCTGGAGGGTTGCTTTCTTTCCTCTTTAAATTGCGCTCTCGTCCTACTCAGCAACGCAACGGTACGAACAAAAGTTAACTTTCTTTATCGTTCGGATGGTCAATCGTAGCTCTCACGCACGGTTTCGAGCAGAGTCTGTCCGAATTCAACGCTCTCGCCGTCGCCGTCGAGTACGTCGACGCCGAAGCCCGGATAAAGGCTGACGAAGCGCTCTTGCTTCCAACGAGCGACTGACCAACGGTCGCGCGCACCTTTCTCGTACGGCCACGGCGGCATTCCCTCGCGGTCGGAGCGTATGTCACGTCCATCAGAGGTGCGGACGCGGACTTGAAAGCCCTCAACCCGCGCGATCTTCATTTCCATCGTGCCAATTTTCACTTCACGCTCGCATCGTCAGATAGAGCCCGGACTCAAGCGTCCGCGCTCGTCCGGGATTTATGCTACGTTAGCAAAGGAGTGGTCGGGCTGACTGGATTCGAACCAGCGATCTCTAGTCCCCCAGACTAGCGCGATAACCAAGCTTCGCTACAGCCCGTTTCATTTTTTCGAATGCCTCTTCGCGCGGGATCGCTTTCCGCTCACGGCATCCTTCAGTGATTTACCGGCGACGAAGGCCGGCACCTTGCGCGCAGCGATCGTAATTTTCTCTCCCGTTTTTGGATTGCGTCCCTCGCGCGCTTGGCGCGCTCGCACCACGAAACTTCCAAAGGGGTTCAGCGCGACGCGATCGCCTTTCTGTAATGCTCCCTTGATTTCATCGAGGATCAGCTCGAGAATCGCGCCGGCCCGGCGCCTCGACAGCTCCGCTTCCAAGGCGACGGCGTCAATCACATCGGTCTTTGTCAACGGCGCATCTCCTGCCCTCGGGTTATACGCAAGCCGAAGAGGCGCTCCTTCCCTCTGCCGAGCTGGGTTTATGCGACCATCTCCACGAGAGCACGCAATGCGAGCAGGTAACCTGTGAAGCCGAGGCCGCTCACGACGCCGCGGCAAGCGGCCGCCGTGACGCTCCTGCGGCGGAACGGTTCCCGAGCCGCAATGTTCGAGAGATGAACCTCTACGACCGGAATCCCAATCGCGGCGATTGCATCGGCGATCGCGTACGAGTAGTGCGCGTACGCACCGGGGTTGATGACGACGCCGCCGAAATCCGTTCGAGCTGCGTGCAGCGCGGTGACGATCGCCCCTTCGGTGTTGTGCTGTTCGCAACGAACCTCGATGCCAAGTTCTTTGGCGCCGGCGGCGATGGCGCCGTCAAGTTCGGCCAGCGTCTGCGTGCCGTAGACTTCGGGTTCGCGTTCCCCAAGTAAGTTGAGATTCGGTCCGTGCAAAACCAAAACGCGCATCGTCTTCGCTTCTTTGGAGGAAAACCACGGGCCTCCGAATCAGAGGCGCTCATGCCCGACACGCTCCTGGCCGCATCGAACCGCGCTGCCGGTGTCACGGTGGTCGCCGCCATTACCACCAGTCTTGTCGCCGAAATTCGCGATCGGCACGATCTATGGCCGACCGCAACCGCCGCCGTGGGGAGGCTTACGACCGGAGCGGCGCTTTTTGGCGCAGGCCTCAAGGGTGCCGAACGGGTCTCGCTACAGATCGCCGGCAACGGACCACTCGGAACGCTGGCGGCCGATGTGTGGCTGCTCGACGAGCGGACCGCCGGAGCGCGCGGCTACGCGTCCAACGGTCGCGTCGATCTGCCGATCGATGCCCGCGGCAAGTTTAACGTTGCGGGCGCCGTTGGTTCCGGCTCGTTGCAGGTTACGCAGTCGAGCGAGATCGGCCAGCCATACGTCGGCATCGTCCCCCTCTCTTCAGGCGAGATCGCGGAAGATCTCGCGATCTATCTTTCGCAATCCGAACAGATTCCGAGCATCGTAGCGCTCGGCGTGCTGGCGAATCCCGGCGGCGTCGTTGCCGCGGGAGGGATTCTGGCCCGAGCGCTGCCGGGTGCGGACGAACGCGCGCTGGCGATGCTGGAACAGCGCGCCGCGAAAATGCCTCCCGTGACGCAACTGGTTGCCGCCGGCGCGGACGCAGCCGCGCTACTACGCGAGCTGGCGGGCGACCTCGAGTTGCACTCGCACCACGCGATGGAACTCCGCTTCGCCTGCCGCTGCAACCGTGCCAAAGTCGAAGCAGTATTGCTGGGCTTAGGGGCCGACGAACTGTTGCAGCTACGGCGGGAACGCGATTGGACGGAGGCGACTTGCGAATACTGCAAGACGCGCTACGTCTTTACCGCCGAGGAACTCAAGCAGCTCGCCGAACGTTTGCGCTAGCCCGCACGCGGAAGCACACGCACGAAGCGGCGCGATCCCACCGAGAGCACGGCCGGCGCGGCGGAACTCCAAAGCGCGTTGACGTCCCGCACGACTTCGGCATCAATTTTCACGGCGTTTCCAGCGATCAGCCGTTCGGCAGCGCGCTTGCTCTCGGCAAATCCAGCGCGTACCAAAAGCTCCGAGATGCGTTTGGAGTCGCCGAGCTCGATCTCGTCAAGGCTCTCGGTTGGAATTTCGCGACGCTGGACCGTCCGCTCGAAGTAATCGCGCGCCGCCGCAGCCGCTGCGTCACCGTGATAACGCGCGACGATATCCTGCGCCAGGCGCTTCTTCTCATCCATCGGACTCGCGCGTCCGGCAGCAAGCTCGACGGCGAGCCGTTCGCACTCCGCGGCGGGGCGAAACGCGGCAAGCCGCGCGTAGACCGGCAGCAGCTCGTCGGAGATTTTCATCAGCTTGCCGAACTGATCGGCGGCCGGTTCGGCGACACCGACGTAATTGCCGAACGACTTGCTCATCTTCTTCTCTCCGTCGAGTCCAACCAGAAGCGGCACCGTCGCGCAGATCTGTGGGAGCTGACCGAATTCGCGCTGAAACTGACGCCCGAGCAGCAGGTTGAAGAGCTGATCGGTCCCGCCGAGCTCGACGTCGGCTTCGATCGCAACCGAGTCGTACGCCTGTGCAACCGGGTAGAGGAACTCGTGAAGTGAAATCGGCACGCCGGATTCGTAGCGGTCGTGAAAGTCGTTGCGCTCGAGCATCTGCGCCACGGTCGTCTTGGCGAGAAGCTTCACGAGATCGGTGAGCGTTAGCGCGTCGAGCCATTCGGAGTTGTAACGCACCTCGATGCGCTCCATGTCGAGCACCTTGCCGGCCTGCTCGCGATAGGCAACCATATTCGCTTCGATCTCGTCACGGGAGAGTTGCGGCCGGGTCACGTTCCGGCCGCTCGGATCGCCGATGCGGGCCGTGAAGTCGCCGATGATCAGCGTAACGCGATGACCCGCTTCGGCGAAGCGCTGAAGCTGATGCAATACGACCATGAAGCCCAGATGCAGATCGGGACTGGTCGGATCGATGCCAAGCTTCACGCGCAGCGGCCGGCCGGTCTTAAGCCGCTCGTTGAAATCGGCAACGGTCTCGACGTGATCGAACCCGTCGAGCAAATTACCCGGATCGGTAGCGCTCACGTTCGCAGCTCAATGAGCGTTACGCCGGTCGAACCTTCCTCCTCGTTGCCGTAGCGAAGGCTTTTGACCGCCGGATGCTCGCGCAGGTGCTCCTGCAAGCCCCGCCCGAGCATGCCCGTGCCTTTCCCATGGACTAATCGCAGCGGCGAAGTTCCCGCAAGCAACGCGTCATCGATCCACCGCTCGACGAGCGGTTCGGCTTCGGCGTAGCGCTTGCCGCGAACGTCGAGCGAGCCGGAGGCACGCGTCGCAGCTTCCAGCCGAGTTTGCCCGTGCCGAGTATCCCCGCGTGGGGTTTGACCGCGCTCGCCTTTGACAACGCGTTGCTCGCGGCGGACGTCACTTTTCTCCACCATGACCTTCATTGAACCGATCGAAACGAGCAACCTTTCGTCCCAATCTTCAGTAATGATGCCTTCTTGATTCAACGAGAGCACGCGCACGCGGTCCCCGGGAGAATATGCGTCCGCACTTTCGGCGGCTTCGTCCTCGTGCCGGATTCCAAGCTCGCGGCGCATCGTTTCGAGCGTCTGGGCGAGCGTCGCGGCCTGTGACCGGCTCGGCCGGCGTTGTTGCTGATCCCGCACGAAATCACGCAGCGTTTGCGAAAGCCGTTCCTCGGCCCGCACGCTAAAACGGCGACGCTCCTCGTCAAGTTCGTGACGCTCGCGATGCAGCGATTCGAGTTGTCGCGAAGCTGCGGCGCGTTCGCGCTCAAGTCCCTCGCGTGCCTCGCGCAGCTCGCTGCTGCGCAGCGCGAGTTCGGCCAAGGCCGCCTCGTAGTCGAGCTCGCGGCGCTCGAGCAGTGCCGCAGCGCGCTCGACGATCTGTGGGCTGATGCCTAGCCGCGTTGCCAGCGGAAAAGCCAGCGACTGGCCCGGCGTCCCGACGTTGAGCTCGAAGGTCGGCGCGAAGGTCTTCGGGTCGAAGCGCACGCTGGCGTTTGCGACGCTCGGCGTCGCGTGCGCAAAGAGCTTGAGTTCGAGCGAGTGCGTTGAAACGATCGCTCGCGCTCCGCAGTCGAGCAGGCGCTCGAGCATTGCGATGGCCAGCGCCGCGCCGGCGCTGGGCTCGGTGCCGCCGCCGATCTCATCGACGATCGCGAGCGTGCGCGCGTTCGCGCCTTCCAACATCTCCCGCATTCGATCGAGATGCGCGGAGAAGGTCGAAGCGTTCGCTACCAGCGATTGTTCGTCGCCGATGTCCGCGACGACGCGCTCGAAGCGGCCGATGCGGGTGCCGCTGCCGGCCGGAAGCTGCATTCCGCAATAGGTCATCACGACGAAGAGCCCGGCCATTTTTAGCGCAACCGTCTTTCCGCCCATATTCGGTCCACTGATGACGAGCAGTCGCGTTTTTTCGTCGACTGCAAGAGATTGCGGGACGGCACGGTCGCCGAGCAACGGATGGCGACCGTGCTCGACCGCGATTTCCGGCTCTTCGCTCAACTCGGGCGCCACGCTCTGGCTTCGCAATGAGAGCTCGGCCTTCGCGGCGAGCAAGTCGATCCGCGCGAGCATTTCGACGTTGGCGTCGATCGCGGGAGCGTGGCGGCCGACTTCGTGCGAGAGCGCCTCCAGAATTCGCTGTATTTCGCGCTCTTCTTCGATCTGCAGCGTGCGGACTCGATTGTTCGTTTCAAGCGCCGCTAACGGCTCGACGAAGAGTGTCTGCCCGCTGGCACTGGTATCGTGCACGATGCTCGGCAGCGCCCCCGCCATTTCGGCTTTGATCGGGATGACGAAGCGGCCGTTGCGAACCGTGACGATCCGATCTTGCACCGTTTTAGCATGCTTGGCTGAATTGAGAATCGACGTCACGCGATCGCGCGCGTCGGCTTGCGCTTGCGTGAGGCTTCGACGGATGCGCCCGAGGGCCGGCGAGGCCCGATCGAGCACCGCGCCGCGTTCGTCGACCGCATCGCCGATCGCACGCTGCAACTCACGCAGCGGTGTATAACCGGCGACGACGCCGGACAAATCGGGATGCTCGCCGACGGCCCGACGGGCCGCGCCCGCTGCAGCAACGGCTTCGCCGATCGAGTGAAGGTCGCTGCCTGAGAGCGTCCGTCCCACCTGCGTGGCCTCAGTGAGCGATGCGGTCTCGATCGCGGGCATGATCCGCAGATCGAACCCAGCCATCAGCGAGCGCACCGCTTCGGTGCGACGTTGTTCGTGACGAACCAACTGGAACTCGTCGAGCGGCATCAGTTCAACCGCGAAGGCTCGACCGCGTGCCGTACGCGTCGCCGCGACGACGCGCTCGCGGACGCCGGCGAAATCGAGGGCTTCGAGCGTTCGGGAGTCGGCGAGAGCCATGAAAGCGGCTAGATTTTTTGCGAAGAAAGCTTCTTCGTCACCAGTTCGTTGACGATTGCCGGGTCGGCCTTTCCGCGCGAGGCCTTCATCACTTGGCCGACGAGGAATCCGGCGACGTTGGTCTTTCCCCGCTTGTATTCGGCGACGATACTTTCATTAGCTGCCAGAACCTCGTCGACGAAACGTTCGATTGTCGTAAGATCGCTCGTTTGGGCGAGGCCCTCGCGTTCGACGATCGCTCCAGGTGCGCCGGCCCCACTCCACATTCGGTCGAGGAGTTCCTTGGCGATCTTCGAGTTGATGCGCTTCGTTTCGACCAGCGCGATCAGCTCGGCTAGATGTTCCGGCGAAACGCTCGAATCACCGACCGTCGTTCCGGTTTCGTTGGCGAGCCGCGAGAGCTCTCCTAAGACGAAGTTGCTCGACTGTTGCGGGTTGCCGCTCAGTGCGACAACGCGGTCGTAATAACGGCCGAGCTCGAAGTTCTCGACGAGCTGCGTCGCCTGTTTCGCGCCCAAGCCGTACTCGCGGGTGTAGCGCTCGAAACGCTCGCACGGCAGCGTTGGGAGCGCGGTCTGTAGCCGTTCGACGTCAGCGCGCGCGACCTCCAGCGGCACGAGATCGGGATCGGGAAAGTAACGATAGTCGTGTGCCTCTTCTTTGCTGCGCATCGAGTGCGTGACGCCGTTGACCTCGTCCCACCCGCGCGTCTCTTGCACGACGCGGTCGCCCGCGTTCAGGAGAGCGATCTGACGCTCGATCTCGCTTTCGATCGCACGCTCCACCGAGCGAAATGAGTTCATGTTTTTGATCTCGGTCTTGGTGCCCAGCTCGCTCGTTCCCGCCGGCCGAACCGAAACGTTGGCATCGCAGCGGAGTGAGCCTTCTTCCATCTTGACGTCGCTGACGCCAAGCGCGAGCAACGTCCGCCGCAGCGACTCGAGATAGCCGATCGCCTCTTCCGCGCTGTGCAGCTCCGGTTCGGAGACGCACTCCATCAGCGGAACGCCGGCCCGATTAAAGTCGACCAACGAATACGAGCTTCCGGCGATGCGGCCATCACCAGAACCGGCGTGCGTGGATTTACCCGTGTCCTCCTCAAGATGGATACGCGTCAGGCGGCACGCCTTCATCGTGCCGTCCTCGAGCCAATATTTGACCGTCCCGCCCTGCGCTAGCGGCATATCGTATTGCGAAATCTGATAATCCTTCGGCATGTCCGGATAGAAGTAATTCTTCCGGTCAAACTTCGAAAACGCCGGAATCACGGCGCCGAACGCCAGGCCCGTTGTGACCATGTGTTCGATTGCTTTGACATTCGGCACAGGCAGTGCGCCGGGCATGCCGAGACAGATCGGACAGACCTTCGTGTTCGGCTCTCCGCCGAACTCGTTGAGACAGCCGCAGAACATCTTCGTCACCGTCTTCAGCTCGACGTGACATTCGATGCCGATGACGGCCTCGTACGAAACGCTCACGCGCGTACTCCCTCGAGGAGCGGCGCGCGCGCGAGCGCGTGTTTTGTCACGCGCTCGTAGGCGTGCGCGGCGCCCAGCAACAGCCGTTCCGCGAACAGCGGCGCGCAGAGCTGCAAGCCGATCGGCATTGGAAAGTTGCCATCTTCGGGCGTACTCCAGCCGCAGGGAACGGAGAGCGCCGGCAGCCCCGCCAGCGACATCGGAATGGTGTAGTAATCCATTAAGTACATGCTGTAGGGATCGCTCTTGGCGGCAAAACGGAAGGCGGGACAGCTCGTCGCTGGACACGCGATCAGGTCGCACCGCGCAAAGGCGCGCTCGAAGTCGCCCGCGATCAGCGTACGGGCCTTTTGCGCGCGGACGTAATACGCGTCGTAATAGCCGCTCGACAACGCGTGCGTACCGATAAGGATGCGGCGTTTTACTTCAGGTCCGAAGCCGGCAGCACGGGTCTTATCGTACATCGTTCGCACGTCGGCAGCCTCGACTCGCAGCCCATAACGCACCCCGTCAAAGCGCGCCAGGTTCGACGAGGCCTCCGCCGGTGCAATCAAATAGTACGTCGGCACACCGTAATCCGCGGTCGGCAGCGAGACCTCAACGAGCTGAGCGCCGAGGCGTTCCAGGTCGTGGTATGCTGCCCGATAGATCGCGTCAAGATCGCTGCCAAGCGGCTTTGAGTCGAACTCGCGGACGATCCCGATGCGTAGCCCGCGCAGGTCTTCGCGCAGCGCAGCGGCAGCCGGCTCGACCGGCCGCGCGATCGACGTTGCGTCCATGGGATCGAAACCTGCCATTGCATCGTAGGTCAGCGCTGCGTCTTCAACGGTGCGTGTGAGCGGCCCGATCTGATCGAGGCTCGAGGCAAAAGCGACGAGGCCGTAACGCGAAACGCGCCCGTACGTCGGTTTGAAACCGACGAGATTGCAGAACGCCCCCGGCTCGCGAATCGAACCTCCGGTATCGCTCCCGAGGCCGATCGCCGCCTCGTACGCGCCGACTGCCGCCGCCGAGCCGCCGCTCGACCCGCCCGGTACGCGATCCGGATCGTACGGATTGCGCGTCACGCCGAGCGCCGAGTTTTCGCACGAGCTGCCCATCGCGAACTCGTCGCAGTTCGTCTTACCGATCGGAACTGCACCGGCCTCGAGCAACCGCGCGACGGCAGTCGCGGTGTATGGTGCGATCCAGTGCTCCAAAATCTTGCTGCCGCAGGTCGTGCGCGTGGTCTCGAGGCACATGTTGTCTTTGACGGCGAGTGGCACACCCGCGAGCGGGAGGTCCTCGCCGCTTGCGATGCGTTTGTCGACCTGCACCGCATGCGCGTGCGCGAGGTCGGGAAGCACGGTTAAATACGAGCCGAGCACTCCGTCCACCGCGCCGACGTGCGCCAGCGTCTCCTCGGCTACTTCGACGGCGCTGACGCGGCGCGACCGGACGTCGTTTGCGATTTCCGCAGCGCTCTGCTTGATGCGTTCCTCGGCCACAGAGCTTCCTCTACTCGGCGATGATGCGCGGCACGCGGAAAAAGCCGCCCTGGCGCTGCGGTGCTTCCGCCAAAACGCGCTCGCGATCGAGACACGGGCGCGGCGTATCCTCGCGCGTCACGTTACGCGATTCGACGACCTGAGCCGTCGCCGGAACGCTTGCGATATCGAGCTTCTCGAGCGCGTTCACATGGCCGAGCAGATCGCCGAGCTGCTTCCCGAAGATCTCGATCTCTTCGTCGGTCAGCTCGATTCGCGCCAGCTTGGCGACGTACCGAATGTCAATGCTCTGGGGTGGCAAGTTCAGAGTACTCCAACTGGACGAGGGTCTCGACGTGCCCGGTCTGCGGGAACATGTCAAATGGTTGCACGACGCCGAGCCGGTAGCCCTTGGCCACCAGGAACTTGGAATCCCTTGCCAGCGTCGCCGGATCGCAGGAGAGATACCATAATGCCGGAATGCGGGAGCGCGCGATCGCCTCGAGCGTGACTTCGTCGCAACCCTTCCGCGGCGGATCGAGAAAGAGCACGTCTGCCGCACAAAGTTCGGATCGCAGCGAATCGGCACCGACCAGCAGCTCGACTCGCCCGGTCTCGAAGCGGGCGTACCGCTCGAGACGATTGAGCCGTGCGTTGGTTGCCGCCTCGGCAATCGCCCGCGGGTTCTCCTCGACGCCGAAAACCCTCCATCCGTGCTTTGCAAAAAAGAGCGCGAACGTGCCCACGCCGCAGTACAGATCGACCACTCGACGCGGCATCTCGAGCCAGGGTGTCAGAAACTCAAAGATGCGTCCGACCATCTCGACGTTGACCTGAAAGAACGAACCCGCCGAGACGCGGTACCGCAGACCGCCAATCGTCTCTTCGATTTCCGCTTCGCCCGCCAACAGCCGATAGCGCCGGCCGAGGATTGCGTTTTCGCCGGCAAGATCGAAGGAGTTGGTAACCCCCGCGAGTCCTGGCAGCTGGCGTAAGAGTAACGGCGCAACCCGCTCCGCGCTCTCGGCACGCCGCTGCGTCGTGATCGTCAGGACGCTTCGGGCACTCGCTCGCGCGCTGCGCGCGACGAGATGGCGCGCCTCGCGCAGCATGGCGCGCATTGAATCGTCACCGCGGATCGTATCGAGCTGCGCCAGATCGGCGTTGAGCTCGGGGCTAACGATCGGACACGCGGCAATCGGAACCACGTCATGCGTGCGCTGCCGGTAGAAGCCAAGCGACGGCGGAGTGCTGCGCTGGTCGACGACGAGCGACATTTTGTTCCGGTAAGCGCGGGGATCCGTCATGCCGATCGTCGGCCGAACGTCGATTGTTCGATGGCCGCCGATGCGCTCTAAGGCATCGCGAACGAGTTGCCGTTTCCACTCGAGTTGCGCAGGATACCTGAGATGCTGCAGCTGGCATCCGCCACAGCGCCCGAAGACCGGGCAGAACGGCTGCGCCCGCGCCGCCGACTCGGAGAGCAGCTCGCGTAAATCGGCAACCGCGTATCGCGGCTTAACCTGCTTGACCACAACGCGCGCGCGCTCACCGGGAAGCGGCCCAAAACAGAAAACGACGAGACCCTCGGCACGCCCGACACCTTGCCCGTTGGCCAAGAGGTCGCTGAATGTGAGCTCGAGTTCGGCGCCGACGCGTAGCGCCGAGCCGGCTTTAGGCGCTGTTTCTCTGCTCGTCAAGCGCCTTGAGCAGTGAGTTCGCCTCGTCGATCAACTCTTGAATGCGCTGCGTCGTCGGATCTTCGTGGCGCCCAGCGGAAGCGAGGCGCAGCGATACGTATGCGAGCGCGGCGCCGAGAGCGGCGACTCCGACTCCGAAGCCGACCCAAAAGAGGACGCGACGGTCCGGTTGCGGCGTTGAATCCGGCGAATCCATGTGTTTTACATTCGATGCGATTCGGCCGGCCGCCTGGGCGCCGCGGTCGGCGAGGGACTCGGCGACGGCGCATTCGCGGCCGTGAGGACGACGTCATCGAGAAATTGCTGCGTCGAACTTTTCGAGTGGCCGTCGCCGTGGACGCCGAAGTAAAGCCAGAGCGTTCGTCCTGCGTACGCGTCGAGATTCCACCTACCGAGCACCCACCCGGCTTTGTCGTTCACGCTCTTGAAGAGATTGACGACGACGTTGCCGCGATCGTCGATGAGATCGCCCTCCTGATACGCGAAACTGGTATCGGATTCATTGGAGAGCTGATAGAGCCGCGCCGTGAGCAACGCGCCTCGTGGGATCGTGACCAGCTGACAGACGCCGGAGTTGCCGAGAGGTTCGCTGGCACCGTTCAGCATACCCGAGTACTCGTCGTACAGGCCGACGTATGGATGCGCCATCGTCGTAAAAGCGCTAACATCGCCGCATTGATACCAACCACGGTCGATGTTCCCCGTTTCGAAGCTCGAGTTCGAGACGAGGTTGCTCGGATCGCTCGTTAACGAGTTTACGACGTGGGGATGCGCGACATTGTAATGTCCGGCAATGGCATGGCGCGCCTCATCGGGCGCCGCTGCGACCGAAACGAGGAGCATGCCCAACGCTACCGCAACTAAGAGCGGCCCGGGCACCGCGGCGTTGCGATTGGGAGAGGTGGCAGAGCGGTTGAATGTACTCGCTTGGAAAGCGAGCAGAGGTGATGAGCCTCTCGAGGGTTCGAATCCCTCCCTCTCCGAATTCGTCAACGCTTCTCGAATCCGCGAGAGGCTCATCAGTGAAGCTCGCGCAGCGAGCGAAACGGTTTTCAAAATCGGGTCCCCACGCGGCAACGCCGCGTGGGGTCGCCTCTCGAGGGTTCGAATCCCTCCCTCTCCGCCATCAGGTGCCGGCGACGCGGTCGAGATGGGCCAGCCAGAAGTCGAAGCTGGCGCGTGCTTGCGATTCGAGCATCGCATCGCCGGAGACGACGTCGCGACGCAGCGTCCGTGCGAGCACCGAGCGAGTCCCATAGTTCGCGTCGATAACGAGATCGGGCAGCTGCAAGGCGGCTACAAGGTCGTCGGGCAGCACCGCTTCCGGCGGCAAGGTGCTTAGCACGATTTCCGGCGGGTTACTCTTCGGCCACGCTTGTGCTTCGTAGCGGCGGCAGGTCTCGTCCACGCGTTCCGCGTTGCGTCCCCACACAAACGTGTACGCGTCGCAGTCGTGCAGCTCGGCGAGGATGGCACGCGCGGTTGCGCCGTAGCCGAGAACGCCGATCCGCTTGAGCGCGACCGGTTCATCAAGCAAGCCTTCAATCGCGCTGCGCGCGCCAATGCCATCGGTATTCGTGCCGATAACTCGGCCGCCGAAGAAAATCGTGTTCACCGCCTGCGCGGCGCTGGCCTCGGCCGTCAACGTATCGCAAGCCGCTACCACTTCTTCCTTCAGTGGATATGTCACGTTGCAGCCGGTGTACTCCTCCGTCCGCAGACGCCGGATCGCTGCTGCACCGTCGCCGCGAGGCACTCTGATCGCGACGTAACTTCCGTCGATCCCGGCTTCCTCGAGATACACGCGCTGAATCCGCGGACTTGCGCTATGGACGATGGGATCACCAATAACCGCGAGCCTCATTAACGGCGTTCTCGCAACATCAAACGTTCGAAGAACCGAAAAATTTTCGTCACCGGAAAGTCCTTGAGTTCTATCGGCTCCGTGAGGATCGTATAATGCCCGCAGAGTTTCCCGCCAAGCACGTCGGTGAAGAGCTGGTCGCCGACCACTGCGATCTCGCGTCGGTGCATGCGCAGGCATCTCTTGGCGCGCAGAAATCCGAACGGCAGCGGTTTGAGCGCGTTGGGGAAGCACGCGATGTTGAGTTGTGCGGCTAAGCTTCTCACGCGTTCAGAGAAGTTGTTGGAAAGCATAACGATGCGAAAACCGCGTTCGTGGGCGCGCGCTACCCAGTCGATGTGTTCCTGCGCCAGCTCGGTCTCCCGAAAGCCGAGCAGCGTGTTGTCGAGATCGACGATCAGACCCCGAATGCCGGCCGCCTCGAGCTCCTCGTGCGGTACGTCGTGAAGGCGCGGCGCGAAGCGGTCGGGTCCGAACATGGCCACTGCGTTGTACCGGTTATCCCCGGTATCCTCGGCCCTGTCCACATGCCCTCCACCCGCCAGCCTGCTATGCCGCAGGCATCCACCGATTTCGCGAGATGACCACAGGACGTTCACAAGGATTCAAAGCTTAACCCCCATATCTTGTGGTAAGCAGTCCGATATGACACAATAGGTATTCAGTCAGACCCGCTGCATCTGACATAAGCGAACGAGTGTTCGATAGAACGAGGAGCCCCTCATCATATGAAGTTTACGCGTACCTACTCCGCTCCGGGCGACCCCTACGCCGGTGTGACGTTCGAGCCCCGTTGCTCGCGAATCGTCAACCCCGACGGGTCGGTAATTTTTGAAGCCAAGGACGTGATGGTGCCGGCGGCCTGGAGTCAGGTCGCCGTGGACGTGCTCGCGCAAAAATACTGCCGCAAAGCGGGGGTTCCCACCGCGACCGCCCGTGTCGCTGAGGAGGGGGTGCCCGAGTGGCTCCAGCGATCGATCGCCGACGGCACCACGTTGGAGACGCTTTCCCGCGACGAGCAGTTCGACGCCGAACGCGACGCGCGACAAGTCTTCAATAGAATGGCCGGTTGCTGGACCTATCACGGCTGGAAGCACGGCTATTTCGACTCGGAAAACGATGCACAAATCTATTACGACGAGATGTGCGCGATGCTCGCGCGGCAGATCGGCGCACCGAACTCGCCGCAATGGTTCAACACCGGCTTGCATTGGGCGTACGGCATCTCCGGACCGCCGCAAGGACACTGGTACGTCGATGCGACCGACGGCAAGGCAACGCGCTCACCGGATACATACTCTTTCCCGCAAGTAAGCGCCTGTTACATTCTGGGCTTAGAGGACGACCTCCTCAATGAAGGCGGCATCTTTGACGGCGTAATTCGAGAGGCGCGCATCTTTAAGGGCGGCTCCGGATCAGGTGCAAATTTCTCGAAGATTCGCGCGGCCGGCGAAAAACTTACCGGCGGCGGTACGTCGAGCGGCCTCATGTCGTTCTTGAAAGTTTTCGATCGTGCCGCAGGCGCGATAAAATCCGGCGGTACGACCCGCCGCGCTGCAAAAATGGTCGTGCTCAACGCCGATCATCCCGACATCGAAGAGTTCGTCAATTGGAAAGTGCGCGAAGAGCGGAAGGTCGCTGATTTGGTCATCGGCTCGCGCATTTTTGAGAAACAGATGAACGCGATTATCACTGCCGCGCACGATACGCGCATACCAGAATCGGCGCGTCTCGATCCGGCGCTCAATGCGTCGCTGCGCCAGGCGATCCGCGATGCGATTGCCACCGGCATCCCGTCGGGCGCGGCGCAAAACGCGCTCGATTACGCGCGCCAAGGCTACACCCGCATGGAAGTCGAGCAATACGATACGAGTTGGGATTCGGAAGCGTACGTCACCGTTTCAGGGCAGAACTCCAACAACTCCGTGCGCCTGACCAACGCCTTCTTCAAGGCACTCGAGAAAGATGAAGACTGGCTGCTAACGGCTCGCACGACTGGCGACGTCGTCAAGCGCATCAAAGCTCGCGATTTGTGGGAGCAAATCGGGCTTGCCGCGTGGCAGTGCGCCGATCCCGGCTTACAGTTCGACGATACGATCCAAGAATGGCACACGTGTTCGAATGATGAACGCATTAATGCCACAAATCCGTGCAGCGAATTTGTGTGGATAGATGATTCCGCATGTAATTTAGCCAGTCTCAACCTCGTCAAATTCCTCAACGACGACGGGAATTTTGACGCACAGCGCTTTGCGGACGCGACGCGGACGTGGACGACGACGCTTGAGATCTCCGTTGCGATGGGACAGATGCCCTCACGGCGCATCGCCGAAAAAAATCATGGCTATCGCACACTTGGACTCGGTTATGCTAACCTTGGAACGCTTCTCATGCGTATGGGTTTGCCGTACGATTCAGAGGAGAGTTTCGGCTGGTGCGGCGCGATCAACGCGCTGCAAACCGGAATGGCGTACCGCACGTCGGCAGAGATGGCGCAGCAACTTGGACCATTTGCTCGCTTTGCGGCGAATCGCGAACCGATGCTGCGCGTTATTCGAAACCACCGAAAGGCCGCCTATGCGGCAGCCGCGAGCGAGTACGAAGGTCTGACCGTCAAGCCGATCACCTACATGCCGACGCTCTTCACTCAGAAGACGTGGGCGCTTGCACGGAAGATGTGGGACGATGCGTTAACGATCGGTGAGGTCGCCGGCTATCGCAACGCGCAAGTCACGGTCACGGCGCCGACAGGATGTCTAACCGGAAACTCCCTGATCGTCACGGATCGCGGCCTTACGCGGCTTCGCCGCTTGGGCAATCCCGACGGCACTCAATGGCAAGACGTCAACGTGCGCGTCCTCACGGACGATGGAGAGCGGCAGGCGACGAAGTTCTACGTCAACGGCATCTCGCCGACCCGGCGAATCACGACCGCCGGCGGATACATAATTCAAGGAACGCCCGAGCACCGCATCAAGGTCGTCGATGGTGACTCCGGCGAGCTCGTTTGGAAGCGATTTGCCGAGATAGCTTCGGGGGACATCGTCGCCTTGTCGATGGGCGGATTCTCCGGAGCGCCGCACGTCGTCAACTTGCCGCCGCTTGGTGAAGAATATTGGACGGCAGACTTCACCACGACGGTCCCGCGCTCGATGTCGGCCGAGCTGGCAGAGCTTGTCGGATATTTCATGGGCGACGGGTTTCTCCACGCAAAAGGTATTCGGTTGAGCGTCGCTGACGGTGACGTCGACGTTTGCGAACACCTCGTCCGAAGTGCGAAGCGGCTCTTCAATATCGACGCTATCGTTACGAAGAAAACCGGTTATGCGGAAGTCGCGCTGAACTCCGTGCCGTTGGCGATGTGGTGGGATGCATGCGGTTTTGCCAAGCATCATCCAACCACCGACCACCGGAGCAAGGGCTACGTACCGCACATTCCCGAAGCGGTGCTTGCCAGCAACGACCCTGCTGTCTACGGCGCCTTCTTGCGCGGCCTTTTCGAGGCCGATGGAACGACGACCCATGGCGTTGCGCACCTTTCTACCACCAACGCGACGCTTTCCGAAGAAGTACGGACGGTGCTGCTGATGCTCGGGATTCCGACAAGCACGAAGGTTGAACCCTCGGGCTGGGGGGCATCCGATCTCTACGTGCTCCGCGTGCGCAATGCGGTTTACGCGCAGTCTTTCCTGGAGCGCATCGGCTTCATCGGATCCCGAAAGCGCGAAGCCATTCGTCCTTGCGATACGTGGCAGGGCACGAAGCGAGATCGCGTCTTCGTCCGCAAGGACCTGATCGAGACGTTGGTTCCTTATTCGAGCGAGTTCTACGCGAGAACACAACTCTATCGCCACCGGCACGGACATTCCGCGGCCATCAGCCGCACTACCGCCACCGCCCTGCTCGAACGAACGAATAACCTCGAGCTGCAGAGCGCGCTGACGTTCCACTACGATACCGTTGCTGCAAACGACGACGGCGGCGAGCAACTAACCTACGACCTCTCGGTCCCTGACAACGTCACGTACGTCGCTAACGGTTTCATTTCGCATAATACCATCGGTCTCGTCATGGATTGTGACACAACGGGCATCGAGCCCGATTTCGCCCTTGTGAAATTCAAGAAGCTTGCCGGGGGGGGTTACTTCAAGATCGTCAATCAGTCGGTCGATGCTGCGCTCCATAAACTCGGATACTCCCAAGACCAAATCGACGCGATAGAAACCTACGCAAAAGGGACCGGAACGCTCGAGGAGGCGCCGCATATCAACAGGGCGACGCTGAAAGCCAGAGGTTTCGATGACGAGGCGATCGCTTGCGTCGAGGCCGTTCTTTCCAGCGCCTTCGAGCTGCCGTTTGTCTTCAACAAGTTCGTGCTCGGTGAAGCGTTCTGCAAAGAGAAGCTCGGACTGACCGAAGAGCAGCTCAATGATTGGAACTTCTCGATCTTACGTGACGGACTCGGCTTTTCGACGCAACAGGTTGAAGAGGCGTCAGCGTACATCTGTGGACGCATGACCGTCGAAGGCGCCCCCTACCTTAAAGAAGAGCACTTAGCGGTCTTCGACTGTGCGACGCCCTGTGGGCGATACGGATCGCGCTACATCCGGCCGCTCGCGCACGTCGACATGATGGCGGCGGCGCAGCCTTGGGTTTCGGGCGCTATAAGCAAGACTATAAATTTACCGCAAACCGCGACGATTGGCGATGTCAAAGAAGCCTACCGCTACTCTTGGGAGCGGATGATCAAAGCCGTCGCTCTCTACCGCGATGGGTCGAAGCTTTCCCAGCCGCTCGCGGCCAGCTACGACTTCGGTAGCGACGTCAGCGAAGAGGAAGCCGTCTCGGGCGCGCAGCTGCAACCGTTTACAACGCCGCTGCAAGTTGCAGAAAAGATCGTCTATCGCTATATCGCCAAACGGCGTCCGATGCCGCAGCGGCGTAGCGGCTATACGCAGAAGGCGACGATCGCGGGTCACAAAGTCTACTTGCGCACCGGCGAGTACGAGGGCGGGCAGCTCGGCGAGATCTTCATCGACATGCACAAAGAGGGCGCGGCCTTCCGCTCGTTGATGAACAACTTCGCGATCGCGATCTCGCTCGGTTTGCAGCACGGCGTGCCGCTCGAAGAGTTCGTTGAAGCCTTCACCTTCACGCGCTTCGAGCCGAACGGTCCGGTCATCGGTCACGACCACATCAAGATGGCAACCTCGATCCTCGACTACATCTTCCGCGAGTTGGCGGTGAGCTATCTCGGGCGCTACGACCTCGCGCACGTGCAGCCGTCGATGCAGATGGACGCGATGGGACCGGAAGCACACGAAGAGTATATCGCCGAGGAGGAGGCCGGCGTTCAGGTGCGGCCCGCGGGCATCGTCGAGAAGCTTCATCCGGTGAGCACGCATCTCCATCCAGGCCAGGAACCGCCGCAAGGCGGAACCGCGGCACCCGCATCGGAGGCGCCACCGACTCGATTCCAGCCGAGCAGCAACGGCGGGGGGACCGCGGTGGCGACGCTCGCGCGAACGCAAGCGATCAACGCATCGAAGGCGAAAGGCTACACCGGAAACGCGTGCTCCGAATGCGGCCAGCTCACCATGGTGCGTAACGGCGCATGTGAGAAGTGCGATTCGTGCGGGGCCACGTCCGGTTGTAGTTAGCCTAGCCGATCGTTAGCGCCCCGGCGCTACTTAGCGAATGAATCGCTCTTCAGCGAGAAGTCGAACGTCGCGTGGCCGGACGATCCTGAATCACCGGTGGACACCAAGTCGTCGTGAATCGCCGTCGGCGCTTCCATGGAACGATCGTAGGTGATACGCACGTTTTCTCGCCGCACGCTAAGGCCTCCGTTGCTCATGTCGAAGACCTTGCTTTCGTGCACGACGATATGCTTGGGATCGCTATCGTTGGACTTGGTGAAGTCTTCGTGCAGCGTGAACTGCGCGATCGTCTCGGTGCGCTGCCAGTGGCCCTTCGCGTCCCACGGCGCGCCATCTACAAACCGCCGGCCGAGATAGCTCAGGAGCAGCCACTCCGCCTGACTAGGTGCAGGGGCCGAAGGGCACGTCACGGTTGTATCGCCGTACACGGTGCAGGTGTAGGCCTGACGCGGCTGCGGCTCCGAATCCACCTTCTCGGAGATACGAACGAGCAGCGCTCCGTCGGCAGTAACCGAGAGCACGTCCACCTGCATCGTCCCCTGGCCACCGTCGGTGGTTGAATCACCGGGTGAGTTTGGGACGGCCGAATCGGCGCCGCTGTACTCAGGGCCTGCCATCCCTTCTTTGTGAACGCTAAAGGCGTATGTGAGTTGGCGTAGCGACGCACTTGGTGCCGGCTCGGGGCTTGCTGCGCCTAGCAACGCAGGGAAGGCAAGCCATAAAACGCCGCGCATCATCGTTTGCGTCGGTTCGACGCGCCGAGTCGATCGCCTCGCCGATGGAAATCGAAAGGCGCGCCCGCCCTAGTTTCGAACCAGAAACCCATGACCCGGTATGCGCTTGTCATACTCGCCGTGGCACTCGTGACGAGCATACCGTTGCTGCGACATGCCAACGCGACGGCGCAGGCAGCGGCGACTGCGCAAGGCATTTATAAGATCAAGCACGTCGTCATCATCATGCAGGAGAACCGCTCCTTCGATAGTTACTTCGGAACGTTTCCGGGTGCCGACGGTATTCCGATGCGCGATGGAGTGCCGCAGGCTTGCGTTCCTGATCCCGCGACAAAAACGTGCGTCAAACCCTACCACGACACGAGCGACGAGAACATGGGCGGCCCGCATGCGGCGTGGGCGGCGGATCGTGACATCGACGCCGGCAAGATGGACGGGTTCATCGGCGTTCTGCGAGGAGCGAAGAAGGCCGGAGGCTGCCCCACCGACATTCCGACGTGCGTCGTCAAGGGCCACGAGCGCACCGTCATGGGCTATCATACGGAGGAAGAGCTCCGGAACTACTGGGCCTACGCGAAGGCTTTCGTGCTGCAGGATCGCATGTTCGAAGCGATGCGCTCGTGGAGTCTGCCGGCGCATTTGTACATGGTCTCGGAGTGGGCCGGCAGCTGCGTGACGCCGGGCGATTCCAACAGCTGCAAACCGGAACGCACCTATCTCACGCCGACCGACATGCCGTACGACGTTCTCGACAAAGACGATCCACGGCTCCCCGGCCGGCCAGACTATCCGTGGACGGACCTGACGTATCTGCTGCACGCACACGACGTCTCGTGGGCGTACTACGTGATGGACGGTTTCGAACCCGATTGCGAGAACGATCAGAGCAGCTGCAAACTGAAGCCCCAGAGCGCGCGCACGCCGGGCATCTGGAATCCGCTTCCGCACTTCGACGATGTCAAACAAGATGGCCAGCTGGGCAACGTCAAAGACATGAGCCTGTTCTTCAGCGATCTGCGCAACGGCCACTTACCGGCCGTCGTCTGGCTTACCCCGGGAAATCGCTACAGCGAGCATCCTCCCGGCCGCGTTAGTACCGGCCAGGCGTACGTCACCGGCATCGTCAACGCGGTAATGCGTAGTCCGTATTGGGATTCGACGGCGATTTTTTTGAGCTGGGACGACTGGGGCGGCTTCTACGATCACGTTGCACCGCCCAACGTCAACTTTTTCGGTTATGGGCTCCGCGTCCCAGGCCTCGTGATCAGCGCATACGCCCGTAAAGGCTTCATCGACCATCAGACCCTCAGCAACGACGCGTACGTCAAGTTCATCGAGGATGATTTCTTGAACGGCGAGCGCCTCGATCCCAAGACCGATGGCCGGCCGGATCCGCGCGCAACCGTGGCCGAAAATGCGCCACAGCTCGGCGATCTTCGCGCCGATTTCAACTTCGCGGAAAGCCCGCGTCCGCCGCTCGTCCTTCCGGGCGGCATCGGGCCGCCGTACAAACCCGGCTACACGGGCGGCCCTTAGCCCTCGAGCCGCCTATAGAGAACGTACGAGTACGCGATCGGGACCGCCACGACCACCGCGAATACGGCGATGAGCGCCGCCACGATCACGTTCGTGAACGGACTGCACGCGATCAGGAGCAGACCGCCCACCACCATAAGCCGGCCGCCGAGAGCGTTCGTGCGCAACCACACCCGATCGCTCACCAGCGTCCACGGCGTACGATAGCCCATGAAGAAGTTCTTGGAAACTCTCCCGACGAGGATGCCGATCACCGCCAACAACACGCCAATAAACGCAAATATCAGCGAAATCGAAGGAACCGTTCCCGCGATTTGCGCTCGGAGAATTACGCCTTGAATGGCGACGAACACCGCGATGACGGCCAAGCACGTCTCATAGAACGGCGTCAGCGAGGCGTCGAGCCGAAACCCCCGAGGAGAGATAGCCGGCAGAACGATCATGAGCACCCAGATGAACGCTGCAAGAACCGGAAAAAGTGCCACGGCACCGAGTCGCGAGGAGTACCCGGCGGCTTCGCCGCTGAGGCTCCAACTCGTCGGCACGCGCTGCGGCAACGCCGGATACGCCCACACGGAGAGCGCCACGGCCAGCAGCACCAGGCCTAGACCGCCGACCAGCCACCATCTACGCATGCCGCTCTATACTCTGGCGATTGGGAAACGATACGGCGCTAGACCACCCGGATCGTCGCCATCATACCGTGGTCCTCGTGAAAGAGCATGTGGCAGTGGAAGACGAACGTGCCCCGCGGCACGTTGCGAAAGTCGAGCAGTATCTTCGTAATCTTCGGCTGCACCAGCGGGTAGTTCGGGTCGCGAGGATTTGGCAAGAGCGTGCCGATCGGCACGAAGACCGTATCGGCCATCAACGGCACGCCCGGTACGGCCCGCTCCTGGACGAAAGACATTTGATGGATGTGAAACGCGTGCGATTCCATCGTCGCGTTGATCAAATACCACTCTTCGATGGTTCCCCGTTTCACTACGACGTCCGCATTCGACGGTGCGGTCGCGCCCGGCCCATACGTCGGCCAGAACGGGTGCTCCCGGAAATTCAGGTTCGACGTTTGGGTGATGTAGTACGCCTGGTGCGATGGAGTCTTGCCCTGCTTCGGAAAGACGTACTCCGTAAACGTGAAGGCTCGTCGGCGGACGAGCGACGGGTTAGCGCGCGTGTACGCGACGAGCCTTCCAGCCGGCGTATTGCCAACGACCGCAGGCGTTGGATCTAGCTGGACGGTTTGCGCGCGCACGCTGCCGGGAAGCGCTTCGATCTTGATGAGCTCGTGATGCATCTGAAAGAACGCATCTTTTCCTTCGCAGTAGTGCTCGGAAGAAATCGTGAACTTTTCGCCTGGCTGCACGGTCAGCAGAATATCCGCGCGAGACATGGACGTCAGCATCAGCTTGTACGTCTCGACGAACCGCGAGAGCGGCTGATTTGGATCACCCGAGACCGGAATTCCGTCAAGCCCGACCAGTTGAATCGGCACCACGTGTCCGGACGTGTCGCGCATCTGAAGCGCAGATGCCGAATCGGAGGTACCGTTGGCGATGCGAAGCAGCTGCGGCTCGCCGGCCGGAACTTTCAGGGTGACCGGGGTGTCCGCGCCGTTGGCGGCAACGCGCACTTCGGAAGCGACACCGTCGCAGCCGGTTGGGTCGAGCGTCACGCCGCCGGCCGCCATCGGATAGGTACTCGGCCACGGCGGCGGATGGAACGGATCGTAAGGAACGGGCGGCGCCGGCTTTAGCGCAGCCTCGTGGGAGATGGCGGCGGGAAAGAACGGGTCGGTGCCGGGAGCGAAATTATTATCGTTGGCGATGGGTATCCGATAGCGCAGCATGATCACGTGCTCGGCAGATTGCGGAAGCTGCGGGTGGTCGGGCTCGACGATCCAGACGCCGTCGAGCCCCAAAGCGACTTCCACGTCTGACGAACCATGGGCGTGCGGGTGATACATATAGGTTCCGGGCGGCTGCGTCAACGGAATCGTGATGTGATATTCGCACGCGTGCATGGGCGTGCTCAGCGTCGAGAGAAAAATATTCTCCTCGTTCGCGGGTCCTTCGTAGCCGTGCAAGTGGATGTTCGTGTCGATAGCGGAAACGTGCATGTAGCGATCGTCGACCGTATGGTTCAAGTAGCCGACGTAGTGGTTCGTCGTCGGGGGGGGCATCGCCATCGGCATGCAGGCGGGAATAGCCGTCGACGCAACGCGTTCGGCCTTACTTGGTCCGCTGATGTCGTTGACGACGCGAATCGCAAAACGTTCGCCGCGACGCACGCGTAGCGTTGGTGCCATGCTCTGTACCGCACCATTCCAAACGTACCGATAGCAGTATCGCTGACTTGCGTCCCGGCCATCCGTGTGAACGGAAAGAATCAGCTCGTGCTCGCCTCCGGCATTGAGCGGAAGTTTCCAAACCGCGACGTTGGGTGGCTCGACGAGCTCTCGCGGACCGCCGTACGGGCCGCAGAGGGTTGGCGCCGCGGGTTTTGCCGCCGCTAAGCCCGGCGGTTGCAGCGCGCTGCCCATCCAAAGAAACAGCGCAAGCAGCCCAGGCAATAAAAAATGCCGGCTTTTCATAACTAAAGGCCTGGGTTCGCCGCCGGGCGCTCGTTCCCCTGACCCCTGCCTATGAAACTGTTACGCCAACGCGTCTCCCGGGAAACCGCGGCATGCGTGAATCTCAAACGTCAAGACACCGGCCTTCACGGCGGGATCGTCGGCCATGATCGCCTCGACCTCCTCGGGCTGGGCGTCGAAGATCCCGATTCCGCGAACGTCGCCGTCGCCCGTAACAGGGCAGACGACGCAGAGCTTGCGCTGCTCGCGTAGCGCGAAGTTTCGGCGGCCGTGTTCCCAAAGAATCGCTCGCGCGTCCTCAGCTTGCCAGTTCGGACCTTCACGTAGTATCACCGCGGCGTACGCTTTCGTTTTGGCCAGCCGTTCGCGCATCATCTCGTCGCTGATAACCGTCACACTCTATCCTCCTTAAAGAAGGTTTTTCGACATGGGCGTTGCGATATCGCCTTATGAAGCATCTCCTCGTTGCCGTCATCGTAACGTTATGCCTCGTGAGTACCTCGCCAGCCCAAGCGGCCAGTACGAGCTCGCCGGCGCAGCAGCTGATGAGCAAGCTTGAGTGGCGGAGCATCGGTCCCTATATCGGCGGTCGTGTTGTGGCGGTTGCCGGCGTGCCGAGCCAACCGAACCTCTTTTACATGGGCGGCGTCGAGGGCGGCATCTGGAAGAGCATCAACTACGGGCTGAGCTGGACGAACATTAGCGACGGAAAACTTCCCGGCATCGCCAGTCCGATCGGCGCGCTCGCCGTGGCGCCATCGAATCCCAACGTCATCTACGCGGGTACGGGCGAGGCCGACATCCGCGGCGACTTCGACACCGGTGACGGCGTTTACAAGACGACCAACGCCGGAAAGACGTGGTCGTATGCCGGGCTGCGTGACACCCGCATGATCACCAAGATCGCCATCGATCCGAAGAATCCTAACGTGGCGTACGCGGCCTCGATGGGACACGTCTTCAAACCGAACGCCGAACGCGGCATCTTCAAGACGACCAACGGCGGCGCGACTTGGAAAAAAGTGCTCTTCGTCGACGATAACACCGGCGGCGTCGACCTCGTCATGGATTCACACAGCCCCAACGTGCTCTACGCCGCGATGTGGCAGGCACAGCGGGTTCCGTGGAAACTGACTAGCGGCGGCCCCGGCAGCGGTCTCTATAAAACGACCGACGGTGGCGCGCATTGGGCGAAAATCTCGACCAATCGCGGCTTCGCGACCGGAACGCTCGGCAAGATCGGCGTCGCGGTCTCATCGAGCGATCCGCGGGTCGTCTATGCGATCGTTCAAGCCGGCGACGGCGGCGTCTTTCGCTCCAATGATGCCGGTGCCACCTGGAAGCGCGTGAACTCCGAGTGGAAGCTGCGCCAGCGCGCGTTTTACTATATGGCGATCTTCGTCGATCCAACGAACTCGCAAGTTGCGTTCGCGCCCGAAGTCGACGCGGTCTACAGAACCAAGGACGGCGGCAAGACGTGGAAGGCCGACCTGAATCCGCCGCACGGTGACAATCACATCGTGTGGGTCAATCCGCGCAATCCAAAGATCATCCTCGTCGGTGACGACGGCGGCGCGAGCGTTTCGGTCGACGGCGGCGATACGTTCAGCGACGACCACAATCAACCCACCGGGCAGTTCTACCACGTCGCGATCGACAATCAGTTTCCGTTCCATGTCTTCGGCGCAAGCCAAGACGAAGGCTCGTACGAGGGCGCAAGCGCCGCGGTCGGCCCGGGAGTCGGACCGGAACAGTGGCATCCGGTGGCACTGGGCGAGAGCACGTTCGTCGCACCGGACCCCGATGACGTTTATGTAACGTATGGAAGCGGCTATTACAGTTCTTTCGTGCGTCTCAACCGCGTCACCGGCGACGCAAAAAACGTCAGCCCGTGGCCGCGCTACATGGCCGGGAACTCGTCGGCCGAGACGCAGTACCGCTTCGGCTGGACGCACCCGATCTTCTTCTCTCCCGCCAACCCGCACGAGCTTCTGGTTGCGGCGCAAGTCGTCTTCTCGAGCATGGATCGCGGGCAAACCTGGACGATCATCAGCCCCGATTTAACGCGCAACGATCCGAGCACCGAAGGTCCCACCGGCGGCCCGGTTTATCTCGATCAAACGGGTGCGGAAACGTTTCCCGACATTGCGTCACTCGCCGTGTCGCCGCTCGATGCCAATATCTTGTGGGCGGGCTCGGCCGACGGACTCGTCCACGTAACGACCGATCACGGCGCGCATTGGACTGCGGTGACACCGCCCCAGCTTCCGCAATGGGCGCAGATCAGTTCGATCGAGCCGTCGCACACGAGTAAAGGCACTGCCTATCTCACGGCGTCGCGCTACATGTGGGACGACTACCACCCGTACGTCTACGAAACGACGGATTACGGCGCACATTGGACGACGGTGACCAACGGTATCCCGGCCGATCAATACGTGTTTGTCGTTCGTCAAGATCCGCGCGAGCCACGGTTGCTCTTCGCGGGCACGCGGAGCACCGTCTACGTCAGCCTCGACGGCGGCGCCCAGTGGCAGCCGCTCACCCTGAATCTTCCGGGCGTGCAAGTGCGCGATCTCGCGATCGACGTGCGCGAAGGCGAGCTCGTCGCGGCGACGCACGGCCGTGCCTTCTGGATTATGGATAACATCGCGCTGCTCGAACAGCTCGCCCACCAAACGGCCTACTCGACCGCGAGCGCGCAGCTTTTCGCGCCCGAGACGGCGTGGCTAACGCAGGCCTACGGCGGCCCCGACTTTTCGATTCCGGACTTCGGCGATAATCCAAAGTATGGCGCTGCGGTCTTCTTCAACCTGCCGTCGAGCTACAACGGATCGACGCCGGCAACGCTTTCCTTTCTCGATGCAAACGGCGCCACGATTCGCAGCTACGCGCTCCATCTAAAGGCAAAGCACCCGAAAAAGCTGACGCCGGAGCAAGAAGCGAATCTCGACGCCAACCAAGATCGCCAACGCGCGCTGGAGAGACTGACCGCCGTCGAGCCCGGCATGAACCGTTTTCAGTGGACCATGCAATATGGGCCGGCCTACGACATCCCCGGATTTCGCTCGGTACCCACCGATGACTTTCCCGATACGGCTGACGGTGCGACGATTTTGCCCGGCACGTACACGGTCGTATTGCAGTACGGTGGTCAACGACTGCAAGCACCGGTGAAGGTGCAGCTCGATCCGCGCGTTCATCCGGCTCCCGGCGATCTGGAGGCACGGCTCGCATTGGAGCGTGAGCTTCTCGCATCGATCGATCGTTTAGACCGGGCGATCGCGCGAGCCATGGACGCGCGCGCCAAGATGTCGCCTGCGCAGGCAAGCGCGGTGGACGACGAAGTTGACAACCTCGTCATGCTCGACGTCCATTCGAGCGAAGCCGACGTAGTGAAGCCGACCAGGATCCGCGAGCAGCTGGCCTTCCTTATGAACTCGCTCGAAGGAGCGTACGCTCGGCCGACCGCGGCCGAGTACGCCACGGCGAAAAACCTCGAAGGATTGGCAAGCGAAGGCGAGACCCGCTTGGCGCAACTGGCTTCGCAGTAAATCGCCTCGCGCCGGGGGCCGGCTATTCCGTGTCGACGGGCTTGTGCGACGGCGGCTCGCGAAGGAAGTGCGCCCGGCTATACTTCGTGCCGAACGGCGTAAAGGATCGCGGCTGCTGCGTGAAGTCGAAGGCATCGTCGATGCTCGTCGCACGCCGGTCGGTGTAGCCATCCCCGGTCGAGCCAAGGTACGGAAGATCGAAGGCTTCCTCGATGAACTTCAGGATGCTCCCGTACTCGTATTGCGTATGCGAGACGTAGCCTTCGCCTGAGGTGCCTTCGCGCGCGTAGGGCGAGATGATCAAGCACGGAACGCGAATGCCGAGGCCACGAAAATCGGGCTGCGGCGGCGCCGCGTTATCGTACCATCCGCCCCAGTCGTCCCAGAGCACGATGATCGCCGTGGACTTCCAATACGAGCTTTCGCCGACGGCGTTGACGACCGACGCCACCCACGACGGGCCTTGATCGCTCTGCGCCTCCGGATGGTCCGAGTCTTGAACGCTGGGTGAAACCCAACTCACCGAAGCAAGATCGCCGTTTCCGGGATCGGTCAGAATCGTCGTCTGCGGCACGATGATATTCTTGTCCCAATCGGGGCCGTCGCGCACGTATTTAATCGCCTCATAGGGTTCCCACATGCCGGCGCCGATGAGCTGCGTCGCGTAGTATTTCCACGAGACTCCGGCGTGATCGAGCGTTTGCGCCGCCGTCTTGAACTGGTCGAAACAAGGGAATGGCCCTTTGAACGAATGCACCTTGCGATTGGGCGTTACGTAGGAGCTCGTCGTGGGCGGCGGCGAGTCGCAATCCTGGGGCGGCAGCCCACTGGGGATGTTCACCTCGGCTTCGCGAGGGGTGATGTTATCGGTGCCCGCGACGAGCGTTAGATGCGCGGTGAAACTGCCGCCGAACTCGGTTGGATACATTGCGTCCGCAAGCACGTACTGGTTCGCCATGTCCCAGTAGGGTTTGATCAGCGACTTTTTGACGTACGAATACGCTGCGTATTTACCGTACGGGTGTTGCCCGAATTGATAGAAGCCATCCATCTTCCCTTTGTCCCAACTGACGATGGAAGATGTCCAATCGTGTTGCAGGTCCGGCCCGACGAAGGTGATCGGCTTCAGCGCGATGGTTTTGCCGCCGGCTTTGCCGGTTAGCGGCGCGTTCGCGCCGGGATACCCCGCGAAGAAATTCTCAAAGCTGCGATTCTCTTGAATGATCACGACGACGTGCTTGATGTACTTGTGCACCGGATTGCCCATCGCGGGCGATTGCGGCTGGGGCAACGCCACCAAAGCGCCGCCTGGTCCGGCGCCTGCGCCGCATCCCACCAAAGCAAGCGTAACTGCGAAGCCCAAAAGCAACGGCATCTTCAAACGCATGTGATTTCTTTTGGCTAACAGGCTTCCGCAGCCCCCTCTCGTATTGGCCCCCAAAGCATCCACCCGATTACCGTTCGGAGGCTTTCTCATGCGATACCGGCTCTGCTCCCGCGGCGCGCCGATCATCGCGGCCGCTGTGTTGTTGGCCGCTTGCGCCCAGCACGGCGCGATGATCCCCGGGACACCCGCGCTTGGCGGCGACGCGTCGCAGCGCGTTATTGCGCTCGATCGCACGCCGCCGCCGTGCAAAGGTCAAAAGAATAACAAGGATTATGCATCGCTGACGGTCAGGCTGTCGACCAAGGGCGGCGCGTTTTGCATTCCCGCATTTGGTGGCTTTGGCGGCACGGTAAAGTATCCCAGCGCCAATCCATCCGTGAAGCTGTCGCTGATCAGCAGTACGACGAACTACGACAACATGCCCGAGCTTGGCCAAGGCACGGCGATCTTCTACCTGCAGTTCGCGCTCTCGAGCGGAACGGATTTCGGGAAGAACGTATCGCAGGGCGGCGGGTTGGCTTCTCAGTCGATCGTGCCCGGCGATCCCTACACCATCTACGGTCAAGCCGTCGTGGACCGGGTCAAAGTCAACTTCGGGCCGTGTTACGTGATCGCGACCAAAAGCAAATACGGAGGCGCAATTGGCGGAATCGGCACGCTGTTAAAGGGTCAGAGCGTTCCCGTCGCAGCAACGGGCGTCATCGAGATCTACTCAGGACAACAGACGAACACAACCTGCTAACCTACGCCACCGCCGCACCGGGCAGGATGATGCCGGTGAGATTGAGCGGATCGTAGGCACCGAGGCGAACGGCCTGCGCATCGTCCCCGGCGCGCCGCGCGGCGCGTAGCGCTTCGATCGCTTCGGGCAACGCAAACTGTTCGCCGACGAAACCTGCCACGAAACGGCCTCCTCGTATCTCGCCACGCGCTTCCATGCGCCGCAGCGCGATGAGCAGCTCCCGCCAGCGTGGCGCCAGCGTTTCGCGCGCGACGACGTCGCGAAAAACAACGCCCCAACGGGCCAACAGCCGGCGTGCGAATGCCTCACGATCGATGCGTTCGGCCGTGGCCGCCAGCAGCGTCCACCGTCCGCTCGAAGAGCGCGGGCGCGCCCGAAGTCCCTTTTCGCCGAGCCGGCGCTTCGCATCGCTGAGCGAACGCAACGCGTCGAATCCGTCGGCCGTCACCAAGCCCGCGGCGACGAGCTGCCACAAGGCTTCCTCCACTTCCGCCGGCAGCCGTTTGGTCGCACGCACGATCTCGGCAAAGAACGGCGCCCGCAAGATCTCGATTTGGTCGAGAATTTCCCGCGCCGCGTGCGAAAGGGCTGCGTGGTCGGAGTCGCGGCGGACGATGAGCTCTTCGGCATTGGCGCGCAGAAAGAGCGCGATTGGGGCGATCCGCGTCGGGCGAACGCGGCTGCGCTCGGCAGCGTCGCCCGGCTCGAGCGCGGGATGCGGCGAGAGCCTTCCCCACATCACATCGCCGGCATAGCAGAGACGATCGAGAAGCTCGGGCCGGTAGCCGGCAATCCGCGCCGGCAGAATTTGTTCCTCCCACGCAACCGCCGGAATCTCGTAACCTTCGAGCTGGCGTACCACCTGCAGCGTTCCGTCGATTCCATGCAACCGCGACGCCGGCGCGACGTGCTGCCAGCGCTGCAGAAAGCTGACGTAGCTCGCGGCGGTCACCGGTTCGATCTCGCGTCGCAGCCGTCCGATCGTCAAACGGTGAATACGCGCGAGCACCCGCCGGTTGCACCACTCCTCGCCGTTCTTTGACGGCGTAAATCGTCCGCGCAAGACCTGTCCCTGCGTCTCCAAGCGAAGCAGCGCGGCTTCGATCGCATCCTTCTCGATTCCTAATCGCTCGCCGATCTCGTCAACGGTGAGCGGTCCGCTGCACTCCAGCCACCCGCGCACGACCTCGGTTACCGCCTCGTCGCGCCCTTCGACTCCGCTCGGGGCAGGCGCTTCCGGCGCGCCGGTGTACGCTGCGCGCGCCAGCGCTTCACGTTCGGCGCAGGTCCACAAAGAATTAATCGACAGGGCGCGACGCTGCGCGACAAGCTCCGCGAACCACGCATTCCACTCTGCAACCGGCGGCGTGACGATGAGCGACGCCAGCGCATCGTGAAGCTCGTCCGCGTCGCGCACGACCGGCCACGACTCCGCGGCCACCTGTGCGATCGCCGCCGGATCGAGGACGCCGGCGCCGTCGACGTCGTCGCGCAGCGTGCGGC
>JBARKF010000142.1:0-40077 GCA_049800655.1 Candidatus Cybelea sp.
CGCGCTACGTCGGGCTTCCGGATCAAAGCGGAGCGATGCAAACGCACCTCGCCGCTACCGCCTTTCTCGACGGCGCGCGAATCTCGATCGCCGGCCTCGCGAAACCGGTCGACGGCGTGCGCGGCGAAATCGACGTCTACGACAATGGCTTGTTAACCCCGGGGCTCGACGCAAACCTTGCCGGCGTTCCGGCGCGCGTAAGCGGCGGCATTTACGGATTGCGCGCTCCTCGCATTGCACTCGCGGTGCGCGGCAACGGCGACCTCGCGCGGCTCCGCATGGCGTTCGCGCAAGCCGTTCATCTTCCGATACGCGGCCCGTTGGCATTCGCGCTCCGCGTCGAGGGACCGGTAGCGAAGCCGGTCACGTGGGTCGATCTGCGCTCGGCCGGCGTCACGTACGCCGGCGCAACGGTCGACGATCTGCGCGGCCTCGTTGCTTTCGACGGACGCGACGCCGATATCGTAAACTTCGACGGACGCTATCTTGGCGCCGCATTGAGTGCGCGGGGGCGTGTGGGAGTGCAGCGAGCCCCGAACGCCATCGAGATGCTGGTCGGTGCACGGACATCGCTCGACGCGATCCCATACGCGAGCACCTTGCTGCCCGGGCTCAGCGTTACGGCGCTCGGGGTGGCGCGGGCCGATGACGCCAAGGCGATCGCGCTGCGCGGTGCATTGTGGGGCGGCGGCGCCGCGGCACAGCAGCTCGACGCAATCTTCGACGTCGACAGCCGCGGCGTCGGTTCGATCGGGCCGCTTCATCTCTCAGACCATCGTGGTTCGCTCTACGCGCGCGTTGCGCTCGACCGGCCGCGCGATTCGCTCCTTGGTCTCGTCGATGCGCGCGACATTCGCCTTCTAGCGGCACAGCCGGCAGTGAACGCGACGATCGTCGCCGGCGTGACGAAAGGCGTGCTGCACGGCGCCGCCGTCGGCGACGCCGGAAGCGAAGCGAGTTTCGCCGCGACCGTCGACGGAACGCCGCGATCGCCGCAAGTCGCCGGCACGCTCGTCGTGGCCGGCGGACGTTATCGCGACTATACGATTAACGGGAATGCCGGCCTCGCATATGCGCGCGGGTCGATACGCGTGCACGATGCCGCAGCCGCAATCGGTCCGCTCTTCGTCGCGGCCGCCGGCACGGTCACGCCGCGTTACGATCTCGCGGCGCAGCTCCATTCATCCAATGTGAGCCAACTGCTCGCGGTCGTTCGGCCGCGCGAGGCAACCCTCGTGCAAGGGACACTCGACGCCGACGTTCGCGTGCGCGGGCAAGGCTCCACGCCGCTTGTCTCCGGAACGTTTCGCGCTCCGGAAGGTTCGATCAACGGCCTGGCGTTTCGCGACTTGCGCGCCGCGATCGAAGGCGGTACGACCGCGCTTGCGTTCACGAACGGTCGCGTCATCGTCGGTTCGTCGCCGATCGCACTGAACGGCAAGGCGACGCTGCAGAGCGCCGCGGTTGCCGTCAACGCGCCGCAACTCGACCTCGCCGACTTCAACGACTTCTTCGATCCGGGCGACATGCTTGCTGGAACCGGATCGCTCGATCTGCGCGCGATGCTGCATGGAACGCGGATCGTCGCGACGAGTGGTCAGGCGGCCTTTGTAGATGCTCGCTACCGCCGCATCGCATTGGGTAGGGTTGCAGCGCACTGGCAGAGCCAGGGCAGTTCGATTGCGAGCACGCTACAGTTCGGCGGGCCCAGCGGCGAGGTCGCCGTCAGCGGCAGCGTCGAGCCCAACACGATGCATGCCGACCTCCGAGCCAACGCGCACGCGGTCGATCTCGGCACGTGGCTGCCGATGTTGGACGTGCACGCGCCGATCACCGGACATCTCGATGCGCGAGCAAGCCTGGCGGGAAGCTATCCCGATATCACTACGCAGTTGCACGCCCAAGTCGCCGGCGGAACGGCGGGTGGCTTTACCATCGAGCAGTTCGAAGTGAGTGCTTCAACGGTCCATGGCCGCGGCCGGATCGATCGTGCGATCGTCGAGTTACCCGCGCTTTCGACAACCGTGTCGGGAGGCTTCGGATTGCGCCCGAGCGATCCGTTGTCGTTGGTCGCGAACACGACCAGCTCCGATATTGGAACGTTTCTCCATGAAGCGACCGGTAAGCGCTACGACGTGAGCGGGACCTTGAGCTCGCAACTGCATATCACGGGCACCGTCGTTTACCCGCGCGTCAGCAGTACAATAGCACTTGAAGCATTTCGATACGGCGCGCTCGCGATTCCGCGAATCGCCGCTGAAATCGATGCCGATCGGAGCGCGCTTGCGGTACGCAATGGCGAAGTCGAGCTCGCGCCCGGTAAGGCGCTCTTTGACGCGGCGATGCCGATCCGAATTAACGGCTTGGGCGTCAAGCCCGGCTCCGGACCGATTTCGGGCTCACTGACCGCGCAGGATGTCGAGCTTTCGAACTTCGGCGGCTTGTTGCCGAAGGGAACGCAGCTGAACGGACGCATCGACGGCGCCGCCCATGCCGGCGGAACGGTCGCGACGCCACAAATAAGCGGATCGCTGACGCTACGTGACGGCACCTTTAGCGGCCCGATGGAAAAAACGCCGGTCACTAACCTCGTCGCGGATCTCTCCTTCAGCGGGTCGCAGGCTCAACTGCAATCGAGCGCAGCCGTGGGCGGAGGAAACGTTACCCTGCAAGGCACCGCCATTCTTGCCGATCTGCTCCGGCCGGCCGACGCCGCTTTCAAGCTGGTCGCCCGCGCCGAAAACGCGCGTCTCGACCTTCCGTCGTATTTTCAAGGAAACCTCGAAGCCAACGTGACCGTCGCCCGCGATCGCGCGAGGCCGCCCAAAGTCGGCGGCTCGGTCTCGATCTCCAACGCACGCATTCCGCTGACGGCGTTCTTGAACCAGCGCGGAGGTGCGCAGGCCGCGCCGCGTTTTGACGTCGCGTTCGACAGCTTGAGCATCGAGGCCGGCAGCAACGTGCGCGTCCAGAACGCCAATGTCGACATCGGCGCGACCGGAAGCGCGACGCTCGGCGGAACGCTAAGCGCCCCGACGCTGGCCGGAACCTTCAGTTCGACCGGTGGATCGTTGAGTTTCTTGCGCAGCTTCAATCTCGAACGTGGCAGCGTTACGTTCGAGCCATCGAGCGGCATCATTCCACGCGTCGACGCGGTGGCAACGACCTTCGTGACGAATCCGCCGACCGCCGTTCGGCTCCACGTCACCGGACCCGCGACGGCCATGGACCTCGCGCTCACCTCCGAACCGTCGTACAACCGCGAGCAGATACTCGGATTGCTGGTGGGTGCGCAGCAGTTTGGAGCCGTGCAAGGCATACAGGCCGGCGGCGGGCAGAGCTTCTCGGCGGGCTCGGCCATCGCGAACGTCGGCCTTGGGCAGCTCAACACGCTCTTCACCCGCAACCTGCTCGAGCCGATCTCCGGCTCCCTCGCCAGCTCGCTGGGGTTCACCACCGTTGCGCTTACCAGCGACATTCAAACGGGCTTGGGCATAAGCGCCGGCAAAGCGCTCGGGAGAAACGTCAACGCCGTCTTCTCGCAGAGCTTCGGCTATCCAAGGACGCAGGCGGTGACCCTTGAGGCGCTTTTGAGCGAAGCGAACGCCCTGCGCTTCACCTGGTACACTTCGACGGGGCCGACGCTCTTCGCCACGCAAGCCACGCAGCCGATTGCCTCGAACGTTTTGAATCTCAATCCCTACACGTCGCTGCCTCCCGCCACGAGCACGAACGGTTACCAATTCTCCTATTTGAGGAAATGGTGGTGAGCATCGCCGTGCGGTCGACGCTTCCGCTTATCCTCGCCATCGTTCTTACGGGAGGGGCTCCGGCTTCCGGCCCCATCGGTTTCATCGATCTCTCCTCGCTAGTCGCACGCCATCCCATGCATCCGGTGCTCGTTACCTACGATCGCGCGATCGCCACGCTGCGCGGCACCTTGCAGGCTCCACAACTCACCGACACCGGAGCGCGGGCGAATCGCAGCGCCACCGCGATCGAGAATGAGACGGGGGCGGCCGGGGCACGCGTCCAAAATATCGCGGCGCGGAGTGCGGCCGATCGCAACCGCGAACGGGCCGCGTTTGCGACCGTGCTCGCCTCGCAACGGGCCGCGTCGCAAGCGATGAGCCGCTATGCCGACCAGCTTGCACGCGCGACGGAAGCCAATCTCGCGGGCTATCGGCGTTCGCTCGACGAGAGCGCGACGCGCGCCCTTGCCGCGCGCGAGCAGCAGCTGCACGAAAAGGAACTCACCCTGGCCTTCGATCTCGCACGGACCAATGCGCTAAAGCGCCTTCGCCTGCGTCTAAAGGTCGAGGACCTTCACCCCGACCCAACCACGCGGAAGCAGCTTGAGGCCGAGCTTTCTGCGCTAAATGCCGGCGAGTCGCAGGCCGTTGCGGCGATGCGACACCGCAACGCGGCGGTTCTTGCCGATTATCGCCTTCAAGTCGAGCGCGACACCGCTCGGGCAGCCTCCCAAATGGCCGCGCAGCTGCAGGCCAAGGCCGCGGCGAATCTCGCGTTGCGCCGGAAGGCGCTCTACGGCGAAGCTATCCCATCACAGCTGGTCGGCAGCGAAGCGCCCGATGCCGGCGCGACGGCCGTCGCCGGCGAGTTGCGAGGCGCCGGCAGCAATCTTTCGAAACGTTTTAACACGCTCGCGCAATCGACACGCCAGTCGCAGCTTCAAACAACCGCCGAAATTCGCGCGCTCGAGCAAAAACGCTACGCGCTCCGCCAATCGATCGTCTCCCAAATTCTTCGCGCGGCGCAGGCCCTCGTGCAGACGCGTCATCTCGGGGGCCTCGTTACATCGGGACCGCGGCCCACGGCGAGCATCGACCTGACGTCCGCCGTGCAGCGCGAGTTGGAGGGCGAATAGCGCCTTAGCAGGCGCGCTAGCGCTGAATGAGCGGGTTCGTGCTGACGCCGGCCGCCTGACGGATCTCGTCGACGACCTTCACGAGCGCCTCACCCACGGAATCTTTCGGCGGGCAGGTGAGATCGGGCGAGACCCATCCCTGCCACTTGACGTGCTCCGACGTCCCAAACGACGCGCTCTTCATGCATGGAACCGTAACCGCATTACCTTTGCGCGCGGCCGCCAAGTCGCTAAAGAAGCGCGACGTGGTTCCCGCGCTAACGGTAAACGGCTTGGCGGCGCTCGAAGCAATGCCTCGGTTTTGTATCGTGACCGAGCCCTTCCCGTCCGACGACACCTGGATCTCGTAGCCGGAAGTATTCGTCGAGCCCGAGTTGACGATGACCGCGGAATCGAGGGGTGTGGCAGCCACAAAGGTTGCAATCGCGAGGCCCGCGAGAAGGGTTGCGTATATTCGGCCTTTCATCGCGGGTTAAAACGCTCCGATTCCGTGGGGCGTACCTAAGCCGGTTGGTCCGTCGAAGCCGAACTTCGCCGTGCAAATGTACGACACGTGAGACGCACACGTCACTCCCAGCTGGGGATCGATGTTGTTGCCCTTGGTGACGTCGTAGAGGTTGCCGGTCTTATGCTTCCAGACGTACGAGGCGCCTTGGCCGAAGTTGGCATTTCCGCCGAGTGCGAAGACCGCGGATATGATCTGGGTCGACGCGCTCGTACCCCCGAAGGCCCAGAAGCAATTCGGCGGGCTACACTTTGGGGAGCCCTCCTCAGAGTTGTAAACGATCACGGGGCTGCGCAACGACGCCGTCGCCGACGTATCCGCGGCCGAACGCATATGGCAGCCATCGTCGGTTTGCCAGGCCGGCTTCGCGATTTTCGTGCTGCAGGCGCTGCCGGTCGCTCCGCAAGGACTATTGCCGCTGCCGCAATAGTCGAACGTCCAGTCATTCCAGACCGTTTCGCTCCAGCCGCGCGTGTTGTTCGCGCGGACGAGATGCGTGCCACCAACGCAAACGACGTAGGTGTAGGTGCAGGGCTGGATCGGACCGCCTTGGTAGCGGCCACCGCCCCCGTTATCGCCGGCCGCCGCTGAAATTACGACCCCAGGCTGGTGAAAGATCGAGTTATCGCCGCCTTCGGGGCCGGAACCCCACGAGGCGCCGATATACTTCGCGTGGAGGTTCCCGGCCGTTTTGACGCCGGTATAGAGATTGTTTGTATCGTTGTTGTTCGTCTGAACGAGAATGATCTTGCAGTACGGGCAGATTGCCGAGACCATGTCGAGATCGAGCGACTCCTCGCCCTTCCAATCGTCGTTCGCGGGCGGCTCCCCCGGTAACGGCGACGGTCTGCCTTCCTGATTGACGATTCGCAGGCACTTCGACTCCAACGAGCACGCCGGCAGTCCCATGGTTTTCCGATAGAAAGCGAGATCGGAGGCGGCGTTGTGATATCCGTAGGCGTCCACGATCGCAACGACCCGGTTGTGACCGCGGCTCAGCGAAGGAAGCTTATACGCCTCCTGCAAGTCAATCGGACAGTAACCTTGGTTCGAACCGAATGGACACCCCTCGGCATCCCCGCCCGCCTGCGGGTTTTCTTGCAGTGCCGGCTTGAAATCGGTCCGTACGGACGAAAGGCACTCCATACGATCGGGGCTCTCGGGCAACGCGCAAAGGCGGCGACTGGGATTCATCGTTAGGAACGGAACGTCACCGCTCGCCGCACCGATCAGCGCGTCGGGCGGCATTGCATTCTGCTCGGCCAGCGATTGCGTTTGGGGAACGAGCGATTGCGTCATCGAATTGCTCGAGCATGCGGCGAGCACGACAATGGCCAATAGCGGTAAAACTTGAACGATTCGGCGATTCATGTGGACCTCCCAACAAATAACGCGGCGGCGCTCGCTTCCGTTCCCGCCTAGGACCGGAGATTTCGCATGCCCGCCCGTCCCCCACCTATGGAACATCGCATTTCGACGCCGCTCGGCCGCGATTTGTTGATTATAGGCAACGGCCAAGTGATTCTGGGGAGCAATTTCGTGGCCCCTCGTCCTGCCGCCCGGAAACCGAGCGACGCATTGCTCGCCGAGGCGTGCGCGCAAGTGCGGGCCTACTTTCGCCGGCGGCTGATGCGGTTTGACTTACCCCTCGCCTTCGAGGGGACGCCCTTTCAGATCGCCGCATGGCGAGCAGTCGCAACGCTTGCGTTCGGCGAGTTTGTTTCCTACGCCGACGTGGCGCGTGCTATCGGCCGCCCGCTCTCGCATCGCGGCGTAGCGAAGGCGATGGCGTTCGCGCCGCTCGATCTGCTCGTGCCGGCGCATCGCGTCATCGGCGCCGACGGCAGAATCAAAGGTGCAGGTCCGCGCTCGATGCGCCGACGGCTTGCGGCATTTGAGCGCGCTCAGGCCGGAATCGGCTCCGCATAAGCGACGTTCTCCAGCGTCTCATCGAGAAAGCGCGCGTGGTAGGCGATAATGTCTTGGACGAAGGGAAACTGGGGATGGCGGCGTTGCGCGGTGAGCCGATAACGGTCGCCTTCGCGTTGGAGTATCTGCCACTGCGTCATCAGCGGAAGCGCGGCGCGGACCATCGCGCGGGGCTTGCGGCGTAGTTCCGGATCGACGAAGAGTTCCGCGGGAAGCTCGGCGAGCAGCGCTTCGATGCCGGCTGACGCATCGTCCGCCGTAAAGCTGCGATCGGGGTTGCGGTGCAGCCACGTGCTGAGCAGCTGGGTCGTCGTGACCGGGCGAATCGCGGCGAGCCGCTTCGTCATCCGCGACATCCGCGGCTCGGCCGACGTGCGGTCATCTTCGAGTTGCGCGACGCGGTAGAGCATCGAGAGTCTGCGCGCAACAAACGGGTCGTAGCTCACGCCAACCAGGTAGATCGTCGCCAGCGGCGCGAGCCGCTCGACGGCGCCCCGCATCGGCCCGATCCGGCCGTCGACCGAGTACTTCCCCTCGGGCGTGAGGTAGAAGCTGCCTCCCGAGCTCACGACCTGTTCCATCAGACGAAGATCGCTTTCGATGTTGGCGCGCGTTTCGTCGAGTGTTTCGCGGCGGTAGGGTTCGCGCAAGCTTGCCACTTTGACGATCGCTTGCGCTCGATCGAAGTGCTCTCGCTTCCAGAGATCGGAGGTCTTCGTTCCGTCGGCAAACAGCGCGGCCGTACGCTGGTCGAAGATCTCGCGCAGCGGGAGCGGCCCATGGCGCCGCTGCACCGACCACGCGAACGCAGCGATCACTCGCGAGCTCAACTCGTTCTCGATCGGCAGCATGCCGAGTGCGGTGAAGAGCGGCCCCGCGTTGACGCGCCGTAGGAAGAATCGCAGCCACGGAATGCGCACCGCGAAGAAGCCGGGCTCGTACATCCGGCGCGAGCTTGCCGTAAAGATCGGGTGTCGCCACGGGCCGCTCTGCACCGACGTCGTCGAAACGATCGTCATCGATTCGAGGTCGTGCTGATGATTTGCGACGATCAGCGTCGATCCGCGGCGTCGCGGAAGCCTACCCCAACCACGCACGCGATAGGCGAGATGGTCGTAGGTAAAGTTCGTCATCACGGCAACGAAGCGCAGCGGCCACGCCCAGAGCGACGAAATCGGACGGCGGCCGACGCGCAATACCGCCAGCGACGCGAGCGCAAAACTAAAACCCGCGAGCCCGAAGACGGCCTGGTAGCCGGCCCGCGTCCCGTGAAAGAGCCCGATCAGCCAGCCGCCGACGAGCGGAGCGATGACGTTCGGCAAGAGCGTCGCGATGCCCCAGAGACCGAGATCGCGCGCCACGTCTCGGAGCTGCGGAATCGCATCCATCGCGAGCGCCCAGCCGCTGGAGATGACGCCGCCGAAGCCGATGCCGAAGAGCACCGCAAAGGGAAGCATCCAGCGCAGCTCGGGAGCCAGCGCGAATCCGATCGTCGCGATCGCCATGCAGGCGCCGGCGAGCGACGTAACGATCTTGCGCGAGTACCGATCCGAGAGCAGCCCGAGATAGATGCTCGAGATGAGCGCGCCTGCGATCGTCGCAAAGGCGTAGAGCGCCGTGCCCACCGACGGGTTCCCGACCTTTTGCACGTCGCGGAAGAAAAAGAGCACGAACGTTTGCAACATCACGAGTCCGAAGAAGACGAGCGCGCGAGCAACGAAGACGACGACGAAATCGTGCCAGTCGCGGACGTGCGCGTGGTCTTCGTCGTCGTAGGTTCCGTCGCCGATGCCGAGCAGCGAGAGCCCGCCAAGCGCCATCACGATGGCGGCGGCAAGAAACGTCAGACGAGGTTCGGGCATCCAGCCGGCGATGCCGAAGCCTAAGACGGTGCCGGCAAGCGTCATGGCGCCGCGAACGCCGGAGACCGCCCCCCAGTTCTGGCGCGGCACCGTCTCCGGCAACAACGCCTGATACGCGCAGAGCGCGATGTTCGCGCCGACCGTCGCCACGACCAGCAGGGCGGCGAACGTGAAAAGCGAGTGCGGATAGACCAGCGCGATTAACGCTCCGACGTCGATGAGCAGACCGACGGCCACGAACGAGCGGCGTGAGCCGCCCCGGCGACGCAGCACGTCGGAGAGCCAACCTCCGAGCGGTGGCACGACCATCGCCGCGAGCGCGGTGACGCTGGCTAAGACCGATAGCACGAAAACGTGATTTCCGGGCGCGAGCGCGACCGTCGCCGCAGGCACCGCGATCGTCATCAGCGCGGTGTCTTGGAATGTCAGCGGAAGCCATAGCGCGTTGAGCATGACCCAGGCGCGGATTTCGCGCGCGCGGGTCGCGGGGATCGGCACGGGTTGCGCTATTCTTTTACCGCGTCGATCAACACGATTCCGCGTCCGCCGAAGTCGTGCAGCTCACCGAGCGCAGCGATAGCCGCGCCGATCGGCGTTTCCGGATCGATTGCCTCGGTAATTGAAAATCCGGTCTGCTTCTTCGCTTGTGCGTCGAGCGGATCGCGCAGCATGCTCGGAACGTGCTTGAATCGGCTCACCAAACCGAGCATCGGGCCGGCCTTCTCATCGAGCGTCTGGGGATCGACGACCATCACGGCGATGCCGCGCGTTTTGCCTTGGTCCGTTCCCTGGAAGATGGTGAAATCAACGCCGAGCGCGCGCGTGTGCGTGCGCACCGCGTCGATGCCGTTACCGGTGATTGCGACGTGGTAACCCGCCGGCGGATGCACGGCGAGATCGTCGAGCCACGATTCGAGCACCGGCATCATCGCCTGCGTGCCGGCGACGACGTCGTGCCCGTCGTACTTGCCGGCGCCCTGGGCTAAGAAGGCGCTGTCGACCGCGCCGGGGTGCGCGGAGATCGTGTTGTGCCACTCACGCGCCGACAAGACGTTGGAACCGTCGAAGAGTGGGAACGAAATCGGGTTCGTTGCGGTCGGAGAGGGGGTCCCTCCCGCGCTGCTTTTCGCGCTCGAACATCCGGCCAGCAAGCCGGCCGCGAGGAGCACGGCAAGGCATGAATGCTTCACCGGGAGCCGATTCGAGGAGAACCCTCATGCCCCCCGTAAGCGTCGTCGAGTGTCCCTTTCGTACGGCTCCTACCTCAAAGTGCCCGAGCTGCTCGACCTGCAGCAGCCCCTTTCCCGGCCCCCGCATCACGACGAGATGCTCTTTATCGTCATCCATCAGGTCTACGAGCTGTGGTTCAAGCAGCTGCTGCACGAGCTAGACGCGACCATGACAGCCCTCGACCACGACGACCTGCTGCGCGCGGCCAAGAACTTCCGGCGTATTCACGCGATTCAGCGGCTGATCGAGCAGCAGGTCGACATTCTCGAAACGATGACGCCGCAGGAGTTCAATCAGTTCCGCGATCATCTCAATCCGGCCAGTGGTTTTCAGTCGGTGCAGTTTCGGGAGCTCGAGTTCGCTTGCGGCCTGCGCCGAAAGGACGTGCTGAAGTGGATCGAGCTGGACGAGGGACAGCGGGCCCGATTGGAGCGACGGGCCGAGGAGCCATCGCTTTACGATCGCGTCAAGGCGTTGCTGAACCGGCGGGGTTTCGCGAGCGGTTCCAGCGAGGAGCTCATCGAGAGCTTTCGCCGGATCTATACGCACGAGAGGGAGAACTACGACCTCTACCTCTTACTCGAGGATCTCATTGAATTCGACGAGCGTTTTCTGCTCTGGCGCGGCCGCCACGTTCGGATGGTCGAGCGGATGATCGGTCAGAAACACGGCACCGGCGGATCGCTCGGAGCAAAATATCTCGAAAGCACGCTCGCCCAGCGGTTCTTTCCCGAGCTCTGGGACGTGCGCACGTACCTTGGGGAGGGAACCTACGCGTGAGCGAGACGCTAACTGCAACGGGGCGCGATCTCAAGCAATGGCGCGAGCAGTTCCCGATTCTGGCCAACTCGACGTACTTGGTCAGTCATTCCATGGGCGCCGCGCCTGTAGGTGCTCGCGACGAGCTCGAAACCTACTGGCGTGAGTGGGCTGCCGATGGACCCGAAGCCTGGGAAGCCTGGCTGCCGCGCATCGTCGAGATCGCCGACGGCATCGGCGGCCTGATCGGGGCGCCGGCCGGCAGCGTCTTTTTGGGTCCAAACGTCTCGGTGCTGCAAGCGGCGATTGCGACCTGCCTCGATTTTACCGGACCGCGCAACGAAGTCGTCTACGAGTCGCTGCAGTTTCCATCCCTGACCTACGTGTGGCGCGAATGGGAACGCTACGGCGCGGCAACGCGCATCGTCGCTTCCGAGGACGGCCGCACCCTTCCCACCGAGCGCATCTGCGAAGCGATCACCGAAAAAACGGCGATCGCGGTGCTCTCACACGCCTACTACGTCTCAGGCGCGATCGCGGACGTTCGCGCGATTCAGGCGCACTGCCGAAGTGTCGGCGCGCTGCTCTGCGTCGACGCCTATCAGACCACCGGCGTCTATCCGTACGACGTGTTGCATTGGGACCTCGATCTCGTGACCGGCGGTTCGCATAAGTGGCTCTGCGGGGGTCCTGGCTGCGGCTGGATCTACATGAAGGCGTCGCTCCTCGACGCATTTCGCCCGGCGATCACCGGTTGGATGGCGCACGCGCGCCCCTTCGCATTCGAGCCGGCACCGATCGTTCACGCTCCCTCGATGTATCGTTTCGGTCACGGGACGCCCACGATTCCGGGGTACATGGTTGCGCGCGCCGGGCGCGAGCTCGTTGCCGGCGTCGGGATCGCGCGCATTCGCGAACGAAACATCGAGCTCACGCAGCGAGTAGTCGCGATGGCCCTCGAGCGAGGCTTGCGCGTCAACTCCCCGCTCGAGCCGGCGCAGCGAACCGGTTGGATCGCGCTGGATTTCGACGGCGCCGAGCGAGCTTATCGCCAACTGATTGCGCAGCGCGTCTTCGTGGATTTTCGTCCGGGTTGCGGGATTCGCGTCGGTCCGCACTTCTACACCGCCGACGAAGAGATCGAGGCGTTTTTTAAGGTGCTCGACACGGTGCGGTAGATGAGCGCAGGCCAGATGATCGTCGACCACACCAAAATTGGCGCCGCGTTCCGGCGCCTTTCGCTTCCCGTTGCGATCCAGATTCTCGGCGATCAACTGCTCGGCGCCGTCGACACGATCGCGATCGGCAGTCTCGGCACGGTCGCGCTTGCCGGTGCGACCGCCGCGAACACGGTGTTCGTCGCCATTGCCTTCACGTCGTTCGGTTTCATGAGCGGCACCTCGATTGTCGCTGCGCAACGCATCGGTGCCGGCGACGTGGAGGGTTTCGCAAGCACTGTTCGGGCAGGCGCGCTCGTGCCCGTGCTGCTCGGAGTTCTTTGCTTCGGCGCGAGCCTCTATGCGTCGAGTCCCGTGATCCATGCGCTGATCGGCGCGCTCCCCAGCGCGCCCGCCAGCGCGATCTACCTGACCTTGCGCTGCGCGTCGATCATCCCGATCGTCATCTCGGGTACGCTGATCGTCGGCTTGGGCGCGGCCGGAAACCAGCGGCTTGGAATCCTCGTGCTTGCGGTCGTCAACCTCGTGCACATTCCGTTGCTGATGTTGCTTGGTCTTGGCTGGTGGACGCACCATCCGTTCGGCATCGTCGGCGCCGGCATCTCGTCGCTGCTTTCGGAGACCATTGCCGCGATCATCGCGATCGTATACGTTGCACGGCGCCCGCTCTACCGGATCTTCTCCAGCTCCGGACTCTCGTGGCCGCTGGCGCGACGCTGCGCGCAGCTCGGTTTGCCGGAGGCGATCTTCCTGCTAGGCGTCACCGCGCCCGATATCTTCATCGTCGCGATGCTCGCGCCGCTGGGGGCGATGGCCGTCGCGGCATTTCGCGCGCTCAACGTCGTCTCCGACCTCACATTCGTCGTGCCGAGCCCCTTACAGAACGCGACGCAGATCGTGATCGGCCAGCGGCTCGGCGCGCGCGATCCGGACGGAGCGCGCTGGTTTTTCGAACGTGCACTGCGCGTTTCGCTGGTCGTCACCACGATCACCGGTGCGGTGACCGCGGCGCTCGCGTGGCCGCTGGCCTTCATCTTCACCCTCAACGCGGCGGTTGCATCGCTTGCCGCGCTCCCGCTGGCGCTGCACATGCTAACGCTTCCGCTCAAGGGCTGGGCGATGGTTTCGCTCTCGCCAATCCGCGCGTCGGGCGACACGAAATTCTCGATGACGGTCGGCATTCTCTGCAGCGCGCTGGTCATTCCGTTGGCGTGGATCGGCATCGAGAAGCTGCATCTCGGGCTCTACAGCGTCGCTCTCGGCTGGATCGCCGCGTGGACGGTGCGCGCGCTGCTGACGCAGTGGAAGCTGCGCGACGGCGCCTGGATGCGGCGGGCTCCGCTCGCGGCCTAAAGAATAGTACGGGCATGGCGTTCACCGAGGGGTTCATCTCGGATCTGGTCGGGCGGCGCGCGACGATCAACGACCTGCCGATCGGTAAGGTCACCGACTTCGTCGTCAGCAAGCCCGAAGCGGTCTTCCCACAGGTCGACGGGCTGGTGATCAAGACCGCGCAGGGCTTACGCTACGCACCGATCGAGACCGTGGCCGAGGTCGACAGCGATGGAAACGTCGCTTTGACGGTGGCGCCGAAAGAACCCGCGCCTCCCGAGCAACAGGAGCTCTATCTCGTCGCCGATTTGCTCGACAAGCAGATCGTCGACGTCGACGGCCGAAAAATCGTTCGCATCAACGACATCGAGGTCGCCAATACCGGCGGACGGCTGCGCGTCGTTGCCGCCGACGTTGGGCTCGCCGGACTTCTGCGCCGGCTCGGGTTACGATCGTTCGGCAGGCGCTGGCTCACGCGCATCGGCAACGTGCGGCGCTCGATGATCGCGTGGGATTCGGTCGCACCCATCCGCGAGATGAATCCGTCGCAAGTACGCCTCTCGGTCAAGGAAGGCCGCTTGGCGCGGCTTCACCCGTCGGAACTCGCCGAGATCATCGGCGATCTCTCGTCGCGCGAGGCGCTCGCGGTCGTCGGACAGCTCGACGACGAAACCGCTGCCGACGCCTTCGAGCACCTCGACACCGAGACGCGCAAGAATCTCATCGAAGATATCGGCACCGAGCGCGCCGCGGACATCATCGAGGAGATGGACGCCGACGACGCCGCCGACCTGCTCGCCGAGCTTCCCGAGGAGCAGCAATCGCAGCTCCTCGCCGAGATGAACGCCTACACCGCCGGCGAGTTGCGCGAACTCGTCAAGTACGACGAAGATACGGCCGGCGGTTTGATGACGACGGATTACGTCTGGATTTATCCGCACCGCACGACCGAAGCCACGATTCGCAAGATCCGCGAAATTGCGCCCGCTTCGGAGTTTATCTACTACCTCTACGTGGTCGACAAAGACGACCATCTCTTGGGCGCGCTCTCGTTGCGGACGTTGCTGCTCGCGCTGCCGACGGCATTCATCGAACGGATCATGGAGACCGATTTGGTGACGGTCGAGCCGCAGGCGCCCGCAGTCGACGTCGCGTCGACCATCGCAAAGTACGATCTGCTCGCCGTACCGGTGGTCGATGATGCCGGCAAGATGCTGGGCATCGTCACCGTCGACGACGCGATCGATGCGATCATGCCCGACGAAATCGCAAAAAAGCTACCGCACTTGCGGGCGCGGCACTCGCGCCACGCGATGACGTGACGCCGGAGAAGATCGTCGAATTTACCGAGGCGCTTGCGCGAATCGCCGCATCGGGCGGCGGCCCCAAGGCACTCGCGGCGCACCTCGCACAGACGGCCCACGGCGGGGTGCTGCTGGAAGACGCGCAGTGGCGTCATCTCGCGACCGCCGGGGCAGGCAGCATTCCATCCAGCGCGCGCCCCACGGTGGAGTCCGGCGGACCCGGCCGCGCGCTGCGCGTAGCGGCCGGAACGCTCGAGCTCGGTTGGCTATCGCTCTTCGGTACGAACGCCGCACCAGAGAGCGAGCTTCTCATGCGGCTGACGGCGGCCGCCATCGGCGTTGAGCTCGCCCGCAACGGTTCCACGGCGCGCGTGCGCAAAGAAGATTTTTGGGATTCATTGCTGACGTCGGAGTTTCACGACGCGGCCGCCGCGCGCGAAGAAGCGGCGCTCCGCGGGATTGCGCTCGCGCCGAGTTACCTGATCGTCGTACTCGAAGCCGAACGTAGCGATGACGCGCGCCCTGTGCCTGAGCCGGCCGAACTGCACGCGCTCGCCGCCGATGCCTTTCGCGCCGGCGATGCCGAGCTTGGTTTCGCCCAGCGCGGATCGGCGCTCGTCGTCTTCGTGCCGGCGGCCCGGGCGATCGACGCGAGCAACGCCAAAACGGCAGCGAGTCTGCTGCCGAAAAGCGTGGCACGTCGCAAGCCGCATCTGCGCGTTTCGGGCGGCGTGGGCACCGTCGAAGCGCTCGCGAGCGTCACGTCGGGCGTCGCAGCGGCGGAAGCCGCGTTGGCAATCGGGCGGCGACTCTACGGAAGCGGCCGCGTTGCGCTCTACGACGAACTCGGCGCCTATCCGCTCATCTACGAAGGCGCCGACGTCGAGCGGCTGCGCGGCTTCGCCGCGCGCGTTCTCGCGCCGTTACGCACCTATGACGAAAAGCACGCGACTGAGCTCGAGCGCACGCTGAAACTTTACTTTAAGGTGGGGCAGAACGTGAAGACCGCAGCGGCGGCGCTGGGCGTACATCGTCATACCGTCTTCTATCGGCTGCGCCAGATCGGCGAGATTTGCGCGCGCTCGCTCGAAACCCCGCACGATCAGCTCACTCTTCGCTTGGCGGTTGCTATCGATGAACTCCACGACTCGAACTGAATGGCGGCGCCCTGCCGCAAAGCGGGAGGTGTTGCGGCTGGCGCACGAGCGCAACGTGCGCTTCGTGCGTCTGGTCTTCGCCGACATCTTCGGCGTGAGCAAGAACGTTTCGATTCCAATCGACGAGCTCGAAGCGGCGCTCGAAGGACGCATCACCTTCGACGGTGGCTCGATCGACGGATTCGTGCGCGGCGAAGAGCTCGACATGCTATTGCGTCCCGACCCTTCGACCTTCGCGATTTACCCGTGGCACACCGGCGGGGATGAATCCGAGGCACGGCTGATTTGCGATATCGCGATGCCCGACGGCACGCCGTTCGAGGGCTGCCCGCGCACGACGCTGCGCCGCGCGATCGAAAGCGCGACGGCGCTGAGCGGCTTGCGCGTCGGCCTCGAGATCGAGTTCTATCTCTTCGAGCATCGCGACGGACAGGTTCCTTCAACCGCGACCTCCGACGTCGGCTCGTACTTCGACTTCTCGGCAAACGACCGGGGCGAAGAGGCGCGCAACGCCATCGTCGCTGCGCTGCGCGCGATGGGCGTACCAATCGCATCGGCCCATCACGAGCACGGCGCGGGACAGCACGAGATTGACGTCGTGCACGACGATCCGCTGACGGCGGCCGATCACGCCCTGACCCTGCGGACGATCGCCAAGCACGTCGCGGCCGAGTTCGGCTTAGAAGCAACGTTCATGCCGAAGCCGCTCGCAGAGTGCGCCGGTAGCGGCCTCCACGCCGATTTCCGGCTTACCGAATCGAGCGACGAAGAAACCACGCTCTACGTCGTCGGCGGCCTGCTCGCGCACGCCGATGCGACGACCGCCATCTGCAATCCAACGGTGAACTCTTACAAGCGACTGGTTGCGGCGTGGGACGCGCCGATCTACACGGTCTGGTCGGAGCGCAGCGCAAACGCGCTCGTTCGGGTTCCCCCGGGACAGCATCCGCCGCGCGTCGAGATGCGCAGCCCCGACCCCGCGTGCAATCCCTATCTCGCGCTGGCAGTGTTAATCGCCGCCGCCGACGACGGCGTGACGAAGGCCACCTTGCCGGGGCCGCCGCTCGTCGGATCGACCTACGATTTGGGCGAACGCGAGCGCCGCGAAAGCGGAATCCGCACGCTGCCGAAGTCGCTGCGCCAAGCCATCGCCGAACTCGACGGCGACGCGGTCGTGCGCGCCGCGCTCGGCGACCACCTGTACCACGCGTTTCGGGATGCCAAACTCGAAGAGTACGAACGCTATCGTCGTGCCGTCCATCCGTGGGAACGCGAGCAGTACTTGCGGTTGTATTAGGCCGTCGGCCCGGTAGGCGCCGCCGGAAGGAGCAGGCGCTTGCCCCGGGCAACCATTCGATCCGACCGTTCCTGTCCGCGGCGTCTCTTTATCCGTTCGAGGACCGCTCTGACGCGCACGTACGACGCTTGTATCTTCGGTTGTGGCCCGGCAGGCTCGGCCGTAGCCGCGCGATTGTCCGACCTGGGCATGCTGCCGCTCGTGCTCGATCGCCCGTCAAACTCGAGCGTATGGCACGGAGAGTCCTTGACGGGAGCCATTGCGGAACCCCTGCGCGCGCTCGACCTCTGGGACGCATTTCAATCGGCAGGGCACGTCAAGAGCTACGAGGAGCGCATCGACTGGGGCGGCGGCCCGTGGTTACGGGAGAGCCTCTTCCGAGCCTACGGGAGCCTTTGGCACGTCGACCGCGCGCAGTTCAATACATCCTTGCGCGAGGCGCTTCGGCTGCGCGCCGTGCCGGTCATTCGATATCGTAAACTCGTCGATCTGCGGTACGAACGTGAACGGTGGCGCATTGCGCTGACACCCGGCGGCGAACTGTTCGCACGTTTCCTGGTCGATGCAACGGGACGCGCGCGCGTTGTTTCGCGCAGACTCGGTGTCCGTCCACGTTCCTACGATCGGCTCGTCGCCTTAACCGCCTCCATCCCACGAAACCGCGATGCCTCGTTCGACCATGCAATGGTGATCGCGGCCAGGCCCGACGGGTGGTGGTATGCCGCGCCGGTGCCGCAAGGCCACGTGCTGACGTTTCTAACCGACGCGGACTTAGCCCCGATTGCGCTCCGGGCGTTCATGCGTACCGTCGCGGCGAACAGTTCGTTTGCGCAATCGAAGCCGGGATCGGCTTGGCTCGCGGTCGGCGACGCCTGCGCTGCACACGATCCGCTCTACGGTTCCGGGACTTATCGTGCCTTAGTGGACGGCATTCGCGCGGCGGAGGCGATTACGAGCAGGCTCACCGAGGGCAACTCGGCTCAAACTCACGCCTTTCGACGGCGCTGTGCCGAGCATTTCCAATCGTACCTCAGCGGTCTCTCTCAGCATTATTCCTATGAGAAACGCTGGCAGTCATCACCATTTTGGAAGCGCCGCTGCGCGGCGTAGGAGTACGTCATCATGCCGAATCTGAAAACCGTGAAAATCGTGCCGGCAATCGGCATCGCTCGCATCGGCAACAGCCCGGAATGGTATCTGGGTCCCGAGTTGCCGTTTCCGGCAACGCCGCCGGCGCCGCCCGATGGACAATACAAAGACTTCGAGTGCCGCATCAGACGTCAAGCGCAGCGCTTTCGGCTTTGGGGATTTTTCGATGACAACAGCGACCGTGAATTGACGCTCGCGGACGGAACGATCCAATGGACGGTGCACCTCGCCAACGCAAAAGCGGTGAACTACGGCGAACCGGGCGGGTTGATCGATCCCGGACCGCGCACGCTCAACGGTGCGAACGACAGCGCTTCGTTCGCCAACGGTACGTACACGTACGAGGGCGAGGTAGTAGAAGTTCCACTCGGCGACGCATTTACCGATGCCGATGGTCGCCTGATCGTCGCCGGCGGCTTCGGCTTCAGCAGCACGCCGATAGACAATAACCCGCTGGGATATTTTCTCAACACTCCCGGCTGGCACGACGACGTCGCCGATGGACCGATAAACGCCACGATTGTCGTCGGAGGTCAGACGTTCAATGCACTCGGCGCGTGGGTCATTTGCCCCCCGCCGCGCTATGCACCGACGACGTATTCCCCAATCAGTCTCTACGATACGCTGCGCGAGGTTGCCATTGAAAAAGGCCTGCTGGCGTCGCCGGGGCAACCGTCGTTTACGGGCGACATTTGGCCGATTCTCACGCGAGGCATCGGGATGTTGCGCGTTGCCGCAGCGACGTTCGGCCCCGGCGACCACGACACGCTTTCGACGGTCATTCCTCCTGGCGCGGGACAGGACACCGCCCGCGCAAACATTTTTGCGCGGCTCAAGAAACCCGACGGCAGCGGCGGCGACATGCCGCTTCTCTACGACGGCGGCGAAGGCCCAGCTGCGCTGCGCCAATTCCAGTACGATCAGATGCAAAGCTGGAGTGCGGGGACGTTCACCAACGATTGGCCGCCCGTTGCGCCGACGACGATTACGCCGGATGGTCTCACGCAAGCGGCGCTGGAAAACTGTGTCGGCGCCCCCTTCTACCCCGGCATTGAAGCGACGCTTACCGTCAGCGACGGAACCCTTGCGTACGTTGAAGCGTTCCGCTTCGATCAAAGCGGCATGAACCCGGGTGATGTAACCAAAGCGATGGCGCGCCCATGGCAGAACGATTTTAGCGCGTGCACTGGAAACGGTGCGCAGGACAGTCCGGATTGGTGGCCGGCGGCGCGACCGGACTGGGTCTATCCCGAGGGTTCATCGACAAGTTACGATTGGTCGCGCGACATCGCCTATGACGCGCAGTCTATGGTCGACAATTGGTTTCGGCTCGGCTTCGTGCTCGATCCCGGCAACGGATTGGCGGTCGAAGAGCAGCGAACGGTCGTGTGCAAGGATTGCTTCATCGTGACGGATCGCAACGAGATCGCCGAGGAGGAAGCCGCGGCGCTGATTCTCGCCAACGAGTCGATCGTCGATGCGTTCTTCGTGGTCGTCGAGGGCTTTGCGCCTTCCGATTTGAGCATCACTACGGCCAACCCGACGCCGACGCAACTGCAAGCATGGGCTCCGGCGATTACCTTCAATCCGCTGCCTACCCAGATGTCACAGCAGGTCGACGACATGTTTCTCGAAGCTCCGGGAAGCCTCGGCCAGGTCCAGCGCATTACGTTCGGCTATAGCATCTCGTTCACGGGGACCAACGATTTTTCGTCGGTTGTGGTTCCGATCGAGCTGACCGCGACGATCGGCGGAGTTTCGTCGAACGCCGAAATCGATCTTACCCCGGTCGACGCGCCGTACATGGATCACGGACCGATCTCGTGGCTCAGCAACGATGCCCGTGTCTTCAAGCTTCAGCCGGGAGAGCCGTTCCCCGGCACGAGCGTGACGCTCGGCAGCGATCCCAACGCCTTCATCCAGAACGTGATCGGCTGGCTACGGGGCGCCGCGTCGGCGCAGGCCTATCAAACGTTCGAGCAATTGCCCTCCGGCGAAGATGCGGCCGACTTGGAGTGGCTCCCCACGCTCAACAACGCGCCGGTTTACAACTTCGCCCTTTGCCGCGTCCGGTATCGCGCGACCATGACGAAGGCGAAAGATGTGCGTGTCTTTTTCCGGCTCTTTCAGACCGCGGCAACCGGCACCGACTACGATCCGAGTACCACGTACCGCGTCGGCGGCCAACCCGGAGTACGAATTGCGAAGCTTGGAATTCAAGGCGGCGAACTCGTCACGATTCCCTTCTTTGCCGACGCGCGTAACCCGGCGACGTCGAATCTCAATCTGCAAAAGGACGCGACGAATAAGCATACGATCCAGCCCGCCGGCGGCGGAGAGGAAGGCTACATGTACTTCGGTTGCTGGCTCGACATCAATCAACCGAATGACGCTCGCTTCCCCATTCAGCCGTCGCCTCCCGACGGCGGGCCCTTCACGGGCCAGCTGCTGTCGATCGCGGATCTCATCCGCGGCACGCATCAATGCATGGTGACCGAAATCAACTACGATCTCGATCCGACTGGACCGCCCGGCATCTCCACCGCTTCCAGCGACAAGCTGTCACAGCGCAATCTCGCAATCGACCATTCGAGCAATCCCGGAAGCGTCGAAACGCGACGCGTGCAACATACCTTTGCTATTCACCCCACTGCAGCGAACCTTCCGTCCACACAACAGGCCGATGAACTGATGATCGTCTGGGGCAACGTGCCCCCCGGCACGCCCGCAACGATCTATCTGCCCGGCTGCCGCTCGTCGGACGTGCTCGCGCTGGCCGGTCGAAGCTTCAACTTGCAGACCCTCGCGCGCATCGACGATTACACGCTCGGCTGCAAAACCGGCGGGGTTACCTACGTGCCCATCCCTTCCGGCGATGGGCTCGACCTAGCAGGGTTGATCACGCTCGAACTGCCGCCGGGCGTTCGTCGCGGCCAAACGTTCCGCATCGTTGCGCGCCAGATCGTCGACGCACCGGCACCCCTGCCGCGGCGGCAACCCCCACCGCGAGGGCGCGCTCCTGGCGATCGCGCACAGGTACCTCAACGGATGGCTGAGACCTCGTCTCGACGAACTCCCACGCCGCCGCGGCACATTCTGGGGTCCTTCGGGTTTTCCGTTCAGGTGAAGTCCGACGACGCAATGCTCGTGAGCGACGAGCGTGCGCTTACGGCGATCGGTCGCGTCGTCTCGGCGATTCCGCTGGAGAACCGCTGGTATCCGGTGATGCAACGCTATCATTCGCAACTGCAAGGTCGCGTGCGCGCCCTCGGAGGCAAACCGCCTCAAGAAGGAAATGGAGAGCGATGGGCCTCGTACGAGGGGAAGATCTCGGGCCTGATCTACGATCGGTTTGGTGAGTTCGAGGGCTTTATCGTCGACACTGAGGAGGGACGACACACGTTACGCTCGCGAGAACGCGATGTTGAGGAGCTCGTTCGCTTCGCCTGGTCGGCACGCGTCGCCGTGAGGGTCCTGGCCGAGTGGGAGCATCGCGAAGAGTTGCGCTCCATCATCTTGCTTCGGCCTCCGGCAGATTTTGACGAGTGAGCTCCTACAACGGTCTGGTTGCGGCCTGGGACGCCTAAGGTTGTATTGACCTTCGCCAATCGTTCCCCAATGCCGCGCACCGCTCCGCGCTTCGGCGCGCTCGTCATCGTCTGCAGCCTCGTGGTGTTGATCGTACTGCTTCCGGATCGCTATCACCTGATGCCCGCCTGGATCGGGTATGTAGGAGTCGCGCTGATGGTCGTGCCAATGCTGCTCGTGGCCATCCTTCCGGGAAAACTGGTCTGGCGCCGGCTCGAACGGGCCGCGGAGTTCGTCGCCGTTGGAAGCGCCTTCTGCCTCAACTCCGCAAACATTCTCGTGACGGCCTACCGCTTAGTGGAAAATCCCGCCGGCCTCCAACCCGTTCCGCTTTTTTATACCTCGGTCGCAGTCTGGGCGGGCAACGTTCTCATCTTTACGCTCATTTACTGGCTCGTCGATGGCGGCGGCCCCGATGCGCGTTTGCAGCGGAAAACACCCTATTATCCCGATTTCGACTTTCCGGCAATGGACGACGGCGCTCTTGTTGCGCCGAACTGGCAGCCCGGCATCGTCGATTATCTCTTTTTAGGCTTTACGACCTCGACCGCGTTTAGTCCGACCGAAGCGATGCCGCTGACGTCGCGCGCCAAGGTGCTGATGATTTTGCAAAGCTTTATTTCGCTCGTCACGATCGCTATCGTCGCGGCACGAACCATCAACATCCTAAAATAAGGTAGCGACAATGCGTGGCAGAGCAAGACTCGGCTTGTTGCCGGCGGCGATCGTTCTGACGGCGATCGGCCTGCTGAGCGCTCCGCCTATCTATAGCCGCGCCGGCTGCATCTCGCGGCCGAATGTCTCGCCGCCACCATCGCCAGCTCCGGCAGCCCCGGAAACGCCAACCTACAGCATGGGGGACGAAATCGAGACCACCGACCGCGACGTCACGGCGTACTACTTTTTTCGAGCTAACGATAACGGCAGCGCCAAAGCAAAGTACGAGTTGCGATACGACCGCAACCTGTGGAACACGTGCGCGCAGCTTCAAATCAGGCTGCCGGTCATCACAAGATACCCGGTCGCCGGAAATCCCTTCTCCGGGCTCGGCAACGTCGAGCTTCGTTATTCGTATAATGCCACGGCTCCGAGCTTCGATCACTCGCTCGAGGTCGCGGCGGCGTTTCCCACGCAGACCAACGGCGTGGAGAGCATCGACACGCAACTCAAAGCCCTCTACATCACAAAATGGAAGTGGAACGGCGGATCGATTGCCTACGTGAACGAGTACGCTCAAACCGTCATTCGGCCACCCGGCGCCCGGTATTCCAGCTACTACGAGGGGAAGCTGACGCTTCCGAATTATTCTTTCGTGGACTCACCGGCCCTTAAAGGGCTGCGAATATCGGCCCTTTACGACTTTCGTGTCTTATTCAACGATGGCGGCATCATTCAGCCCGCCGTCGGCGATATCATTAATGGAAACATCAACAGCGTCGCGCTGAACGTGATCGACACCTGGGGCGTGGGCGAACACGCCTTGTGGAAGTATAAACTCGAAGCGACCGCGGTGGCCCGTTTCTAAGCCGAAGCAGCCGCCGCTCGCAGAACGCGCCAGGCATGCTCGACGTCACCGCGCTGCGTGCGTAAATTGCCGATCGCGAGCCGAATCGCATAACGGCCGTCGATCTTGGTGTGCGAGACGAAAATCTCGCCGCCGGCGTTGACGGCGTGCAGGATCGAGGCGTTGAGCCGCTCGAGCGTCGGTTCGTCGAGGCCGCGCTGCGCGTAACGAAAACAGACCACCGAGAGCGGATGCGGCGCGAGCACCTCCCAGTCGGGTTCGGCGCGAACCCAGGACGCGAACTCTTGCGCCAATGCGATGTGATCGCGTAACCGCTGCCGGATGCCTTCGGCGCCGAAGTGGCGTAGCACGAACCAGAGCTTGAGCGCCCGAAAGCGCCGTCCCAGCTGCAAGCCGTAATCCATGTAGTTGAGCGCATCGGCTTCGGGCACCGAGAGATACTCGGGCACCAAGCTAAAGGCGCGCCGCACGACGGATTCGTCTTTTACGAAGAGCACCGAGAGGTCCATCGGGACGAACATCCACTTGTGCGGATTGACGACGAGTGAATCCGCGAGTTCGACGCCGTCGAGTAGCCTGCGAAACTCCGGCACGATTGCCGCGCTGCCCGCATAAGCGGCATCGACATGCAGCCAACTGCCGTGCTCGCGCGCGACCGCGGCGATTTCGCGCACGGGATCGATCGAGGTCGTCGAGGTCGTGCCGACCGTGGCAACGATCGCCAGCGGTCGCATCCCGTCTTCAATGTCGGCGGCGATGCAGGCGCGCAGCGCGTCGGCGCGCATCCGGAATGCGTCGTCCATCGGCACGTGCACGACGTTCGACTGACCGATGCCAAGCGCGATCGCCGCCTTTTCGACGTGGGAGTGCGTCTCATCGGTGACATAGACGCGCAGCGGCGGGATCGAACGTCCGGTCATTCCGAGCTCGCGAATCTGCAGATCGAGCGCTTCGCGCGCAGCGGCAAGCGCGGTGAAGCCGGCGATGGACGCGGTATCGTAGATGATGCCCGTCCATTCGCGCGGCAGGCCGAGCAGCCGTCCGAGCCAGCGCATCGTCACTTCTTCCAGCTCGGTAGCGGCCGGCGACGTTCGCCAGAGCATCGCCTTCACGTCGAGCGTTGCCGCCAGCGCCTCCGCTGCGATCGCTGCCGGCGCTGCGCTCGTCGCGAAGTAGGCGAAAAAGCGGGGATGGTTCCAGTGCGTCGTCGCCGGCACCACGATCCGTTCGAAGTCTGCAAAGATGCGCTCGAACGGCTCCCCGTTTTCGGGGGCCTCTTCGGGCAGCGATGCAACGACGTCACCCGGTCGTACCTGCGGCATGACGCGGAACTCGTTGGGGTGGTCGAAATACGCCTGAATCCAAGCGCCGACTCGTTCGAACGCTTCGCGAATCGCGCCCGGCCGCTCCATGAATGGGGTGTTGGCGCCCCGGCGGAGAAAGCCCGCGTATGAAGTATCGGACCTACCCTAACAGCGACGTGACGGTCAGTGAAGTCGGCTTCGGCCTCTGGACGACGTCGACGGGCTGGTGGGGTGAGAAGAGCGACGACGACGCCGTTGCGATGCTCCGCGCTGCATACGACCTGGGCATTACGCTCTACGACGCCGCCGACACGTACGGCAACGGCCGCAGCGAAGAGCAGCTCGCCGCCGCGTTTAGCGATCGGCGCGAGCACGTCATCTACGCGACGAAGTTTGGCTACGATTTTTCCACAAGCGGGCAAGAGCGCCGTGGCCAATCGGAGCTTCCGCAAGATTTCTCACCGGCGTTCGTGCGCCGCGCGCTCGAAGACTCGCTGCGCCGGCTGCGCACGGAGTACGTCGACATCTATCAGATGCATAACGCGCGGATGGCGCAGATCGAGGACGACGCGCTCTGGGAGCTGCTCGAGTCGTTCAAGCGCGAGGGCAAGATTCGGATGTACGGCGTCGCGCTTGGTCCCGCGATCGGGTGGCTTTACGAAGGCGTCGACGCCGTGCGCGAACGTAACGTCGCAAGTCTACAGATCATTTGGAACATGCTCGAGCAGTATCCCGGCAACGAGCAGATCCGCGCCGCGCACGATTCCGGCGCCGACACCGGCTACATGATACGGGTTCCCCATTCCAGCGGATTGCTCGAAGGGCATTACACCGCGGAAACCACGTTCCCGGCGAACGATCACCGCCGCCATCGCCCTCGTGAGTGGCTGCTCAACGGCGTCGAGAAAGTCGCGCAGCTGCGCTTTCTCGAGCGCCCGGATCGCACGCTCGGCCAAGCCGCAATCGCGTGGCTCCTGGAGGAGCCGCGCGTGATGACCGTGCTGCCGAACATTTACGACCGCGAGCAACTCGTTGAGTTCGCCAAGGCCCCCGACGCGCCGGCGCTCGAACCCGCCGAGCTGGCGCGGATTGAATCGCTTTATCACTCGCACTTCGGCATCGACGAGCCGCCGATGGCATTCAAAGGCACGATGTCGCGCGACACGGAGGTAGCTGTCAGGTGAAGCACGAGCACATTGCAACGAAGCATGCCCCCGAGCCGATCGGACCCTATTGCCAAGCGATGCACTTCGGCAGCGAGCTCTACTGCAGCGGCCAAATCGCGCTCGATCCGGAGACCGGCGAGATGGTCGGCGACGGCGACGCAACCGCGCAGACCGAGCGCGTTCTACAGAATCTCGGCGCGGTGCTCTGCGCCGCCGGCTACCATTTCGAGGACGTCGTGAAGACCACGATCTTCCTCGTCGATATGAAGGACTTCCCCGCCGTCAATGCCGTCTACGAGCGTTATTTCGGTGCAACCAAACCGGCGCGCTCGACGGTCGCCGTCGCGGCACTCCCGCGCGGCGCCCGCGTCGAAATCGACTGCATCGCGAAAGAGTAGCGCGCTCTGTCATCCTGAGCGGAGGCGCGCAGCGCCGTAGTCGAAGGACCGGCGTGCTGTGTCATCCTGGTCCGGAGCGGAGCACGAAGTGCAGAGCGTAGTCGAAGGACTTGTGCGCGGCTTGTCATCCTGAGCGGAGGCGCGGAGCGCCGTAGTCGAAGGACCGGCGTGCTGTGTCATCCTGAGCGGAGCGGAGCACGAAGTGCGGAGCGTAGTCGAAGGACGACGCGCGACGAACACCTCGTGCGTTTCGCGAGCGAGTTGCTCGAACGGCAGGGTTATCTCCGACTGCGCCCTTCTTCCTTCGACTTCGGCGCTACGCGCCGAAGTTTGCCCTGAGCGACGCTGAGCTTTGTCGAAGCGGAGTCGAAGGGCTCAGACACGCTGCGCGCTCGTCCTTCGACTACGCGCCCTTCGACTCGCTGCGCTCGCTCAGGACGCTCCGCTCAGGATGACAAATGAGTCGAAGGGTTACTGCGGGGCGGACTGCGGCGAGCTGGTAAGCCGCACGCTCTCTTCTTTTGCGATTTCGGCAACGTCGGGATCGAGCGATGATTCGGCGGCCTTGAGCTGCGCGAGCGCGAGCGCTTTCTCGCCCTGCGCGGCATAGGCGCGCGCGAGCAGGTAACGCACTCGGCCGTCGTACGGCGCGGCGGCGACGCCTTTGAGCAGCGCCGACTGCGCGAGCGGGTAAAGCCCGTTATGCTCGTAGTCGATGCCGAGATTGACGTATGACTCCGGCACGTAGGGATTCACCGAAATCGCCTGCACGTAATAGGCCACGGCGCGTTTCCAGTCACCGTGCACGTCGGAGAGATAGCCGAAGTTGACGATCGCCTCGGGCCGTTCGGGCTCCAACCGGTGCGCACGCCGTAAATAAGTCATCGCCTCGTCGTACAACCCGGCCTGGATCTTCGCAACGCCGAGATTATCGAGGCAGGCGTAGTTGGCCCAGTCGGCGTTCAAACAATCGCTAAGATACCCGATCGCCGTGGTGAAATCGTGAAGATCGAGATACGCCATCCCGAGACCGTTGAGCGCTGGAACCATGCGCGGCTCCGAGTCGAGCGCGCGCTTGAAATAGAGAATCGCGTCATTGGGCCGATGGATCGTCTCGTAGATCTCACCGAGCTCCTCTTGAACGTCCGCGTCGTTCGGCTGGTCGTTCGCCGCGCGTTGCATTTGTGCCTGATACTGCAGCAAGTCGCCCTTGCGCAGGTGCAGCAGGACGAGGTCGCGGATGGAATCGGTCCCCGGCAGCGCGCTTTCGAACTGCACGATCGCTTCGTCGAGGCGATTCTGCGTCGCATAGACGACGCCGAGACGGTTGTGCGTCTCCTTGTCGTGCGAATTGCGCACGAGCAGTTGTTTGTACACCGCTTCGGCGCGGTCGAAATGCCCCTGCCGGTAGTAGAGGTCGCCGAGGAATCGCGCCGCGTCGACGGCGTCGGGATGGGTCGCGACGAACTGCGAGAGCTGCTGGACGGCTTGATCGATGTTCCCCGCGGCGATCAGCTCGCGCGCGTACGTTATCGCCGCCAGCTGATCGGCGAGCTTGTGGGCGTCGGGGGTAATGAAAATGTTCTCGCTGGACGCGAGGGTCGGAGCGACGGATGCCCCCGAGAGCAGTGCCAGGGAAACCAGAAGCAAGAGGGTGGGTCGCGTCATTGCCAAGTACCTCAACCCTACTATAGCGCACTGCTCCAATCCACCGTGACGCCGACGGGCGCTCGCTACCGAACGAGCGGCAGAATGTTGCTCGGCACGACCGGATAGAAGGCGATCGCAACCACCAAAACGGCGCAGATCGCTGCGCTCGTCCACGCGAGGGGCACGAAGGGATGCAGGTCGTGGGCCTCCCGCTCGTCGCGCCCGTACATCGCACGAATCACCTTGGCATAGGCGTAGAGCGAGATCGCCGTTCCCACGATCAGGAGCGCCGCGAGCCAAAGGTAACCGGTGGACGCGCTCGTCGCGAGAATCAGGATTTTTCCGAGAAAGCCGGCGGTCGGCGGCAAGCCGGCTAAGGCAAGCAAGAAAACGGTCATCGCCGCCGCCAGCCACGGCCGTCGCCGGGCCAAGCCGCGGTAGGCGCTCAAGTGCGTCCCCTCTTCGTTCTCACTCGAGATCGCGGCTGCGACCGCGAACGCCCCAAGATTCATCAACGCATACGCCGTTAAGTAATAGATCGCGTAACGTAAGCCGAGCGGCGTAACGCCGGCCAGTGCAACCAAAATATAGCCCACTTGCGCTATGCCCGAATACCCCAGCAAACGTTTGAGGTCGTGTTGCGCCAGCATGCCGACGTTGCCGACGATCATCGAAATACCCGCGACGATCCAGACCGGCAGTAGCAGCCGTTCCGCAACGCCCGACGGTAGCGCGGCATAAATGAAACGCGCGAAAACGGCGAGTACGCCGGCCTTCGTCGCGACGCTCATGAAGGCGGTCACGGGCAACGGCGCGCCTTCGAAGACATCGGGAGTCCAGGTGTGAAACGGCACCAAACTCAGCTTAAAGACGATACCGACGAGAAACATTCCCGCGCCGATCCAGAAGAGTGGATTGAACGTCAGCCACGGATGAACCAGATCGGCCAACAGCACGCTCCCCGTCGCACCGAAGAGCAACGCGCTGCCGAAGAGCAAGAATGACGTTGCGGTCGAGCTAAGAATGAGGTATTTGAGTGCCGACTCGCGGGCGGCTTTACGATCGACCGCCCCGCAGAGCGCGTAGAGCCCCAGCGAGAGCAGCTCGAGCCCCAGAAAGATCATGAGCAGATTCGCGGCGCCGGCCATCAACATCGCGCCGCAGGCGCTCCAGAGCATGATCGCCGTCATTCCGGCAACGCGTTGTGTCGGCCCGATTCCGCCATAAAGCACGAGCGATCCTGCGAGCGCAATCAAGATGATCTCTTGAAAGACCGTCGCGAAGCCGCCCGTTATGAATCCGCCGAAGAACGCGTCGTGGCTGTGGCCGAATTGGCGCGCTGCGAAGATAGCGGCAGCGATCGTGCCGGCGAGTCCGATGCCGACCGAAAGATACCGCTGGTCTCGCCCCGTGTTGAAAAGATCGGCGATCAACACGACGAGCGCCGCGACGGCGACGACGCCGACCGGAAGAATCGCCAACCAATCGGCGTGCGTGAACGGAATCTTCATGGCCACGGCAGCGGCCTCGTGCGGAACCCTCATGGCCGCAGCAGCGCTGTCGGATAGACGCCGATGATGACGAGTGCGGCGAGCAGCGGCGTCACGGCAAGGCCTTCGATCCAGGTGAGATCCGGACGCACCGGCACGTCGTCGCTTTCCGGCCCGTTCATGATGTCTTGATAGAGCCGAATCAGGTACGCGGCGGCGAGTACGATTGCGACCAGCGCGACGATCACGGCCCAGACGTAACCGGACTGATAGACGCCGATAAGGATCACCAGCTCGCCGGCGAAGCCGGCCAAACCCGGCAACCCGAGTGCGGCCAACGCGGCGATGCAGAGCGCGCCGGCGAGCCGCGGATTCTGCCATCCCAAACCGCCGAGGCGCAGCAGGGAGCGCGTCTCTTCGCGTTCCTCGACGTAGCCGAGCACCTGGAAGAGCGCCGCCGAGAATAGTCCGTGCGCGACGATATAGACTAACGCGCCTTTGATCGCCAAAGCGTTGCCCGAAGCGATTGCGATGATGATGAGACCCAGATGCGAGAGGGACGAATAGGCGACGATGCGTTTGGCGTCGTTTTGCACCAGCGCGATGAGGGCACCGTAGATCAGCGAGATCGCACCCAGCACCATCAGCGGTTCGGCATATTGCGCGACGGCTTGCGGCATCAGCGCCAGCGCGATCGCGACAAAGCCGTAGAGTCCGGCCTTCGACTGCACTGCCGACACGACCGAGACCATCGATGAGGGCAACCCGCTATAGGTCGGCGGCATCCAGGTATGCAGCGGCCAGACCGGCGTCTTCACCAAAAAGGCAAAGGCGAAGCCGGCGTAAATCCATTCGGCCCAACCGCCCGCGAAGTGCGCCCCGCTGCGTCCGATGACATCCGTTGAGCCGTAGATCACACCGAAGGCGGCGGTGGCGAGCAAGAGCGTCAAGCCGCCGGCAAAGTTATAGATGAAGTAGCGCCAGGCGGTCGCGGGATGCTCGCCCCAACCGATCAATCCGAAGAAGACCGGGACGAGCATCAAATCCCAGAAGAGCGCGAAGACCAGCAGATCGCGCGCCAAGAAGAGCCCGAGCATCGTTCCTTCGAGGAAGAGCATCAGGGCAACGAAGTCGCGCAGGCGCGGAACGCGGCAGGCCGCGATCGCGCACATCGTCACAACCGCCAGCAACAACGCGATCCAGAACGAGAACGGCGTCGCGCCAAAATGGAAGGCCGCCACGAACGGACGCGAGAGCCAGCGGAAGCTCCACTCGGCGTGCCCGCCGGCCAGCAGCGTGGCGATGGTTGCCGCCGCGACCAGCGTACCCAGCCCGCGCGAGAGCGCGCGATCCTCGCGCGGCAGCCCGAACAGCAGCGCACCGGCGACGATCGGCAGCAGCACCGTAACGAGAACGATCGGCATTAGTGTCCCACTCCGGCAGCATACGCGTAGTAGATGATAAAGCAGGCCGCACCGAAGACCAGCAGCAGCGCGTACGCGCGCACGAGCCCGGTCTGCAACGAACGCACGAGCGTTCCAAGCCAGCGCGCCCACTCGACGAGGTCGCGCACCGCACCGTCGATGACGTGCGGATCGAGCACGCGCCCGAACCACTCACCAAGAAACTGCGCGGGGCGGATGACGGCGCGATCGATGAACCAATCGACGTAGAAGAGATTGGTCAAGACGGCCGGCATGCGCTCGCTCTCGATGCGCAATCGTTCGACCGCGTCGCGTTGCGCATTGGCGCTGGCGTACCGCATCCATGCGATCACGAAGCCGAGCAGGACGAAGAGAAAGACGATCGCCGAGGTAATGGTTGAGGAGAGCGCCGGCGTCACCTCGCCCGGAACGGGCGCTCTTTGCGGGCTGAAGAGCGGCGCGAAGAACTGGGCCCAGGGCGAGTTCTCACCGCCGATCATCAGCGCCGCGCCGATCGCGACACTCGGAGCGACGAGGATTGCGACAGGAACGTTCATCGTCCAAGCCGGCGCGTGCGCGTGATCGACGTCGCCGCGATACTCGCCGAGGAACGCGATGAAGAGCAGCCGGAACATATAGTAGGCCGTGATTCCGGCGGTCAGCGCACTGACCGCGAAGAGCCAGGGATGGCCGAACTGTAGATCGCCGTAGATGACTTCGTCCTTCGAAAAGAACCCACTGAAGCCGGGAACTCCGGTGATCGAAAGCACTGCCGTCAGCATCACCCAGAACGCAAACGGCATCCGCTTCCAGAGGCCGCCCATCCGGCGCACGTCTTGTTCGTTATTGAGTGCGTGAATCACGAGACCCGCGCCGAGAAAGAGCTGTGCCTTAAAAAACGCGTGAGTAAAGAAGAGCGCGACGCCGCCTTCGTAGGCGCCGACGCCGACGGCCATGATCATGTAGCCGATCTGCGACATCGTCGAGTAGGCGAGGATGCGTTTAATGTCCCACTGCGCCGTCCCGAGGATCGCGCCGGTGATCGCCGTAAGGCCGCCGATCGTGCCGACCAAGAGCCGCCCCGACGCACTATGCTCCCAGAGCGGCGCACAGCGAGCCACGAGATAGACGCCGGCCGTCACCATGGTGGCGGCATGAATCAGCGCCGAAACGGGCGTCGGGCCCTCCATCGCATCGGGCAACCACGTATGCAGCGGCACCTGCGCCGATTTTGCCGCCGCGCCGATAAAGAGCGCGATACAGATCGCGAAGAGCAGCGGCGTGCTCAATGAGCCGGCCGCCGCAAACGTATCGCCATACCCGATCGAGCGGACCGCCGCAAAGATCAAAAAGATCGCGAACATCATGCCGACGTCGCCGACCACGTTGATCACGAAGGCTTTCCGTGCCGCGGCGACCGCCGATGGCCGGTCGAACCAGAACCCGATCAAAAAGTACGACGCCAAACCGACGAGGCCCCAACCGACGAGCAATCCGACGAAGTTGTCGGAGAGCACCAGCGTCAGCATCGCAAAGACGAAGAAGCTCATGTAGGCGAAGAAGCGCGCATAGGCACGATCGCCTTCCATGTAGCCCATCGAATAGAAGACGATCAAAAAACCGACGCCGGTGATGACGAACGTCCAGAGCAGCGAGAGCGGATCGAGTAAAAGCCCGAACTGAAAGCCCGGCATCCACGAGAACAGCGGCTGATTCGCCCCAACCGCTCCACCCGCGTTCTGCGTTCCCGCTCCCCACGAGAGCCATGCGAGCACGAACGACACGCCGACCAAGCCCGACACCAGCCATCCGGCGCGCGTCCGCAGCTGCGGTCCAAAGGCCCAGCAAATGATCGCTCCCGCGAGCGGCAACAACCACAATGCGACGACCAGCGGGTACGAGCCGCTTACGCCGAGCGAATGATGCATCACGCCGCGCTCACTCCCACCACTGCATGGCTAGGCTTTGGTCGTGGAATCGTTGGGCTTCCGTGAGCGAGGCGTCGCAACTTTTTCGGGCGGCCACGGAGGGCCATAGCCCGAAAAAGTGCGCGAGCAGGAGCGGCACACGGCCCTTCGACTGCGCTTCGCTCCGCTCTGGACGCCGCGACGAGCGTCCTCGCGATGGAACCCCAGCGCCAAAGCCTAGCCATGCAAAGATCTCACATCATCGACATCCACAAACCTCGCCGGGCGGAACGTGGTGACGATGATCGCGAGTCCGATCGCGGCTTCGGCGGCGGCGACGGTAATCACGAGGAAGGCGAAGATCTGGCCGACGTTTTGCAGCCAAAGCCGCGCGAAGGCGATCAGCAAGAGATTGGCGGCGTTGAACATGAGCTCGATGCTCATCAGCATGATGAGCGGATTGCGCCGCACGATCACGCCCAACACACCGATGAAGAACATGACGGTCGAAAGCGCGATGTAGTGGTTGATGGAGACCGGCATCAATCCGTTCCCTCGCGCAAGATCGCCTCACGCATGGCGCGGTCGGCTTTCGTCTCTTGCCGGCTCGCCGGCAGTTCACGCATCTGCTCGCCGCCCAGGGTGATCACGCCGATGACCGCGACCATCAGGATCAGCGCGACGACTTCAAAGGGCAGCAGGTGTACGGTGAAGAGCGCTTTGCCGAAATCGCCGACGCTGCCGAAAACGTTTGCGGCGCCGATCGGCCCGCTCGGACGCGGGGGAACCAGCGGCGCACTCGAGACCGTGTAGACTAAGAAAATCAGCGAAGCGACGACGAAGATGCCGCCCGGCAACCAGATTCGCGGCAGCCGGTCCGGTCCGGTCGCAAACGGCGCCACGCCACTGCTGAGCAGCGCGATGACGAAGATGAAAAGGATCAAGATCGCGCCGGAGTAGACGATGATCTGGATGACGCCTAAAAACTCGGCGGAGAGCGTCACGTAGAGCACCGCGAGAGCGGCGAAGTTCAGGAGCAGCGCGACGACGCTGTAAACGGGCTTGCTCGCCGAGATCGTCCAGACGGCGCTCGCAATGATAATGACCGCCAACACCCAAAAGGCGGTCACGCGTTCTCGTCATTCTTCAGAAGCGCCAGGCCTTGCCGCTGCTTCGTGAGCACTTCGCCGCGCCAAGTGGCTTTGTACCCGGTCGCGATGTCGGTCGTCGATTTGATATCGGCGACGCGCCCAAGATCGCCGGGGATTCCGCCGGGACGTTCGTCGGGCGGCGTGCCGACGCCGGCCTCGGGCGGCACGAGCAGCCGGTCTTTGTCGTAGATGAACGAGCCGCGCCGGTAATCGGCCATTTCGAACCGCGGGGTCAGCACGATGGCATCGGTGGGACACGCTTCCTCGCACATCCCGCAAAAAATGCAGCGCAACTCGTCGATCTCGTAACGAGCCGCATATCGCTCCCCCGGCGACCGGCGATCCGACGGCGAGTTTTCGGCGCCGATGACGGTGATCGCGTTGGCGGGACAGACGCTCGAGCAAAGCTCGCAGCCGATGCAGCGTTCCTTGCCGTCGGCGTAGCGCCGCAGCTCGTGGAGGCCATGGAACCGCGGTGCGTGCTGCTTCTTCACCGAAGGATATGGGATCGTCGGATGCTTGCGGAACATGAAGCCGAAGGTGATCGACAATCCCCGCAGGATCGCCGAAACGTTGAAGAGTCGCTTTCGTGAAATCACGTTCACCCTTTGTACGCCACGATGATGGCGGTGACGACGAGGTTGAGCGTCGCTACCGGCAACAGCACCTTCCAGCCGAATGCCATCAGCCGGTCGTAGCGTAACCGCGGCAACGTCGCGCGCAGCCATATGTAGAAGAATATGAAGCAAGCGACTTTCAAGATGAACCAGACGACGCCGGGAATCATCGTCAAACCGAACGGAGCGTTCCAGCCGCCGAAGAAGAGCAGCGCCGCTATGCACGAGATGGTCAGCATGTTGACGTATTCGGCGATGAAGAATAGGCCGAAACGCAGCCCCGAATACTCGGTGTGAAAGCCGGCGACCAGCTCCGTCTCAGCCTCGACGAGATCGAAGGGCACGCGATTGGTTTCCGCCACGGCCGTGATAATGAAGATGACGCAGCCCACGAACTGCGGGAAGACGAACCACCAGCGCGCCTGAGCGTTGACGATGCCGTCGAGGGATGTCGTTCCGGCCAAGATCAGCACGCCGATCAGCGAGAGCGACATGCCTAGCTCGTAGCTGATCATTTGCGCGGTGGAACGGACGCTCCCCAGCAGCGGATACTTCGAGCCGGAAGCCCAGCCGCCTAAGCAAATTCCATAGACGCCGATCGACGTGATCGCCAAAATCACGAGAATGCCGGCGTTCACGTTGCCGATCGCCCAGGTCGTGCCCGACGACGATGCACCGAACGGAATCACCGCGTAGACCGCAAACGCCGTAAAGAGCGAGATAAACGGCGCGAGCTTATAGAGCAGCCGATCGGCGGTTTCCGGCGTGAGATCTTCTTTGAGGATCAGTTTTGCGGCGTCGGCGGCCGGCTGCAGCATGCCCCATGGCCCAACCCGATTGGGACCTGGACGCATCTGCATCCAGCCGAGAATTTTTCGTTCGGCCAGCATCGCGTACGCAAACGACGTCACGACGACGAAGAGCAGAATCACCGATTTGACCAAGACGACGAGCCACAACGGCATCGGTTACGCCCTCATTCCTGTCAGCCACGGGTCGTGCTGCCACGTTCCACCGCCGGAGAGAATCGGTGCCCCGGGCACACCGTTACCGCTAACTCCGGCTCCTCGAAGGGCGAAGCGCTCGTCGCCGAAGGTAAAATCCGATGGGGCATTGGCGGCGCGATCGACGACGATCGCATGAAGGGCTTCCCCCGATGGAAGCGCGACACCGAGCTGATCGGCGAGGCCGCGCAACATCGCTTCGTCGGAGAGCACGAAGTCGGGCGCTTCCAACGATGCGTTGACCGGCAGCAGGTTGCCACCTGCGCCGAGCGTGGTCCCGACCTTTTCGAATGCACCCTTCGCCGGTAACACGAGCGCCGCGCGCTGCGCGGTTTCCGTGAGAAAGAGCTCGCTCACGACCAAGAACGGAATCCGATCGAGGGCGGCAGCAACGGTCGTCGCATTCGGCGCGTTGCGCGCGGGATTCGCACCGAAGATCGAAAGCACCGCAAATCTTCCGTCGACCACGCCATCGAGCACGGCCGGACCTTCCGACGGCAGCATGCCCATCGCTTCGGCGCCACGCGCGTTCGCCTGTTCGCTTGCGATATGGGTTGAGAGCTCGCCGATGCCGGCAAAGGCTTCGGCGTAGCTGCGACCCCGTTCCAGGTCGACGCCGTCCCAAATCAGCGCAACCCGCGACGCGTCGCCGGCGGCGCCTCGCGCCTCCTGCGCGGTTGAGGCGCGCACGATCTTCGCACCGTTGCGAAGCGCGGCTTTGTGGATGCGCAGCCAGAGCACCGGCGCGCGCTCCTCCGGCGACGCACCGATGATAATGATTGCCTGCGCGCGATCGATCGCGTCGAGCGGCGCCGCGTTCGTGCCCGGCGTGGCCTGGCGCTGCGCCCCGCCTCGCCAATCCAGATCGCTAACGCCGACGGCGCGGAACAGATGCTGCAGTACGAAGGCCTCTTCGTTGGTGAGCCGGCCGCCGCCGATTGCACCGACGGCCCCGGTACCGCGTGCCGCGATCGCATCGCGGATTGCCTTCGCCCAGAGAATGAACGCATCGTCCCAGCCGATCTGCACGAAGCCGCCATTTTTGCGGTAGAGCGGCTGCGTAATGCGGTCGGGCGATTCATAGAAGCCGACGTTGTAGCGGCCGCGGTCGCAGAGCCAGCCGTCGGAGATTTCATCCTCTTCGACGAGCATTGTGCGAAGCAGCGTGCCGTAGCGCACGTCGGCGAACTGTTGGCAGCCGACGGCGCACTGCGTGCACGTCGTCTGCGTTCGCTCCAGATCCCAGGGACGCGACTTGAAGCGATAGGTCTTCGAGGTCAGCGCGCCGACCGGGCAAAGCTCGGTGACGTTTCCGGTAAAGTTGTGGCGGTACGGGACGCCGGTCGCCGTCGCGATGATGTCGCGGGCGCCGCGATCCTTGACTACGAGCTGCCGTTGGTCGGCGATGATGTCGTCGAAACGCACGCAGCGCTGACAGACGATGCAGCGCTCTTCGTCGAGCACGATTGTCGGTCCGAGATCGACGGCCTTCGGTTTGTCGAGCTTCGGATCGGCCACGTCGGAGGTGCCGCGCGCGTACGCCATCGCGTAATCTTGAAGGTCGCACTCGCCGCCCTTGTCGCAAATCGGGCAGTCCAGCGGATGGTTGACGAGAAAGAGCTCCAGCACCACCGCGCGTGCCTCGTCGACCTTCTCGCCTTGCGTTCGCACGACCATACCGTCGGTTGCCACGGTGTTGCAGGCGATTTGCAGCTTTGGCATGCCTTCGATCTCGACCATGCAGATGCGGCAGAGCCCAGCCGGACCGAGCTTCGTGTGATAACAGTAGATCGGAATCTGCTGCTTGATCGTCTTAGCGGCTTCGACAAGCAGCGTCCCCTTGGGAACGGTTACCGGCAAGCCGTCGATGGTGAGGTTGACCGTTTCGCTCATGCCGCCACGATTCGCGACTTGAACGCATCCGGAAAGCGTAGCATCACCGATTTGAGGAACGGTTCGATCGAGTCGCCCAACGCGCAAAGATTCAAGCCGGTGATCGACCTGCCGACGCGCAACAACATTTCGTAATCGCCGGGAACGCCGCGCCGCTGCACGAGCCGGCTGAGCACGCGCGCCATCCAGCTGCTGCCCTCGCGGCAGGGCGTGCACTGTCCGCACGACTCGTGCGCGAAGAAACGCACGAGATTATATGCCGCTTGGACGAAGTCGGTCGTATCGTCAAAGACGAGGAACGCGCCAGAGCCGAGCATCGAGCCTGCCTTCGCCATGCTCTCGTAGTCGTATGGGAAGTCCAGATGCTCTTCGAAGATGCAGGCCGACGAACCGCCGCCCGGCTGCACCGCCGCGAACGTTCGTCCGGGTCGCAGCCCGCCCGCGATCTCGACGATCTCGCGAACCGTCGTTCCCAGCGGCATCTCGTAGTTGCCGGGATTGCGTACGTGCCCCGACACGGAAACGATCTTGTATCCCTTGCTGCGCTCGGTGCCGACCGCTGCAAACCACGGCGCTCCGCGCTCGAGAATCGGAACGAGATAGGCGAGCGTTTCGACGTTGTTGACCACCGTTGGCATTCCATACAACCCTTCAACGGCCGGAAACGGCGGTTTTAGCCGGGGTTCGCCGCGCTTGCCTTCGAGTGAGTTGAGCAGTCCCGTCTCCTCGCCGCAAATGTATGCGCCGGCGCCACGCTGGATAGTGACTTCGAGGTCGTAACCAGTGCCCAAGATATTCTTACCGACGTAGCCGGCTTGGCGTGCCTCCTCAAGCGCGGTCGAGAAAATCTCGTAACCTTTCTTAAACTCGCCGCGAATATAGATGAACGCGTGATGCGTCGCGATGCCGTAGGCGCCGATCAGCATCCCTTCAAGGGTCAAGTGCGGCGTCTCTTCGAGCAGCATGTGGTCTTTGAACGTGCCCGGCTCGGCCTCATCACAGTTACAAACGAGATAACGCGGAAATTTGTCCTTCGGCAAAAACGACCATTTTCGACCGGTGGGAAATGCTGCGCCGCCGCGACCCCGCAAGCCCGACTTCTCGCTGAGATCGAGCACGTCGGCGGGCTTAAGCTCGCGCACCGCGCGCTCCCACTGCTTGTACCCGCCGCGCTGGCGATAGACGTCGATGTTGCGCAGATCCGCTTCGCCGATGCCGGCGGTCAAGACTTTAGTGACCGGCATGGCTCGCCTCTTCGTCGACCGTTTCGACCACCGCGCGCGAGTCGACGACGGCACGTTCGGCCGTGCGCCGGAAGAATGCCACGTCGCCGCTAACGATGTTATCCAGCATGATCACGCCGCTGGCGTCGCCTACGCCGCCGGCGTTGTTCGGGCTTTCCACGCCGCTGGCGCCGGGCGACTTCCGGCCGCGCGCGATCTGCGCGTCCTGAGGGATCTCCCACGTTATCCCGGGCATCTCGGTCTGCGCCATCGGCGCGACCGAATAGGTACCCGTGCGCATCGCGCCGATCATCTCGTCGATCTTCGCCGGCGTCAGGTCGTAGACGAACTCGAGATTCACTTCCATGCACGTCGCACGATCGCAGGCCGCCAAACACTCGACCTCCTCGTACGAGAATAACCCGTCCTCGGTGGTCTGAAGGTGTCCGATGCCTAACTTCTCGCGCCAATACGCCATGATATCTTCGGCACCGTTAATCGTGCATGCCAAACCTCGGCAAACCTGGAGCATGTACCTACCGACGGGCCGCCGATAGAGCAGCGTATAAAATGAAACGGCGCCCTCGACCTCGGCCGGAGTGATCTCCAACATCTCCGCCGCCGCGTTGATCGCCTGCGGACTCACGAAACCTTCGTGCTGCTGAAATAAATGCATGATCGGCAAAAGCGCCGACCGCTTCTGTTCGTACTGCGCGATGAGCTCATCGCACTTCGGCTTCAATCGCTCAAGCAGCGCCGGGAAAGTCTTCTCGCGCTCGCTCATGCGGAGGGTCTCCGACATGACGCGTCTGTCATCCTGAGCGGAGGCGCGGAGCGCCGCAGTCGAAGGACGCGCGTGCTGTCATCCTGAGCGGAGGCTCCTGAGCGAGCGAAGCGAGTCGAAGGGGCCGTAGTCGAAGGACGCTCGTTGTACCGATCCTCCTTGGCACCATGTCGAGCGACCGGAGCACAGCCCAACGCCTTCATAAGGAGGCGGGAAACCAGGATGGCCGGAACGCTGAGGGTCCTTCGACTACGGCGCTTCGCGCCTCCGCTGATGTGGAAATAGCTCCGGCGAAGGCGCGGAGCGGCCATTTCCATGGAGTATTGGGTGGGCCGTCCGGGCCATGTTGTACTCAGGATGACA
>JBARKF010000143.1:0-4590 GCA_049800655.1 Candidatus Cybelea sp.
AGTTCAGGTTTGAGAACCGGTCGTACTCGCGCTGGACGTCATCGGTCCCTGCAGGGGTGAAAATCGGATCGTATGGATTGTTCGGATCGGTGTTGATGGGGATTTGAAACTGGGCGAGCTGATTCGAATAGTCGAACGCCAACGTGCTGCGCGGCGTGAGCTGACTGATGAAGCGGAAGAACTGGTTGCTCTGCGACGATTCGTCGTGGATGGCGTTGAACGTCGGGGCGTCGAGGCCGCGAGCGGAGCTTTGGCTGATCACATCGAGAAACGCCTCGTTCGACCCGAAGCGCGCGGCCGTGTCGAGCTGGCCGACGCCTTGCGATTGATTTCCGGCGCCGCCTTCAATCGTTGCGTAGAATCCGGGGGGCACATCGCTGGGGCGGTTCGTGATGATGTTGACGACGCCGCCCATCCGGTCGCCGCCGTACTCGGCGGGAATCGCGCCGGTGTAGAGTTCGAGCGAATCGATGATCTTTGGATTGATGATCTCGGCGAAGTTCGAGGTGGTCGCGAGCGGCAGCGGCGCGCCGTCGATGTTGTACATCACGCCGTGGAACCCGTTGATGACGGGTTCGTTGTACGAGAAGGGAACGACGCCGGGAAGGGTTGCGAGCGTTTGATAGAGACTGTTTTGCACCGGCGAGGTTTGGATCTGCGAACGCGTGATTTGGTGCACCGAGGGCGGATAGCTGGAGAGACCCGAAGCCGCGTGTGCGGTTACCGCCGTTTGCGCGATTTGCTGCAGCTTCGACAGCGGCAGATCGATCCTCGCGACGGTGCCGCTCGTCACCTGTATCGTCAGTTGAAGCGCCGTGACGCCCTGCATGCTCGCCGTGAGTTGATACGTTCCGAATGGCACCTGCGAGAAGACGTACTCGCCGTTCGCCGAGGTTTTCGTCTGGAATTTCGAGCCTTCACCCTGTAAGGTGACGGTGGCGCCACTCGCGGGTTTGCCGTCGAGGGTAACCGTACCGCGAACGAGACCATTGACGGCCGCGGTTGCCGGCAGAGCCAAGAAAAAGGCTAAGAGCGCGGCGATGAGCGCCGCAAGGGTCCGAGACATGGTTCTCCTTCGATCTTAAGTGTTTGAGTGATGATCGTCGCGCTTGCGCGCTAGAGAACGATCGCGATCGGAGGAGGACGGGCGAAGCGCCGGTGCGCTAACGGCGCACGGCGACGGATCGGCCGCAAACGGAGGCGCCGCTTCCAGGACGGCGTCCGGGGAGTGAACGTGGTCTTCTGGATTGCAATGGCGGCGAGCGCTAATGCGCCGACGACGGCGCGGGCGAGGCGAAGCGAAAGCCACGCGGCGACGGCCAGGGTGATTACCGCCACGGCCGGCGCTACGCCGGCGTGATGGGGTTCGACCGCCTCGGCCGCCATGTACCACAGCGATGCGCAAGTGAAGAGCGCCGGAGCGCCTGGGAGACGTTCGCGCAGGCGAGCTGCTAGGATGGTTCCCTCGGCGGTCAGCCGCGATCCGCTCCAGGCGAGCGCGGCGAAGCAGAGCACGAGACCGAAGCAGCCGGCGCTCGCTGCCTGTGCCAGCAAACCGGCGTAGGCTCCGCCCATCACGTGCGTTCCGCCAAAGAGCGCCGCATGAGCGGCCAAGGAGGCGAGCAAGCCTAGTGCGAGCGCGCCCGGAACCTTCCGGAGGGTCACAGCGGTCTTTTCTAGGCAGGGCTGAGGGGAGACCTTGGGGCGGCGTCGTACGACCCTCCCCCTTGGCGGATCTTACCTCTGCGGGATAGGAGGCGCGAAGGAAACGTAACCATGCGTACGCGAGCACTCGTAGAAAACGCCGATACCGTGAGTTTGGTCTGCGCACTCCTGGTGCGCTTTCCGGAGCTCGCGTCGATTCGTTCCGGCCCGATGGACCGTACGCTGCGCCTTACTTTCGCTATACGGCAGCGGCTCGACCGCGCCGCGCAGCGCGCCCTCGCGGAGACCCTCGAGGAGCACGTTATCAGTTTCCTTTCGCTCAGCAGAGAGGAGCCGCGCGTGTTGCACGTCGATTGCGAGGGGGACCGGACGCATACGTTCGTGCATGTCTCGCGCGACTTGGAGACCTTCTCCAAGGACGAGCTCGAGTTGCAGGTGGGTTTTTTCGCCGAACGCTTTGGCGACGCGCTCGTCCGCAACCCGCACCCCGACGATCACCTCGAGGCCGATCCGGCCGCCGAGGACGAAGCCGCGCTTTATGCTATCGAGGCGCTTCGCGATCCCGCGCAATCCAAGAGTTTGGTGGGATTTAGAGAAGAAAAGCGCGTGCTCGTTTACTTCCTCAAATCCCAAAAGAAAGCGAAGGCCTCGGCGCGCCGATAGCTAGTCCCCTCAAGCTGCTCATCATCGGGGACGTGGTCGGTTCCCCCGGGCGCGAGGTGCTCAAGCGCTGCGTCGCCCTCCTTCGAGAGCAGCACGAAGTCCATGCTTGCATTGCCAACGGCGAAAACGCCGCTGGTGGCTTTGGTTTGACCGCGCAGACCGCTGAAGAAATGTTCCGAAGCGGCATCGACTTTATCACCGGCGGCAACCACATCTTCGACAAGCGCGACTTCGGCGAGTATCTGGAAACGAGCAACCGCGTCATCCGGCCGGCAAACTATCCGCCCACCGTCCCGGGCCGCGGCGCCGGGACATTTCTGGCCAACGGCGTGACCGTGGGGGTGCTGAATCTTATGGGGCGAACCTTTATGTCGCCGGTCGACGATCCGTTCCGGTGCGCGGACGCGTTAGTCACCGACTTACGCCAGCGGACACCGGTCGTCATCGTCGACGTGCATGCCGAAGCAACGTCGGAGAAGGTCGCGCTGGGGCGCTATCTCGACGGCCGAATCTCCTGTCTCTTCGGTACGCACACGCACGTCCAGACGGCGGACGAACAGATTCTTGCCGGTGGGACGGCATACATTAGCGATCTCGGGATGACCGGTCCTACCGAGGGGATTATCGGAATGGAGGCTGGGGCGGTGCTCGACCGGTTTCTCACCGGTCTCTCTGAGCGTTTTAGCGTTCAGAAGAGCGGGCTGAAGCAATTCTGCGGCGCGGTCGTCGCGGTCGACCCAAGCACCGGCAAAGCGACCGAGATCAAGCGCATCTTTTTGAAGGGTATCGCATGATGGTGGACGTGACGCTAAAGGTATCGGCGAAGAGCAATCCCAATGCAGTGGCCGGCGCGCTTGCCGCGTCGCTGCGCGAGCGTGAGACCTGCGAGTTGCAGGCCGTTGGGGCCGGCGCCATCAATCAGGCGATCAAGGCCGTTGCCATCGCGCGGAGCTACTTGCGCGGCGCGCAACTCGACCTCGTCTGCACTCCGTCGTTCGTCGTCGTGGCGATCGGCGAGAGCGAGCGCACCGCGATCTCGCTGCTCGTCAACCGTCACAAACTAGAAGAGAAGGTAGCCGTTGAAGATTGACCTCCACTCGCACACTCGAATGAGCGATGGAACGCTCAGCCCGCAAGAACTCGCCGATTTTATGGGCGAGCGCGGGGTTGAGCTCTTTTCAATTTCCGATCACGACACGCTCGGCGCGTACGGCATGTTCGAGCCGCCGCGGGGTGCTCGAGTGATCCCGAGCATCGAGATCAACACAACCTGGAAGCAGAACGAGGTGCACGTGCTGGGCTACGGCGTGCCACTCGAGCCGTCGCCCATCAACGAGCTGCTAGAATATAATCAGGAGCAGCGCCGTCTCCGCGCCGTTACGATGGTGGAGCGCCTGCGTGAGGCTGGATACGCGATCACGATCGAAGACGTTGTTAGAGAAGCTGGCGACGCGCATTCGATGGGACGTCCGCACGTTGCCAAAGCGCTGGTGCGCCTCGGCGTGGTCGATAGCGTCAACGCGGCGTTCCACGAAGCGCTGGTGCCCGGCAAGCCCGGCTACGTTCCGCAGCTCTACACGACGCCGGAGCACGCGATCGAGCAGATCGCGGCGGCCGGAGGAATCCCGGTGCTCGCGCATCCCGGTCGCCTTAAAGACCGGGCAATAATTGACGAGCTCGTCGGCCATGGTTTGCGCGGCCTCGAAGTCTTCTATCCGCTGCACTCTCCCGAGGACACCCGCGAGTTTCGCGCGACGGCGAAGCGCCACAACCTCGTGATGACCGGCGGCATGGACTTTCACGACATCCGTTACCACACACAAGGCGTCGGCATGGACGTAGATGACGCCGACATCGCGCCTTTCCTCGAAATGGTCGAAGTTCTGGCGTGATCGCGCCGGCGGCGCTGGCGCTCGCGATCAACGCGCCGACGCTGACGCCTCGGCTAAGCCACTCAATCGTCGCAGGCGAAGTCTACGATCTCGACTCGCATCGCGTGCTCTACGCGCGCAACGCGGGCATGCTCATGGTGCCGGCCTCGACGACGAAGCTATTGACGGAGGGCACGAGTCTCGCGCTGCTGGGTCCGGATTTTCGCTGGACGACGCCGGTTTATCGCACCGGATCCGTCGACGCCCAGGGCACACTGCATGGCAGTCTGGTGCTCGTCGCCAGCGGCGATCCGAACCTCTCGCAACGCATTCAGCCGAATGGTGCGCTCGCGTTCGAAAATGAGGATCACGCTTATGACGGCTCGGCCGA
>JBARKF010000144.1:0-21911 GCA_049800655.1 Candidatus Cybelea sp.
TGTCATCCTGAGTACAACATGGCCCGGACGGCCCACCCAATACTCCATGGAAATGGCCGCTCCGCGCCTTCGCCGGAGCTATTTCCACATCAGCGGAGCGAAGCACGCAGTGCGAAGCGCAGTCGAAGGACGCGCAAGAGGTCACGACGGGTTATAGCGCTGACACGTGACCTTCCCTAAGGGGTGTAGCAGAAACGACGCGTCCTTCGACTTCGGCGCTGCGCGCCGAAGTTTACCCTGAGCGAGCGCAGCGAGTCGAAGGGCTCAGATGACAGCTTCTCCTAGATTTTGACGTGCAGGGAGAAGTAGAGGTTCATCGCGAGCGGAAAGTTGCTTGAAAACGGATCGCTGAACGACGGCACGAAGCTTTGGGCAAAGAATGGAGTCTGCGGCACGCCGTTTGCCGCCACGTCGTTGGGACTCTTTCCGTTGTAGAAGTGTCCGCCGTTGTAGAAGATGTTGCTTGTGTATCCACAGGTGTAATAGCCGGGCGGATACGCTTTCGTCCAGGGCTCGCTCGAGCCGCCGAAGCACTCGTTGAGGAGGTTCGTCACCGTAACTTGACCGGTGACGCGTGGCGAGAAATCATACGACATTTGCATGCCTAAATTGAATTGCCACGGCTGACGAAACTGACCGAAGTTGTCGAACGTACCGGTCTGCGGATTCGGGATGTACAGCGTTCCGGGAGTCGTGCCGTCGCTCGTGAGGGCAAAGGTGCACGATGTATAGTCCGCGCTCAGCGGATTCCCGCCAGTAATGCTGCGGCTGCCTTGGTTCGCGAAGCAGGCCCTCGGATCGAGGCCCTGTACGTCGGCCGGCGTTCCGTATGTCGTGCCCTCCAGCAACGACATAGCGGGTGAGACCGAAAACTTGCCGTGGCGGTAGTTGAGGACTAAAGCAAACGTGTTCGGCGAGATGTACGGAAAGTCGAGGCCAGGCGCGTACCAGCCCTGCGGATCGAGGGTGGGCTGCGGCAGCATTCCGTAGTAAGGATTGAGGATCGAGTTCGAAGGGCAACTCGGCGCCGCCCCCCCTTTACCGTTTGGTTTATAACAGGCCGCTCCGCCGCCCGCCTTTGTAAGCGCGTTGAACTCGTCGATATCCTGATTGTATTGGTCGACCGGCCCAATCGTGCTGTTCAAATAGTTGCTCCACTTCTCGGCGGCGTTCGTATACGTGTACGAAAACGTTCCCGAAAGCCCGTTCTTGGTAAAATCGCCCTTGGTAATCAAGAGCTCGACACCGTCGACGCGCAAGGTGCCGGCGTTAAATGACGGCGATACGTCGAGGCTGGGCAGGTTCGGCGTCTCATAGAGCTGATCGGTTCCGTAACGGTAATACGGGGTCAGCTTCATCGCAACGTCGGTGCCTTTAAAGTGATGCTCGACCGAGAAGTCGTAATTGTTGGAGAACTGCGGCTGCGCTTCGTGCAACGGCGAGTCGTACCCGAACGGGATAAATCCGAGCAGCGACGAGGCCAAGTTCGGTTGTAGCGTGTTGTACTGAATCTCGTAGTTCTGCGGCTGCTGTGCGTACCGGCCGGCTGAGAATCGCAGCACCGTATCGGGGTTCACCGTGTACGTCGCCGAGATGCGCGGCAATACATAGGCCACGGCATAGCTCGACGGATATTGGTTCGTGAGTAGAATGCCGTCGGTGCCGTCGGGATGAACGGTTTGGATCGGCGTTCCGGTCGAACGGTCGATCGGACAGTTGAAGCCGACAAATGGCGTGAAGACGAAGATGCTCTGAGGCGGTTGTGGCTTGAAGATCGGCTGGCGCGTAACCGGATTCACGCAAAATTCGCGCTGGGCCGCGGCAAACCAAAAGTTCATTGCAGGATTGTTCGTGTCGGCGAGCCCGTACTCGTCGTTTTCAAAGCGCACGGCGGGGTTGATGACCCAGGCGTCGCTCGGCCGCCATTGATCGCTGATCGAGGCGTTGGTGAGCTTCGGCACTACCGTGTTGACGAAGCCATAGTTGCCGAAGTACGTCAAGTGCATGGAGGCGTCCGCGGCGCAGGCCGGCGCATTCGAAGACAGCTCGCCGTCGGTGCAGGGATCTGGGCTCGTGAAACAGTTGCCGTGGAGGCAATCACCATAAGGATCACCAAACGTGCCCTGGCTAACGAGCAAGTTACATGGTGCGGGATCGCCGGCGTGATACTTCGGACTATTGTGGGTTGCGAAGCAGTCAGTACCGTTGGTCAAGTTACTGACTTGTTGACCACTGCCGTTATTGTAGTTCTGATTGTAGTAACGCAGCGTATTTGCTGTGATGTACGAAACCATGCCCTCCAAAAGGTGCGCGCTGGAAAGCTGGTCCGCAAACTGCATCTCGAGGCCGCCGGTATGCGATCCGACGATGTACTGGTAGTTGGTCACGCCGAGCGTCTCGTTGTTGCCCCAGCCGTTGGGGGTCGCCCGGTTCGTATTGGAGTAGAACGTGTAACCGAAGAGACGTACGTATGCCGCCGAGCCGATGTTCTTCTGATATTGCAGCTTTACGATGCTCGCCGTGTCCCAGCGCCCATCACGAAAGTTTGCCGGCACCAGCGAGTAAATCTGAGCGAAGCCATGTTTCGGGTCGACGGGACAAGCATTGGGCACGCCGGTCACATTCGCGCAGCGGTCGGTCGGCGAGCCGGGATAATAGTAGGCGATTTTCGGGGTCGAAGCCGAGGCAAGCCATTGCGTTCCACCTGGGAAGGTGTAATAGTCGGGCCATTGATTTACGTTTCCCGCGTATAGATCGGGCGTCGGTAGGAGCAAGCCGTTATTATTGATCCCCATACCTAGCGGGCCCGCGTCGTCGAGACTCGAGTAGTCCTGCTCGAAATTGGCCGACGACATAAAGAGCAGCTGAACGTCGTCGCGACCGGGATCGTGGCGATGCGGGACACCGATGTGGAAGTTCGCCACGATATCGCGGCTGTCGAACGACGACGGCTGCCCGTAATTTGGCGGATAGGAACCAAAGCAGCCGGGGTCGTTCGAGAGTCCCGTACTGCTGCTGCTGTTGTGAACTGCCGGGTTGCTGTAGGTGGCGTTGTTTCGGCACGGTGCGTAGACTGCCGGGTAAAACGCGGGTAGAAGCGTGGTCAGGTGCGCCGGCCAGTACCCGTACGGGATGCTGCTGATCACGCTCGCGCCGTTGAATTGGTCGAAGTAGCGAAAATTTTGATTCGTGCCGCTGATGCCGACGTAGTACGAGAACATGCGGTCGGGCGTCGAGCCGCCGACTTCGATGCGCGCATCGTGATAAAACGTCGGCGTGCCGAGAGCTAAGCCGCCGGTCGCATAGCCCGGAAAGGTGCCGGTCTTGATCACTTGGTTGATGAACCCAGCCAAACCCGTGGCGTTCGCGTCGGCCTCGCCGCCGCCGGTATAGATCTGCAGCTCCTGTTGCCCGAGCGTCGACGCCGAGTTTCCGGGAAAATTATCGAACGATCGGTTAACGGGTACGCCGTCGTACTCGTATCCGATCTGATCGTAGTAACCGCCGCGAATGTAGACGGTTTGGTTCACGCCGACTTGATTCGGCGGAACGTAAGCTCCCGGCATCGAGGCGATTGCGGAGTACGCGCTGTTGAGTGCGCCGCCGCCGCCGAGCGTCGACGCCGCGTTCGTCAGCGCGGGGTTCACCGAGTAGACGTCGGTCCCCGTTCCCGGGCGAACCGGGCTGAGCGACGAACGCGACGAGACGCGCGCGATCTCCTTCAGGTTCCTCTGCAGCGCGATCGGCACCGACTGGCTCTGATCGGCGAACACTGAGATTCCAGCAACCGAGAGCGATTCGAAACCGGGGTGCTGCGCGGTAATCGCGTACGTGTCCGGCGCCAACGAGAGGAAAATGAAACGCCCCGACGCGTCCGTCGTCGCTCGCGCGACCTGCGATGGACTCACCGCGGTCACGGTCGCGCCGGCGATCGGTGCTTTCGTCGCCGAATCGCTAACGGTCCCCGCGATCGTCCCGGTCGTACCGGCAAGGGCGGGGTTGCAAATCCACAGCAGCGAGAACGCCGCAACCACCGCGCTCACGGCGCGATTCCGCAACGAGCTCCTCATCAATCCTCCTAAAAGCGCAACAGAAAGAGGCTCTTAGTGTCCGCGAACGGTATGCTCCTTCATAACGCGCTTCTTTAGGAGTCGACGATGAATCAATTATTACTAAAAACCGCCGCCGTTGCGGCAATTCCCTTGCTCGCCTTGACTGCCTGCGGAGGAGGCGGCGCCGGCATGCTGAGCAGCGATGCGGCATTGCAAGGATCCGCCAGTCAAGTGAAGGTTGCTGTCGCCAAGCACTACAACCTCAGCGGCGAATACGCTGGAAAGTTTATGGACATCGCCTATGGCACGGGCAAAGCCAAGGCGTCGTACACGCAGTATCAGAACGCCGTCGGCGGCATTCTGACGATCAAGTATTCGAACAGCACGCTCACGACGTCGGTCGCGCTGAACGTCAATGGAAGCAGCACCAATGGAACGACCGTCGCGCTCGCGAGCGGCTTCTACTGCGCGTTTTCGACGACCGGGACGTACGATCCAAAGACGGGTCTCATGAGCGGTTCGTACCAAGCCATTCATGGATGCACGGGCGACGGCGGCACGTTCACGCTCAAGCAGCAGTGTTTTTTCAAGTACAAAGGCAGCGGAGACATTCGTCCGGAGGTAGGTCCGCGAAGCTGCTAGATCGCGAGGGCTCGCGATTGGGCCTCAGCTTCGCTCATCGCCGCTCCCTCTTCGATTAACCTCGAGAGCTCGGTTTGATCGAGCTCGCGACCGAGCCGGCTTTGCAGCTCGGCGACCGTCGTAGTGTCCGGAGGAGTTAGCTCCCAGCCGGCGGCGCCGAGGCGCTGCAGCGCGTGACCAATAAGCTGAGCGGCCCGGCGCGCGTCACGTTCTTGCGTAACCACGGCGAGGTACGCTAGCGCGAGTGAAGCGAGTACCTCGTGGTGTACCTTTGCCGCCAGGACGAGCGACGTGCGAGCGAAGGGTTCCGCCCTTGCGCGGTCTCCGGTTGCCAAATAGACGCTGGCAATGTCATTCGTGTACATCACGAGCGTGGATTCACTTTCGCTCTTGCGCGCAGCCTCGTGGAACAGCTCTGCCGCCGCAGCATAATTTCCAACAGTGATTTCCCATTGGCCCCACCAGTGCAGCGCGCGAGCGGTCTCGTCGTCGCGTCCAAGTGCGCCGAAAAGAGCGACGCTCTCCTCGTAAAGCGCTCTGACGGCATCCGGGCCATCGCCGCCAAACGATTCGGCGCAACGACGCACCACGTCAGCGAGCAATCGCCGGTCCCGGCTACTCCGCGCGAGTTGTAAGGCTTCCTTAGCAACCGGCTTAGCCGCATCGTAGCGCGATTGCAGGGCATGGCGGGAAGCGACTTGCGAAAGCGCGCGCGCGAGGCCGCGCACGTCGTTGAGCTCGCGATAGAGCTCTGCCGAAATCAACGCTTGCTCGAGGACCTTCTTATTCGCGCCGATGTTGCTGTAGAGCATCGACAGGCCGTACCGCAATCGCGCCTCGACCAAAGCGGGCAGCGTCGAGCCGTCCTGCAGGGTGCGCTCGCACCACTCGATGCCTTCTGGGAATAGGCCAAGGCGAAGAAAAACCGGGGTCGTATCGGCAACGAGCGCGGCACCGAGCTCCCGATCGTTCTTCTCCTCAACGCTCCAGCGTAGAGCGGCGCGAAAGTTTGCGAGATCCCGCTCCATGCGCGCCAGCCAATCGCTGCGCGGCGCTCGGACCCATTCTTCGTACGCCGCGCGTGCTAGAGAAGCAAATGCGCGCGCGTGCCGCTGTCTACCGTTCGCCAACTCGCCGGTTGCGGCAAGCTTCTCCGCGGCGTATTCACGGATCGGTTCGAGCATCCGATAGCGTTGATCGCCATCGTGCTCGTCGACGACGAGCAGCGATTTGTCGACGAGCGAAGCGAGCTCGCCGAGCATTTGAACTTCGTCCACGGCCGCGCCGGCAACCTTCGCCGCGACGCCGAGGCTGAACCCGCGCACGAACACCGCGCAGCTCTGAAGCACCCGCCGCTCTTCTTCGGTCAGCAAGTCATAGCTCCAATCGATCAGCGCACGCATCGTTTGCTGCCGCGGACGGCGGTCGCGCCCGCCCGTGAGCAAACGGAGCTCCAGATGTGAAGCCAAACTCTCCACCGACATCGTGCCCACGCGCGCGGCCGCGAGCTCAATGGCCAAAGCGATGCCGTCGAGGCGCTCGCAGATCGCTTCAACGACCGGCTGCCTGGTGTCGGCGCGAAAGCTGGGGTCGGCGGCGCGCGCGCGCTCGGCAAAGAGCTGCACCGCCGACGCCGGCTCCAGCGTCGCGAGGCGATAGAGGCGCTCGCCGGAAATGTCGAGCGGTTCGCGGCTGGTTGCGAGGACGCTCACGTGCGGGCAGTATCCAACGATCCGCGCTGCGACTGCGGCAACGCCGGCGACCAGATGCTCACTGTTATCCAGGAGCAGCATAAGCTCGCGTTTCTCAAGATACTCAAGCAGCGCGTCGAGCGGCGCCAGATCGGACGTGCGCGGAGCGCCGAGTGCCGAAAGTATCGCGTCGGGAATCAGCGACGCATCTCCGATCGAGGATAAATCAACGAGCCACACGCCGTCGCGCTCGCCCGTGAGACGGCTCGCCGCGACTTCGAGCGCGAGCCGAGTCTTTCCGATTCCGCCCGCTCCGACGATGGTCACGAGCGCGCCGGTCTCAAAGAGCGCTTCGACGCGAGCTACATCGTCGCGGCGGCCGATGAAGCTGGTGCTCTGGCGCGGAAGATTATTGGGCGGCGTCGCCAGCGCGCGCAGCCCCTTAAACTCCCCTCGAAGCCCGGTTCCGACCGGTTGATAGACATCCTCGGCCGTCTCAAGATCCCGCAGTGGAAGGGCCCCGAGATGACGCAGCATGATGCCGTCTGGGAGCCGGTCCGCCGCGAGGTCGGCGGCGACGCGGGAGAGCAGAATCTGTCCGCCGTGGCCCGCCGAAAGCAGCCGCGCCGTGCGATTGACCGCCGGGCCAAAGTAATCGCCTTCACGTTCGTCCGTTTCGCCGGCATGAATCGCCATCCGCACGTGAAGTCCGTCGATCGCTTCGAAATTATCCAGGCCGATTCGTCGTTGTGCTTCAACTGCCGCGTGCAGCGCCTCGCCCAGCGTCCAAAACGCGGCACAGAACGAATCTCCCATGGTCTTGAAAATGTGGCCGCGCCGCGACTCAATTTCCGAACGCAGGATCTCGTCGTGCCGGCGCAGAGCGTCACGCATCGCTTGACCGTAGCGCTCCCAGCGGCGCGTGCTGCCTTCAATATCCGAAAATAAGAAGACGACGGTACCGGTAGGAAGGCTCACCGAACCAGCCGCGACCCGGCAATCTTTCCGGCGGAGGTTATTGCGACGTCCCATTCGTGCTCGACGCCGCCGGCAAACCCGAGCACGTAGCGATAGATCGTCGCGTTCTGGGCTTGGCGCGTCCCCACGAACGTAAATGAGCGGAGCTCACCGAGAAGTTCGATGCCGGCACGCACTTGCGAGAGATAGTCCGGTGTAAGCAGAGCCGCAAAGTCGGTGGTGAGCGCATTTCGATCGACGTCGCCCGACGCGAGCTGATTCCAGAAGGCGCGCACGCGCGCGTCGACCGCCGGATCGTCACCGGGCGCGACCGTCGCGGTGACGGGAGCGCGCGTTGCGAGATCGGCCAGACCGAATCCTTCCTCGTAGACGGTACGCCCCTGGTAGACGACCGCAATCGCTATCCCCGGCGGCGCTCCCGAATCGAGGGCCTGTTTTCCGACACCGGCAAAAAAGGCCGCATTTAACACCGCGGCGGCCACCAGTAAATGCATGCGGCGCCTATTTCCCTTTAGCGGCTTCGCGCTCGCCCTTGTTCGGCTCCGCGAAGAAAAATGCCGTTACCAGCGCGGCGAGGACGGCCCCGACTATTGGTCCGGCTGCGTAAATCCAAGCAAGATCGCCTGCTGCGCCGAGTAGCAGCGGAGGAATCGATCGCGCCGGGTTCATCGAAGCGCCGCTGATCGGTCCGGCGAAGAAGCCGCAGGCGGCGACGGTAAGACCGACGGCGAGCGCGGCATTCTTCCCAATGGCCGCTGCCTCTTGAGCCGTCATCAGGATCACCATCATCACCAAGAACGTCAGCACGACCTCGGCAATCGCTGCCTCGAACTGCGAGACTTGCGGACCGGGATGGCTGGCTCCCAGCGCGATCGCGCGTCCCCAAACCGCAAAACATAGGAATGCCGCGGCGAATCCGCCCGCAAACTGTGCGACCCAATAAACCAGCATCTGCCCGACCGGCATCGCCCGGCGTACGGCAAACCCAAGCGAGATGGCGGGATTGATATGTGCGCCGGAGATCGAGGAGAACGCGTAGATCATGGCGGTCGTGATAAAACCGCGCGCGAGCCAGCGTGAGACGTAATCCACGTGGCCCGACCCGCTGTAATAGAGCACGTCGACGCCGGTCGCGACGAGCGTGACGAAAAATGTACCGATCACCTCGGCACCCATCTTTTGGACGAGTGCCGGTTTAGGTGCGCTCGTTACTTCTTCCGGCGGCGTTGCAGGAATGGGTCGAGCGGAACGATCGGCTTAGAAAGCATTGCCACCAGCTCCGTGCGGCTTTTCACGTTAAATGTCTGGAAAAGCTGCGCAAGCTGATTGCGCACCGTATTAGGACTGCGACCGAGCTGCCTGGCTATTTCGGTATTTCGCCGTCCGGCGCGCACCAACTCGAGGACCTCTCGCCGCGCGGGAGGGATACGGTCAAGGGGAAGCACCGCATGGTTCGCCGCCTCGGTCACGCGCCGTGCAATCCAACTGCGGGGCCAAGGCTCGATCTGGCGCGTGGCGCGCCCAATCCACCGGCGATCGCGAGTGACCTCATAGAGCTCCAACGCACATAGCGCAGCACGCCACGCGTAGTTAAAATCTTCGAAGATCGACCAAGCTTCCGTAAGCGCGGCCTTCCCCTCATCGACGTCGCCGAGACGCAGCCAAGTGACGCCTTGCGAGTAGGCCTCGAATCCCTTCACGCGCGCGTCGGTTCCGTAGGCGAAGATCGGAATCACCGAGTTGCCGAGCGTGCGGAACCGCGCTAGATACTGTTCCGCGATCGCGGGATCGTCGCGAGCAAACAACTCGCCGAGAACGAGCAACGCCGATCTTTCCTCCCCCGTCACCTCGTTCCAGGAGAGCCGCTGCGCAATTTCGTGCGCCTCCATCAACTGCTCGGTCGCGAACGCCATTTCGCCGGTGTTCTTCGCCAGCATGGCTCGATCGAGGTAGCAGAGGACGCTCCAGTGCTCGGACGGCGCGAGGCGCGCAGCCTTTCGAAAGCCCGCGAAGGCGGCGAGCTCGTTCCCGTCGAGTTCGTCGATCGCGGCGATGAAGCGCGTCGTGACGAACCGCTCGAGCTGTAGCCCCGAGGTCCAGGGAAGCGCTTCGAAGATGCTGCGCACGCGGTCGGCAGTCTCGTGCAGCGGCAACTCGCGGCAGAGGAGCGCAAGCGTCAGCAGCGCGTTGGCGCGGAAGTACTGATCGGCGACGTCGGCAGCATCGAGCTCGTCGAGGGCCTTTTGCAGCTCGTCGACTTGCCGCAAGATCTCTCCTCGGCGCAGTGCTACCCACGAGAGCAGAATTCGCGCGCGGGCGCGGCTGTTCGCGTCAGGCGCGTCGAGCTCCGCCACCGCGGCGGCTTCGGCTTCGTTATGCTCGTGCCGCATCCAAGCGATCAGCCCCTTATAATGCAGCGCGTCATAGTACAGCGTGCTCCCGGACGGCGCATCTTTGAGTGCACGCTCGATGAGCCGGCTTCCGCCAACGTAGTCGCGCGTTAAGCCGAGGGCCGCGCCGAGCAACGCGTCCCGGGCAACGCGCGTTTCGAGGGTGCCTTTCGGGATCTCAGAGAGGCTTCCGATCACCTCAACGTAGCGACGCTCGCGCAGCGCCAATCGCGCTGCAGCCAGAACGGCGTCAAAGCTATCGACGCCTTCCAGCAACTCACGGCAGCGATCGAACTCCGCGGCAGTGAACGCCTTTTCGAACTCCCCGGCATCGAAGCGGGGTCGGGTTACAATTGCGCTTCTTAACATCGTCCCATCTACTGATTAGAAGCATGGTCAAAGGGCCCTGCGGTTGCGCCGGACAATGCCGGTATTAAGGTACCACGTCGTCCGCCCGGTCCCTTTAGCCTAGCACTCCTATGGAACCGGGCCAAAACCGACTGAATCGAGACGGTGAAGGCGTCGCCCATGAGCCGGCTCCAAGCCAACTGAGGAAACCCGGTGGAAATGCGTAGGAACCGGACCAAAGCCGACCGAGTCGAGTGGATGAACCCGATGCAAGCCGGCACTGGGCAGAATGGAATTTCCGGAAACTCCGCCTCCAGCGCAGCCGCCGAGCATTACGGAGGCAATCGCAACCGAAGCTATCACAAGAGCTTTGAGCATAGATCTTTACCTTTCAGCGCCTGGGAGGCGCTAAGGAGCGAAATTAGTAGTACGAACATACTAGTACCAAACCGCGCCTAAGAATAGCCGCTTGGCGAACTTTGCATTGATTTGAATTAAACCTAGCGGGAGAGCGGAAGCAACAAGACCAACCTGCCGCCGGTGGGGGAGACCACAACCCTTTTATCATTGCCATGCTCAAAGAAGGACCTCCACATGCCTCACTCTCTTCTTCAGGTAGGCAAGCAAGCCCTGACCACCGCCGCGTACGCGGCGTTTGTTTCGGTGATCGCAGCCTGCAGCGGACCTTCATCAGTAGCATACTCGCCAACGTCGTTCACCGGAGCGAATGAACCAAACGGGGCTCATGGTGCGACTCTCTATTCGTTTAAAACGCTCGACAATCCCGACGACCCCGCGTTCAACGAACTTCTCGCAATCAATAACCTAGGCAAGGTCGGCGGATATTACGGCAACGGTTCGAAGAAAAATCCGAGCGTTGGCTACACCGTACGCAACTTCGGAAACTCGCATTACCGCACGAAGCGCTATCCAGGAGCGACCGACACGGTCGTCACCGCCGTTGATAATCTAAACGATATTGCGGGTTACTACGTCTCGTCATCCACCGGGGGAACATTCGGCTTCATCGAGACGGTCGATGGGATCTGGACCAGCTACAAACAGCCTCACACGAGGGGCAGCTATAATATTACGGAGTTGCTGGGACTAAGCGACGCCGGCATCGGCGTAGGCTTTTACGCCGACGCAAACCAGCACCGGCATGCGTTCGAGCTCATTCAAACCACGGGCAAGTTCCACGGGATCTCACCGCCAGGCGCGGTCAACGCCGTTGCAACCGGAATCAATGGCAAGGGAGACGTCGTCGGTTACTACGCGAGGTCAAATGGTGCGACCGAGAGCTTCCTGCTAAAAGGCGGGGTCTACACCGAATTCGTCTACGAGGGCGCCGAAGCGACACACGCTCGGAGCATCAATTGGCAGGACGAAATCGCCGGCGACTACGTCGACAGTTCGGGAAGCACGCACGGCTTCGTGCTCGACGATATCTTGGGCACGCCGCAGTGGACCGCGCCTATCGACGAGCCGCGGGCGGTTGGTCAGACCGTCGTGACGGGGATCGAGAATCATCACGACTTGGTCGGGTATTACGTCGACGCGACCGGCAAGACCAACGGCTTTCTGGCATCGCCGAAACGATAACTAAAGACCTAGCGCCTTTAGAGAGGGAGCCTCGCGAGAGGCTCCCTCTCTAAAGGACAAACGTTCTCCAATCGTAAGGCGTGAAGCCGCGCGCAACATCGAGCCAACCCAGTTGCAGGGTCTGGTCGATGCCGGTTGCGTCGTTGAAGCCGGCCACGCTGACGGGCAACTCCTTCACGGGCCGTATGTACCGCAAATCCGTTTCCGGCACGCTTTCGACGTAAGACACGGCCAGTTGGTTGCCACGCGTCATTTGCACGAGGTCACGCCGCGGAAGGTGCCGGAACGCCCGGCTTCCCATCGACTGAAAGTAGGCGGTCCGCATCTCGACTTCGAGCAGCTTTCGTTGCATGGTTCCGTAGGCGCTAAAGGCGACTTCGACCGCATCGTTGAGGTTCTCGTCGGGCTCGAACGGCGGATCCAAGAGCACTACATCGGCGGCGTGCGCGATTGAGTGGGCGATTGCGACCGGTGAGTTGCTCGCAACGCCGCCGTCGCAATAGAGGTTCACGTCGCCGTTGGGACCAGGCATCGGGACGGGGTCGAAAGCGATCGGTATTGCGGCTGAGGCAAAGATCGCCCGGTGCAAGAGATCGGGCGTCGCCTCGCGCACGACGGTTTGCGGACCGAGCGAGATCTGAAGCGCTTTCATAAATCTTGCCCTGAACTCCGTTGCCCTCTCGTGGGGATCGACGAAGAAATATTCGGGCCGTTGGTGAGTCAGATTCGTTACGGCCCAAATGAGCGGCATGACGAGCGGAACCTTCGGATCAAGGTTGCGAACGATCCAATTGTAGACCGGCTCACTCTCCAACAACGCGCTTTGATCTTTCCGCAATCCCATGAGTCGAAATGCGGCCGCCGCGCGATCGAGCACGCCGCTTTCGGGATCGCGCAGAGCGGCGTAGCGCTCTTTCAGTCGAATGAGGTCTTGCCCCGCGATCCCATACCAAAGCCGGCGCAGCGTCGTATACTGCCCGGTCGCGACGAACCAGCCATTCAACGCGCCGATCGAAGTTCCGCAGACCACCTCGTACGGCGGCAGCGGGGATCCGTCCGGGATCCGGCTCGTCGCGGCAAGCGCCCCGACTACTCCCGCCTGGTAGGCGCCGCGCGCGCCGCCTCCACTGAGCACCAACGCGGAACCGAGCGCCGCAACTTGGGCTTCGGCACGACCGCCGAGAGCCGCGGGCGCGAGTCCGGCGGCGGCAAGAGCAACGATGAAATCCCGCCGCGCGATCACTCCAAGTCGAGGATGCGAAGATCCAGCAGCTGACGCAGGCGGTTCGTTAAAGTCGAAGGCGTCTTTTTCGTGCGATGTGGCGCGCGTATCGCTCGCCGCAAGCCGCCCCAAACCAAAAAGTTCGTCGGTGAACGTGCTTATTCGTAGTCGGGCCAACGCGTATCGACCGGCTGATGCATGAAGTAGCTCTTCCCAAGCGCCGTTGGGACTTGATCGAACCTCCGCGGGGGCTTGTTGAAGTTGAAGGCGTCGTCCGGCGGCGTGGCGCGCATATCGCTTGCGGAGAGCTGTCCCAAGCCGAACAAGTTCTCGACGAAACGCAACATGCTGCCATGCTCGTAATGCACGTGCGAGACGTGGCCCTTCTTCGCGTAAGCTGAAACGATCAGCATCGGGATGCGCATCCCGAGACCGTCATAATCCAACATGGCGGGCGGCTGCGGATCGTACCAGCCGCCGTAGTCATCCCAGAAGATGAAGATCGCGGTGTTCTTCCAGTATTGTGATTGGCCGATGGCGTTGACGAGCGAGGCGACCCATTGCGGACCGGTGTTCGAGCCGGATCCCGCGTGATCGGAGTTCTCCCAGGTCGGCGTGATCCAACTAACGGCCCGGAGCTTGCCGTTCGAGACGTCGCTGAAAAACTGCGTCTGCGGCGTGATCACGTCGTTGTTCCAATCAGGACCGTAGTAGATGTGTTTGATCGCCTGGTATGCACTCCAAATGCCGAGGTCACCGTTGATGGTGGCGGTGTAGAAGCCCCAGGAGATACCGGCGTTGTCGAGTTCGTCGCCAAGCGTCGTCGGATCCCAGCAGGCGACCTCGTAGCTTTGATCGACCTGACGCTGCTGGTTTACCTCGCCGACCATATCGCCGGAGCCGCCCGGGCAGCCCCAGTCGCCCCATGGATAGTTGACGGCCGATTCGGCTTGGCCGGAGATGATGTATTGATGCGAGATGAAACTGCTCGCATCGAAGTTCGAAGCATACATTTGGTCGGCCAGCACGTAATGCTTGCCCATGAAGAAGTATGGCTTCGTCTCCGAGTGGGGCACGTAGCTATACGGCGGATTCGAATTCGGACAGGGATTGCTTCGGCCGCCGCATCCCCATGATTCGTTGTTGAAGCCGTTCATCTGGCAATCGGTTCCGGGGTAGCTTCCGGTGCCGTTACAGGCCGCCAAGAAGCCCCAAGAGTCGTGCTCGAGATCCCAAGTCGTCTCGAGCGGCACGGGCTGAAGCGTGATTTTCTGGTTGGACGAGTTGTAACCGTACTTCACCGTCTTGGCTCCGGGGAAGCCGTAGAACAGATTATTGAACGCGCGGTTCTCCTGGATGACGATCACGACGTGTTGAATTTTGCCGCTTGCGCCCGTGTGATGAACCCGATTGATAGCGGGTGCGGGGAGCTTGGCGACTGGAAAGGCGCTGGTGTATGGGAGGGCGGGCGGCGACGTCCCGGTGACGCCGCCGTTGCCATTGCACCCTGCGAGAAGCGCCGCGATCGCCCCGATAAGCAGCGATCGACGGTGCTTACTCATAATCTGGCACTCTCGTGTCGATCGGCTGGTGCATGAAGTAATCCTTGCCCAGCGCGGTCGGGATCGTCTTGAACTTCCGTGGCGCTTTGTTGAAGTCGAAGGCGTCGTCGGGCGGAGTGGCGCGCGTATCGCTCGCCGAGAGCTGCCCTAAGCCGAACAAGTTCTCGATCCAGCGCAGAATGCTGCCGTGCTCGTAGTGCACGTGCGAGACGTGCCCCTTCTTTGCGTAAGGGGAGACGATGATCATCGGTATTCGCAAGCCGAGTCCGTCGTAATCTAGGAGTGCCGGCGGTTCGGGATCGTACCAGCCGCCGTAATCGTCCCAAAAGATGAAGATCGCGGTGTCCTTCCAGTACTGCGATTGGCCGATTGCGTTGACCAGCGAGGCGACCCACTGCGGACCCGTGTTCGAACCGCAGCCGGCGTGATCGGAGTTCTCGCACGTCGGCGTAATCCAGCTGACCGAGCGGAGCTTGCCGTTCGATACGTCGCTGAAGAACTGCGTCTGCGGCGTAATGATGTCGTTCTTCCAGTCGGCTCCGTAGTAGATGTGTTTGATCGCCTGGTAGGCGCTCCAGAGATTGCCGTCCCCGTTGATCGTTGCGGTATAGAAAGCCCAGGGAATGCTCGCCTGATCCATCTCGTCGCCGAGGGTAGTCGGATCCCAGCAGACGACTTCGTAGCCACTGTCGACTTGACGCTGCTGGTTCACCATCCCGATGAAGTCGCCCGAGCCGCCGGGACAACCCCAGGCGCCACCGGGATAGTTGACCGCCGATTCGGCCTGACCCGAGATGATGTACTGATGCGAGATGAAGCTGCTCGCGTCGAAGTTCGACGCGTACATTTGGTCGGCGACGACATACTGCTTGCCCATATCGAAGTACGGCTTCGTCTCAGAGTGAGGAACGTAGCTATACTGCGGATTCGGATTCGGACATTTCTGTCCGTAATGGCCGCAGCCGACCCACTCTTGATTAAAACCGTTCATCTGGCAATCGGTGCCGGGGAAACTGCCGGTGCCGTTGCAGGCCTGGAAGAACGAGGTCGAGCTATGATCGAGATCCCAGGTGGTTTCCAGTCCGACCGGCGACATCTTGATCTTCTGATTCGACGTGTTGAGGCCGTACTTCACGGTTTTTGCTCCGGGGAAACCGTAGAGCAAATTATTGAAAGAGCGATTCTCCTGCACGATGATGATGACATGCTTGATTTTGCCGCTCGCTGACGAGCGATGAATCCGCTGCTTCAGCGCTGCGACCTCCGGCGGATGTGCCATTGCCGCCGGTTGCGTCGTAACGGGTAGCGATGGTGTCGCGCTCGTGAGCGCGCCATTGCCGTTGCAAGCTGCGAGGAAGGTCCCAATGGCCGCGACGATAAGCGGCCGACTCCCAAGTTGGATACAACGCATGCGCGTTCTCCTTTAGATACAGCAGGGGTGACCTGAGCTAACTTACGGGGGGCTTAAACCGGAATCCCGGCATCAAACGATGACATGAATCATCTTTAAGGGTTAAACGTCATGCGCACGCGCGTACCGTCGTCGGTCTCGATCCTTAGCTGCCCCGCGACCGCGCGGATAATCCGTAGGCCGAAACCGCGGCCGGCCAGCGGCCTGCGTTCGATGAACGATCCGTCATCAACAACATCGACGGAGAGTTTGCCGTCGCTTAGGAGTTTTACGCGTAGCTCGAGCTGCCCGGATGGTGTCTTCCGTCCGCGCGCGTAAGCATGCTCGACGACGTTCGCCATTGCCTCTCCGGCGGCGGCAGTAACGTCCTCGCGAAACTCTCGATCGAATCTCAGCGCTTGCAGGAATGATGCGAGCGCGTGCCGCGCGGGTGCGACGTAGCGCGATTGCGCGGGGCAGCAGAGACGAAGCTCCGATGCCGGGCTCATCGCCGGAGGCGTTCGGCGAGGTACTCGACGGCCGCCGCGCGATCGTCGAAGATTTTGAAGGCGCTGGCAAGGCCGGCGTATTCGACGAGCCGCGCGAACTGCGGCGTTTTAATCACGAGCGCAACCGGAAGTCCGTCGTGCTGCGCGCCGACGCAGAACCGGAGCAGCTCGGTCAGTGCGATTGAGTCGGCGTACGTTACCTCGCCCAAATCGAGCAGCACCGCGCCGGAGTCTTCCGAAACCTGAAGTGCCTCGCGGATTTCGTTTTTTCGACCGATTTCGAGTTCGCCGCTTAAGCGGATGGTATAGATCGGCTGGTCGCCGAGATTCACGCAATTCTCCAAAAGGCACTTAGGCCCGGCGCTGACAGCTTTCCCGCTTCGATGCCCACCGTAAACGTCGAGTCGTCCACTGATCCGGCGCGTGCCGCGCCGGACGGTGCGTCCGTAAAGCGAATCGTGAGAATGGCAACGTCGTCGGCGATCTCCCGGTTGCCGAAAATCTGGTCGCGGATTGCCGCCGCGGCGTCCGTCTGCGGTTCGGTCGCTACGGCTTCCACGGCCTTCAGGAGCGCCGCTTCGCCGGCGGCAAGGTCGCGGGAGTGCTCGATGAGACCGTCGGTATAGAGCACGATCATCGCGCCCGGGACGGTTTGAAGACGTTGCGTCCGGTAGACGGTCCCCGCCGCCACGCCGAGAGGCATCCCGCCGAACTCGAGCAGCCTCGCTCGGCGGTGCGGCTCGAAGAGCACCGGCGGCGGATGGCCGGCGGCCGCATAGGCAAACTCGTAGGTGCGCGTGTCGATGACGCCGGCGATCGCGGTGATGAGTACGCCGTTCTCCCTCACGAGCTGCAAATTGACGCGCTCGAGCATCCGCTGCGGGTTGGGATCGAGTAGCGCGCTGCCGATCAAGAGCTGCCGCGCTCGATTCATCGCGATCGTTGCTTCGATTCCATGCCCGGTCACATCGCCGATCACAAGCAGCACCCGATCCGCCGAGAGCTGCAGCGCATCGTACCAATCGCCGCCGACCTTTGCTCCTTCGGTCGCGGGAAGATAGGTTGCGCTAAAGCTCACCGCCGGTAGCGTCGGAAAGATCCGTTGCAAGAACGCTTCTTGCAGGGTGTCGGCGATGCGCTTCTCCGCTTCGAGCGCGGCGCGCTCTCCTTCGAGCCGCAGACCGAGTGCATACTGCTGAACGCTGAACAGCACCGTCGCCAAGACGACGATCACGACGGCCGCCGCGGCGAAGATGCCGATCCAGAGGGTCGCTGCCTCCGCGCGCGCGTCGCCGCGCACCTCTTCTTGCGCCAGCAACGTGTCGATGCGAGCCATGTCGATGCGAAAGCGGTCGATCAGCCACTTTCCGTGGAGCGCGAGGTACGAGTTGCCCGCCTTGGTGGACCTCGAGGGGGCCGCAACGTGCTCTTCCCACCGCCGATTGACATAGACCGCGTCGTCGAGCGTCAGTAGCGCTTGCGTTTGCTGCCGCTCTTGCAGCGCTCGACGAAGCCGCGTTACGGAACTCGGAAACGAGGACCGACCCTCATAATACGGTTCGAGCAAAATTGCTTGGTGGACGGCGGCGTAGCCCCGAATGCCCGTTTCTTCGTCGAGCTGCTCGTTGACCACGTGCGCCGCCAGCACTCGGGTTCCTCGAATACTTTCGGCGTTCTGGAACGACGTCGTCACGATCGTCTGCAGCAACCGTCCGCCGACGACCAGCGAAACGATCAACAGCAGGAGCAACACAAGCGTAAAGACCAGGGGGGCATGCACCCGGGGGACCATCAACCGAACCGTTTTTACAGTCTCGAACCGAGCCCTTCGGAACGGAGCTCTTTGGAACGAAGCCCTGCGTTAGTGGCCGAGGTGCCAGCCATGCCGCTCGCAGGGGTAGGGTTTCAACCCCGTCGCGGTGCGCGGAATTGCGCGCTCGGCAGCCTTCTTGGTTTCAAAGGCTGCCTTCGGCGCACCATTGCGCTTGTAACACGACCGGGGGCCGCCGGTCTTCCGTTCGCTCACTCCTCGCCGTCGAAGTAATCGATCGCCTCGGAGCGAAGCGCCCGGCGCTGCGGGGATTGAACGCCCCATTTCTTGCTGTCGGGATAGTACCATGACTCGCCGATCGGATTGTCGGCGACGACATAAAGCACGAGATCCTCGGATCCGTCGTTGAAGAGTTGATGCGCTTCGCCTGGCTTGAAGATGCACGCATCGCCGGCAACGATCGGCACCGTTCCCTCGCCGTCACGCATCGTGCCGCGCCCCGAAATGACGTGATAGAACTCCCATTGCGCGCTGTGCGAGTGATACGGATAGGGCGCCTTTCCCGGCGGAATGCGCAGAATCTCGACGTCGAAAGGATGACGCTCCAGTAGGTCGGTTGAGTCGCGTTTGCGCCCGAGCGCCTCGGAAATCTGGATTCCTTCACCGGCGAATGTTCCCTTTGGCGAGGACCAGGTGAGGCTCTCCAACTTGTTGGTGTTCACGATACGCATGTTGCCACATCGCTTCGACGCCGCCTCAGAGCAGCCCGCGCGGCCTCGCTGGTTACGACGAACGTCCTCCACTACCGCCCTTCGACTACGGCGCCCAGTTTATCCTGAGCGAGCGCAGCGAGTCGAAGGGCGCCTCCGCTCAGGATGACATTTCTTTCGTTTAGTAGTTACTGAAAGCTGTGGATGGCGAGGGTTCGGGTGATGCCCTCGTCATCGAAGCTCCAAACTCTTTTCGCAAGCATGTCGATGCAGCCGCTTTCCATCTGGAGCGTTCCTTCGATGATGAGCGTTGAGGCGGCGCGGATCGGCCGGCGATACGTTTCGTAGACGTCGGGACGCACGATAACGTTGACGAGTCCGGTTTCATCCTCGAGCGTTAAGAACACGAAGCCTTTGGCCGTGCCGGGACGCTGACGAGTAATCACCAGGCCTCCGACCCGACAGGCGCTATTGCGCGGAAGCTTCGGCAGCTCCGCGGCCGGAACGACACCCTGCGCCGCGAGAAACTCGCGAAAATGTTCCATCACCTGCCCCGTTGGCGTCACGCCGGTCGACCATAAATCGAAGGCGACGAGTTTTTTCGGCGACGGCGACTCGAACGTCACCGCCGGTTCGTCGACGTCCATGAGCGCGCCGAGCTCGCCGCGAGCCTCGCGTTCGTCGAGTCCGCGCAGCGCCCACATCGCCTCGCGGCGCGTCGGGTACCATGGCGCGAAGGCGCCGGCAATGGCGAGATTCTCCAACGTCTCGCGCACGAGCTGCGTGCGTTGTGCGAAAGCCACGACGTCGTCGAACGGCCCGCGCGCGATCGCCGCTTCCAAACGCTTGCGCTGCACCTCACCCAGACCCCGAACGAGATGGAATCCCAAACGCAACGCGCCGTCGGGCTCGACGTGCGACCAGTATTCGCTCGCATTGACTTCGACCGGCCGAATCGTCACACCGTGGCGGCGCGCGTCGTTGACCAGCACTTCGGTCGAATAAAAACCCATCGGCTGCACGTTGAGAATCGCTGCCGCAAAGACAGCCGGAAGGTGGCATTTCAAATATGCCGATGCGTATGCCAAGAGTGCGAAACTGGCAGCATGAGATTCGGGAAAGCCGTAGTCGGCGAAACCCTCGAGCATGTGAAAGAGCTGCTCGGCGGCATCGCGACCGATGCCGTTGGCAACCATGCCGTCGACGAGCCTCGCGTGGATCTCCTCCATTCGCTCGCGCGAGCGTTTGTGTCCCATCGCGCGCCGCAGCCGGTCGGCCTCGCCGGGAGAAAAACCGGCGGCTTCGATCGCCAAGCGCATTCCCTGTTCTTGAAAGAGCGGCACGCCAAGCGTCCGTTCCAGCACCGGTTTGAGTTTGGGATGCGGATAGGTGACCGCTTCGGCCCCGGAGCGGCGGCGCAGAAACGGATGGACCATCTGCCCCTGAATCGGCCCGGGACGGATGATGGCCACCTGCATGACGATGTCGTAAAAACAGGTAGGGCGCAGGCGCGGCAACATTGATTGCTGCGCGCGCGACTCGATCTGAAAGACGCCGATCGTATCGGCGCGCTGCATCATCGCGTACGTTTTTTCATCATCGGCGGGAATCGTATGCAACTGCAGGTCGCGCTCAACCGCAGGCGGCAGCCACGGATCGTCGCGTTCGACGGAGCGCCGGTAGAGCGTAAAGGTCTCGCGCAAGAGCGAGAGCATCCCCAACCCGAGCAAGTCGATTTTAATCAAGCCCAGGTCTTGCAAATCGTCCTTATCCCATTGTACGACGGTGCGGTCGCGCATCGTCGCCCATTCGACCGGCGCGACGCGCACCAGCGAATCGCGCGTAATCAGCATGCCGCCGGAATGAATTCCCAAGTGACGCGGAAAGTTCGCGATCCGGCGGCAGAGCGCGAAGAGCACCCTTCGACTCCGCTCAGGGCAAGTCTGCGGGAGCACTTCAGTCGTGTCGAACTCGCGCGCGATTGTCCCGACCTCTTCCAGCGTGAGCCCCAGCGCCTTGCCGAGGTCGCGGATCGCCGATCGCGTCCGGTAGGTGATCACCTCCGCGACCATCGCGGCATTCGCGCGGCCGTACCGCTCGTAAACGTATTGGATGACGCGCTCGCGGTCTTGATGAGCGAAGTCGATGTCGATGTCGGGAATTTCGCGCCGTTCCTCCGACATAAAACGCTCGAAGAGCAAGTCCATCCCGATCGGATCGACCGCGGTGATGCCGAGCGCGTAACAAACCGCCGAATTGGCCGCCGAGCCGCGCCCCTGGCAGAGCACGCCCAGCTTGTCAGCCTCCCGCACGATATCCCAAACAATCAAAAAATATCCGGCCAGATCCATCCGTGCGATGATGCCGAGCTCGTATTCCAACTGGCGCTCCACATTGATCTCAAGTGGAATGGGATATCGCTTGGCCGCACCCGCATAGACGAGCTCGCGCAAATAGCGCTGCGGCGAACTTCCTTCGGGCACCGGAAAGAGCGGGAACTGTCCGGCCAAGCGTTCCAGCCTAAATTGGCAACGCCGTGCGATCGCGATCGTGGCCGCGATGGCTTCGGGATACTGCGCGAAGAGCCGCCGCATCGCGGCCGGCGCTTTGAGATGAAACTCCGCATTGGGGCGCAGGGCATTGGCGGCGCGCGCGGCGGAGATCGTCGTGCCGTCGCGCACGCACGCGAGCACGTCGGCAACGAGCGCGTCGTCCTTGCACGCGTAAACGACCGCATTGGTTGCTACGGACGGCGCGCCGCACTCGCGAGCGAGCTGCACCAACTGCACGTTGCGCTGCGTCTCTTGCATGGTGAGATGCTGCTGGAGCTCGATGTAGAAACGGTCGCCGAAGATCGTTTGGTATGCGTCCACGCGCGCGCGATCGAGCCGGCCGAAGGGGCCACCGGCGAGTGCGGTCAACCCGTCGCTGCGCCCGACGAAATCCTCCCATCGCAGACGCGCGTCGCCTTTGCTCCCTCGCATCTGCGCGCGCGAGATCAACTCGCAGAGGTGCGCGTAGCCGATCTCATCCTCGATCAACAG
>JBARKF010000145.1:0-20191 GCA_049800655.1 Candidatus Cybelea sp.
GGAGAGCGCGTTCGCCCGGTGCCCACGCGCGAGCACCTCCACGTTTTGGGCATCAACGATCGGGTGGAGCTTGCCGTGGCGCGCAAAGAGATGAACGCGCGGCTCTGCGCGCAGTACATGCGCGACGGCGTGACGATCGTCGACCCCGAGACCACCTATCTCGAGCCCGAGCTCGCGATAGGCACCGACACCGTGATCTATCCGAACACGACGATTGCGCGTCTCTCTCGCCTTGGGACGCACTGCGTCGTCGGGCCGAATGCGCGCCTCTCGAATGCAGCTGCCGGCGATCGGGTCACGATCCGCGAGAGCGTGATAATCGACTCGACGATCGGCGACGACGTATCGGTGGGGCCGTTCGCCCATCTGCGCGGCGAGACCGAAGTAGCCGAACGCGTGCACGTGGGGAACTTCGTCGAGATCAAAAAGTCACGGCTCGCGCGCCGCGCCAAGGTGAGCCACCTCTCCTACCTCGGCGACGCGACGATCGGCGAGGAGACGAACATCGGCGCCGGCACCATCACCTGCAACTTCGACGGCAAGCAAAAGAATGAAACGGTCGTCGGCCGCGACGTCTCGATCGGCTCGAACACCTCGCTTGTCGCGCCGGTCACGATCGGCGACGGCGCGCTCACCGGCGCGGGTTCCGTCGTTACCAAGGACGTTCCCGAAGGCGAGCGCGTCGCCGGCAACCCAGCCCGCCCCCTCCCGAAGAAGTAAGCTGAACGAGGCAACGCTACGTGATGAAAGTTACTTTGCCAACGTTGAGGGCTTAGGATTCATACCCGACGACTTCAACAGCGCCTTGCCGCAAGACGTCGTTCGGCTCTTTCACGGCTGACTTGCGGCGCGTCCGGCGCATCCTGTGCAAAGGCCGAACCCAAGAGGCCTAGAAGGTCGCTGCGATGGTGCGAGTCTGGCAGGTAATCCTCGGTAGCGCAGCCCTTTTGCTGTTGCTCTTCGCAGTGGTTGTGGGCCCGGCGTGCGCATCGCAGGGAACCAGCACGCTGGACGCGCGCATTAGCGCACTGCCGAGCAGCGTGCTGATGACGCAGCCGGCCACCTCGCTGGTCGATCGCGAACGCCAAAATGCGGCATTGCGGCGAGCCCACTGGACCATTATCGGGTTGGTGCTCACGTCGCTCTTTGAAGCCGCTGCGCTCTTTTGGTTGTGGAACTCGGGTAACGCCGCGACGCTGCGCGACGCGCTCCGTCGCCGGTTTCGCTCCGAGACGACGGTGCGTTTTCTCTTCGGGGCGGCGCTCGCGCTGGTCGCGCGTCTGGCCTCGTTCATTCCGCTCTTCTATCTTTATCGGGTCGACCGCACGCTAGATCTCACGTTTGAGCTGACGCGATGGTGGCTGCTCTTTTGGATCTTGCACACCATCTTGGCGATGGTGATCGCCGGGCTCATCGCGGCAGTAGTGTTGTGGCTCGCGTCGCGGACGCATCAGTGGTACGTCTACACGATCGTCGGCATTCTTGCCGCCAGCGTCGCGTGGGCCTACTTGGCGCAGTATGTTAACACCGGGCCTTCGCAGCTCGTCCGCGTTCCCAACGGCACGAGGTTGCGCGTGAGCGACCGGCGGCTCGCCGGAAGCACCCCGGCTGAAGCGCAGTATATCGGCGCTTACGACTTGGGGCACATCGTCCACGGCGACCGGGTCTCGGTTGCCCTGATCGAGGGCGGCGTGATCATCGTTTTTGCGGCGCTCGCCGTGGTGGTCGCGGATCGCATCCGCTTTCGGCGCGACGACGATCCGCTCTCGCGGCTAACGCTCGTCGGCGCGCTGCTCGCACTGGTCTATCTCGCCGCCGTACCGGTGCGCAATGCGGCGCTGCGGTCGTACGACTTCAGCGCCGACCAATACGCGGTCGCGCTCACGCGCGATCCAGCCGCGGCGGTGCGATCGCTCGTGCGGACGGGCGATCAGCACATGGAGGAAGTCTGCCCCGAGTGGACCGCGACGCTCTATCTCTATACGGCGCCCGGCATCGGCGCGCGCGTCGCTGCCATCAATCACGTTCCCAGCGGCTGCCCATAGCCCGCACGGACTTTTGAATGCGCTTGAAGTAGCGCTTGCGCTCCTGAAGGACGAGCGAGTTTTCTCGCGTTGACATCCACTCCGTTTCGCGACGAAGCTTGCGCCACTGCGTCAAGCGCTCGTCGCTTACCGCGTCGCGTAGCGCGCACCCCGGTTCCAATTCGTGCCGGCAATCGGCAAAACGGCACCGGGCTGCTGCCTCGGTAATATCCGCGAACGCTTCGTCGACGTCAGCGGATTGAGCCCAAGGTGTAAAGGCGCGCATTCCGGGCGTGTCGATAACGGAAGCCCCGCCCGGAAGGGTGATGAGGCGCCGGATCGTCGTCGTGTGACGGCCGCGCCCGTCCTCGCGCATGTCCGCCGTTAGCATCGCCGGCGTTCCGCAGAGCCGATTGAGCAGCGTCGACTTGCCCACGCCGGAAGATCCGCAGAGCACGACCGTAGCCCGATCGGTGAGATACGGTGAAAGCGCCTCGCAGCCCACGTCGTCGAGGGCTGATATTGGCAGCACCGATGCCCCTTCGGCAACGGCACGCAACGCGTTCAGGTGCTCGGCAAGCGCGGCATCCATCTCGCACTTGTTGAGGAGCACGACGGGCTCGACGTGGCCCGAGCGCAACGCGATGAGGTAACGCGTGACCCGTCGCGGCGACAACTCTCTCGATTCCGGCGAGGTGACGACGAATGCCGTCGTCACATTTGCGGCGATGAACTGCGGATCGCCGTTGGCTCTCGTGCGAGCGACCCAGCTGCTTCGAGGCCGTATCGCCGCGATGCGGCGCGCGCGTTCGTCAAGGGCAACGTAGTCGCCGACGACCGGCGGATTTTCGAGCGACTCGCCGGCGGAAACCTCGGTCGTCGCTTGCGACGAGTGGAGTTCGAGCGTCGCGCCGAAGTCGGCGACGACTCGCCAAGGATGTTCCAAAAAGTACACGGTTGTGCTTCACCTTTCATCGTTGACAAGGTAAATGAAAGTGAAGCGCAGGGTCCGCGCGTTATGAGATTACTGGACGAACGAGGTTAGTGGTAGACCGCGGAGAACGCGAAACCCGGCGCTGTGTGCGCGATGCAGCTGGCTCTCATGGCGTTCTCCTTTCCGGCGTAGCAGGGCCGGCGTTCACCATAGCAGATTGGCGAATCGTACGCAAGCGGGGCGTCTGGTTACGAAGTCGGCTGCGGGACCCACGTATTCACAAACTGCATCGCCGCGTCGAGCCCCTCGTCGATCCAACGCTCCGCGCCGTCGGCCGCTCCGGCGACGATCGCGGGAATTTCGCGCCGCTCATCGTCGTTGAAGGAGCTCAGCACGTGATCGACGCTATCGAACTCGGGGCGCCCTAGCCCAATGCGAATTCGCGGAAACTCTTCGCCGATCGTGGCGATGATCGAGCGCAAGCCGTTGTGACCGCCATGGCCGCCGAACGGCCGCATCCGCAGCTTTCCGAACGGCAAGTCCATGTCGTCGCTGATCACCAGCACGTCGCTCGGGGGCGTGCGGTACCACGAGGAGATCAAGCGCACCGGCGTGCCGGAGAGATTCATGAACGTCACGGGTTTAACGAAGACGATGCCGCGCGCGGCATCGCTTGCTTGTTGCGCGCCGTCCTTTTTCTTCCACCCGGTCACGCCAGAACGCCGTGCGACTTCGTCGACTACCATGAAGCCGACGTTGTGGCGCGTTGCAGCATACTCTGCGCCGGGATTGCCCAGCCCGACGACGATCCTTCGAATGCTCGCTGCGCTCGCGCTCAGGACCCCACGAAGGGTTATCCCGACTCGGGAGTGGGAGTCTCGGTCGCGCCGATGACTACGGGTTCGGCGGCTTCTTCGCCGGGCGCAGCCGCCTCTTCGAGCTCGCGCGCGGTGCGCGAGGGCTCGATCGTGACGACGAGCGTATCGGGGGCAGTGACGAGCCTGAAGCCGGGGGGTAGCACGACTTCACCTGCGGTGAAGTGCTCATGAATGTTCAGCGCGGTAACGTCGACCTCGAGATGGTCGGGAATCTTGCTCGCCGGTCCCGCAACCTGAAGCTCGTGGGCGATTACATCCATGACGGCGCCGGCATTGCGTACGCCCTCGGCGACGCCGACGGTAACGATCGGGAGCAGCGCTTCGATTGTTTCGTCGGCCGAGACGCGCTGCAAATCGGCGTGGACGATGCGCCGCGAAACCGGATGATGCTGGATCTCGCGGACGAGCGCGGTCTGGTGCTTGCGACTGCCATCGCTCAGCGTGATGATCGCGTTGCGTCCGCCACGATGCATCAGCTCTTCGAAGGCGCGAGCGTCGAGGGCAAGGTGCTCGGCCACGACGCCATGCCCGTAAAGCACGGCCGGAATTTTGCCGGCGGCGCGCAACGCTTGCGCGCCGGTCGTACCAAGCTTGGTGCGCCGCTCGACGGCGAGGTTCAACTCTTTGCTAGCCACGGCTTCCTTTATAAATGACGCGGCTAGATAGCCGCAACTGCTTCCGGGGCAGGCGGCGCCGAGACGCCGTTGGGCAACTCGTCGCCGGCGAAAAGCTCGGAGACCGAGCGATTGGTTGTAATGCGGTTGATCGCGTCGGCGAAGGTCTGGGCGATCGAAAGCTGGACGAACTTCGGGTGATCGGCCGCGCCTGCGAACGGGACCGTGTTGGTGAAGATGACCTTCTCGATCGCCGAATCCTCGAGAACCTTAACGGCGTCGTCGGCAAAAATGCCGTGCGACGCAACCGTATAAACCTGCGTTGCCCCGCGGGCCTTGATCGCCCCCGCAGCTTTCGCGAGCGTGCCGCCCGTGGAGATCATGTCGTCCACGACCACCGCTACCTTCCCAGCGACATCGCCGACGATGTCGGTCACCTCGGCGATGTCGGGTTCCGGCCGGCGCTTGAAGACGATCGCAAGCGAACTGCCGAGCCGCTTGGCGAAAAGCTCCGCCCGGTGCACGCCGCCGGCATCGGGCGAGACGACGACGATCTTGTCGTCGCAGAGGCCTTCCTTCTTTAGGTAGTTACAGAGCACCGGCATCGCCATCAAATTATCGACTGGAATGTCGAAGAAGCCCTGGATCTGCGCGGCGTGTAAATCCATCGTGACGATTCGTCGCGCACCCGTGACCCTGAGCAGGTTGGCGATCACCTTAGCCGAGATCGGCTCGCGGCCTTTCGTCTTCTTATCTTGCTTGGCGTATCCGTAGTACGGAATCACCGCGGTAATACGAGCCGCCGAGGCGCGGCGTAAGGCGTCGATCATCAACAGCAGCTCCATCACCGCGTCGTTGACGCCTTTACCGTTGGGCGCTTTGCAGATCGACTGGATCACGAAAACTTCCGAACCGCGAACGTTCTCGCTGATCTCGACCCGCGTCTCTTCGTTTCTGAATTCCGAAACCAACGCCTTGCCGACGCGCTGCCGCAGACGCTTGGCGATCTCTTCCGCCAGTTGCGGATTTGAGTTCCCGCAGAAGAGCAGCGGGTTTTGGGCCATGGCCGCTCGCTTCGCTAGCTGGAACGTTCGGCCCTCGGAGGCTGTTTGGGGAAAGGCAGTGGCTCAAGAGTTCCGCCTGGTTTCACCCTTCGCGCTGGCGGGCGATCAGCCCAAGGCGACCGTCGCGCTGGCCCGTGGGGTCGAGCGCGGCGATCGCACGCAGACGTTGCTCGGGGTGACCGGAAGCGGCAAGACGATGGCGATGGCGCGCACGATCGAGCTGGTACAAAAACCAACCCTCGTCCTCTGCCACAACAAGACGCTTGCCGCCCAGCTCTGCGCCGAGTTTCGCGAGTTCTTCCCAAAGAACGCGGTCGAGTACTTCGTTTCGTACTTCGACTATTATCAGCCCGAAGCGTACGTGCCCTCGACCGACACGTATATCGAAAAGGACAGCTCGATCAACGACGAGATCGAACGTCTCCGTCACTCGGCCACGCAATCGTTGCTCACGCGCCGCGACACGTTGATCGTCGCGTCGGTCTCCTGCATCTTCGGCTTAGGCTCGCCCTCCGATTACATGGAGATGTCGGCGCGCGTGCGGGTCGGCGACGAGATCGACCGGGACGTTCTGCTCCGCAAGCTGGTCGACATGCAGTACCGCCGCAACGATTTGAACCTCGTGCGCGGCACGTTCCGCGTACGCGGTGATACGCTCGAGTTCATCGGCGTCGACGAGGAGCTGGTGCATCGCATCGCGTTCTTCGGTGACGAGATCGAGGCGATTAACGTCGTGAACATGCTGACCGGCGAGTACATCGAGAGCAAAGACGAGCTCACGATCTTTCCGGCCAAGCACTTCATCACGCCGGAAGAGAAGCTGCGGCGCGCGGTCGTTTCGATCGAAGACGAGCTCGAAGAGCGTCTCGCCTATTTTAAGCGGCACGGGAAGCTGCTCGAGGCGCAGCGTTTGGAAATGCGCGCGCGTTACGATCTCGACATGCTTCGGGAGGTCGGCTACTGCAATGGGATCGAGAACTACTCACGGCACCTCACCGGTCGGGAACCCGGCTCGACACCTTCATGCTTGATCGATTTCTTTCCGAAAGATTGGCTGCTCTTCGTCGACGAATCGCACGTGACGCTTCCGCAGGTCCACGGCATGTACGCCGGCGATCGCTCGCGCAAGCAAGTCTTGGTCGAGCACGGTTTCCGGCTGCCGAGCGCGCTCGACAACCGCCCGCTGACCTACGACGAGTTCGACAAGCACATCGAGCAGGTGATTTACGTCTCCGCCACGCCGGGGCAGTACGAATACAAGCAGAGCTTCCAGGTGGTCGAGATGATCATTCGCCCGACGGGTTTGGTCGATCCCGAAGTCGAGGTACGTCCGACGCGCAACCAGGTCGACGACCTCATGGAGGAGATTGCCTTGCGCGCGGCCCGCAAGGAGCGCGTCCTCGTGACGACGTTGACCAAAAAGATGGCCGAGGATCTCACCGACTATCTGCTCGAGAACGGCCTGCGCGTGCGCTATCTGCACAGCGAGATCGACACGCTCGAGCGCATCGCGATCCTGCGCGATTTACGCGCGGGTGTCTTCGACGTCTTGGTCGGAATCAATCTGCTGCGCGAAGGGCTCGATCTGCCGGAGGTTTCGCTCGTCGGCATTCTCGATGCCGACAAAGAAGGCTATCTGCGAAGCGGCACGTCGCTCATTCAGACGATCGGCCGCGCCTCGCGCAACGTCGAAGGCAAGGTCATTATGTATGCCGACGTCGTTACCGAGTCGATGGCGCGAGCGATCGGCGAGACGCATCGCCGCCGCGAGATGCAGCTGGAATACAATCGCGAGCACGGTATCGAGCCGAGATCTATACGCAAGGAAATCCACGACATTCTGAGCATGGTCGGGGCGACCCAGGAGAACACTGCCAAACTCAAGCTCGAACGGCTGCCGCGCGACGTGGCGACCAAAATGGCGCGCGATCTCGAGCGCCGGATGCGCGATGCGGCCGCCGGTCTCGAGTTCGAGAAGGCCGCCGCCCTTCGCGACGAGTTGATCGAGCTGCGCAAGCAGATCGGCGGCAACGAGTCGATCCTGTTCGGAGGCAAGGCACCCAAGATCTTCGACAAGGCCCTGGCGGAACTCGTCGAATCCTAGGCCCCATGGGGATTTTGGCGGCGCCGGTCGGCGCTTTGACGCGCACGATCACGAGCGTTCCCGATCTGGTCGCCGAGTTGGCGATCGTTGCCGCCGTCGTGGCTTGTACCGTCGCGATTCATGCGCTCGTACAGCGCCGGCTGGGCAGCGATATGCTGCGCCGCCACAACGACGTTGCCGGCTATCTCTTCTCCGCGGTCGGCGTCCTCTACGCGGTCGTACTCGGCTTCGTCGTCGTGGTCGTTTGGCAGAAATACGATGGGGCCGTTTCCAACGTCGACAATGAGGTCGATGCGGTCGGCAACCTCTACCACGTGGTCGATTCTTTTCCAGCTCTTGCGAGATCGCGAATTCGCGAAACACTGCGCGCATACGTCGACACCGTCATTCGCATTGAATGGCCGGCGATGGAGCGCAACCAAGACGTCCCGGAGACCGGAACGCAGCAGCTTGAAAGCGTCGCTTATACGATCGATACGGTGAATCCGACCGGCTTCAAGCAGTTCGCCGCACAGCAAGCCGCGATCGCCAACGAACAACGGCTCTTCGACGCCCGGCGTGCGCGCCTGGTCGAAGCGGTGCCGGCCGTGCCGTCGGTGCTCTGGTTCGCGTTGATTGCGGGGGCGCTGGCGATGCTGGCGTTCTGTTACATCTTCGGCGTCGAAAATCGACCCATGCAACTGATCATGACCGCCATCTTGGTGGGCCTGATCGGGATCCTGTTCGTCGTGATCGACGAATTTTCGACGCCGTTCTCGGGATCGGTCCGCGTCTCGGCGGATGGCTGGGTATACTTACAGCAGCGTCTGCCGATCATTCAGTAGAAGAAGGCACTGAAAGGAAGTTTCATGTTTCACCACTCCAAACCAATGCTCGCCGCCGTGCTCTTTGCCTGCGCGGCTGCTGCGCCCCCGGGGATGCCCGGCGGCACGGGCGGCACCGGCGGCACCCAGCCCCAGCCCATGGGTCCGGAGCCGGCGCCGGCCTATCAACCGATGAACCAACCGAGCCCCACCGCGACCGTCGATCCCGGAATGCTGCGCCAGGCCAAAATCTGGTTCGCTGCGCTACAGTCGGGCAACGTCGACCGGTCGCAGCTCGCGCCGAAGGCGAGCAGTTCGCTCACCGACGCCGACCTTGCGCAGGCGAAAGCGATGATCGGCAATCTCGGAACGCCGGCGAGCTTCGAGCAGCAGCAAGCTGCCTCGCAAGGGGGCATCTCCTTCGCTATCTATCTCGTGACGTTCAAAAACGGCGCGAAGTACGCTTTCTTCTTTGCCATCGATCAGCAAGGAAAGGTCGAGGGGTTAAAGCTCGGACGCCCGCAATAGCTTGCGCCGCATAGAGATCGTCCTCTTCGACTTGGACGATACGCTTCACGACGACACCTATGCCTATCACAGCGCGGCTGAGGAAGTGGCGCGTGAAGTTGCCGCCGAGCACGGCATTAATGCGCTCGCGCTCAAGGATGCCTACATCGCCGAAGCGGAGGGCTTCTGGCATCGCCTCTCCGCCGATGATTTGAAGGTGAAGCTGGCAAGTATTCGTGCGAGCATGTGGCAAACCGCCCTCGAGAGCGTCGGCGCCGGTGGCGATCCGGAGCTCGCTCACCGGAGCGCGGAGCGCTACAACGCCTATCGCGTGAAGTACTTCACGCTCTTTCCCGGCGCAATCGATCTACTGCGCGCGCTGCGCGAGCGCGACATGAAGCTTGGCATCGTGACCAACGGGCTCTCCGAAACGCACCGCGAGAAGATCGCGCTGCTGCAGATCAGCGACTACTTCGACGCGATCTTTCTCTCCGACGAAGTCGGCATGGTTAAACCCGACCCGCTGCTCTTTGCGCACGCGTGCCGGACCCTTGGCGGGGCCCCGGCCCACAGCGCGATGGTCGGCGACCGCTACGACCGCGACATCCGCGGGGCGCTCGAGGCCGGCCTCTACACGATCTGGCTGAACGTGCGCGACGAGAGCCTGCCGCTCGGTGCACAGCCGCCCGATGCGACCTGCAGCTCGATTGCCGAGGCGGGCCGCATACTTCTCCAGCCTGCCCGTGTCTAGCTGAGGTGTCAATAGACTCGATCGTTATCAAGGGCGCGCGCGAGCACAATCTCAAGAACGTCGATCTCGTTCTGCCGCGCAACCGGCTGATCGTCGTTACGGGGCTTTCGGGCTCCGGAAAGTCGTCGTTGGCCTTCGATACGATCTATGCCGAGGGGCAACGGCGCTACGTCGAGTCGCTCTCGTCGTACGCGCGGCAGTTCTTAGGCCAGATGGAGAAGCCCGACGTCGACTACATCGAGGGCCTCTCGCCGGCGATTTCGATCGACCAGAAATCCACGTCGCGCAACCCGCGTTCGACCGTCGGTACGGTCACCGAGATATACGACTATCTCCGGCTGCTCTACGCGCGCATCGGCACGCCGCACTGCTATCAGTGCGGCCGCGAGATCAGTTCGCAGTCGAGCGAACAGATCGTCGATTCGATCGCCGAGCTGCCCGAAGGCACGCGAATACAACTGCTGGCGCCGCTCGTGCGCGGCCGCAAGGGCGAGTACACGAAGCTCTTCGAGGAGATCGCGAAAGAGGGATTCACGCGCGTGCGTGTGGACGGCGAGACGAAAGAGCTGGGAGAGAAGATTTCGCTCGACAAGAAGCGCAAGCATACGATCGAAGTCATCGTCGACCGGCTGGTGATGAAGCCGGAGATTCGCAAGCGGCTGGCCGATTCGGTCGAGACCACGCTCCGGTTGTCGACCGGCATCGTCACCCTCGTCACTGGTGATCGCGAACTAACCTACAGCGAGGCGTTTGCGTGCGTTTACTGCGGCCTCTCCTTCGAGGAGCTGGCGCCGCGGCTCTTCTCGTTTAACTCCCCGTACGGTGCGTGCCCCGTGTGCACCGGACTCGGCGAAAAGATCGAGATCGATCCTTGGAAGGTGATTCCGGATCACAGCAAGTCGATCGCGGAAGGCGCGATCGTTCCGTGGAGCCGCACGCTCGGTAGCGGGCGCTACCCGTCGATGAACCCATACTACATGCAGCAGCTCGAGCGCGTGCTGCGGCGTTATCGCGTCAAGACGACCACACCAATCGAGCAGCTCTCCGACGAAGTCGTCAACCTCATTCTCTATGGCACCGACCAGGAGCAGACGTTTGCCTACACCTCGCGCGGCGGCAAGACGTGGGAGTACCGCTCCTCGTTCGAGGGCGTGGTCAACAACTTGCAGCGTCGCTATGCCGAGACTTCGAGCGATTATGTAAAGGAAGAGATCGAAAAATTCATGTCGGCGTCGGTCTGCCCGGGGTGCAACGGCGCGCGGCTCAAGCCTGAGGCCTTGGCGGTGACGATCGGCAATCGCAACGTCAGCGACCTGACGCAGATGTCGATCGAGATCCTCGAAGATTTCTTCAGGGACTTGACGCTGACGCCGCGGCAGGAGCAGATCGCGCATCAAATCGTGAAGGAGATCCGCGCCCGGCTGGGATTCCTGACCAACGTCGGCTTGAACTATTTGACGCTCGCGCGCTCCGCGACGACGCTGGCGGGCGGGGAGTCGCAGCGGATTCGGCTGGCGACACAGATCGGCAGCGCGCTCGTTGGCGTGCTCTACATACTCGACGAGCCATCGATCGGCTTGCATCAGCGCGACAACGATCGTTTGCTGGCCACGCTGCGGACGCTGCGCGATCTCGGCAATACGCTGATCGTGATCGAGCACGATGAGGACACGATGCGCACGGCCGACGTCGTGGTCGATATCGGGCCCGGCGCCGGCGCGGAAGGCGGCGAAATCCTCACCTCGGGGACGCTCGCCGACGTGATCGCGAATCCCGACTCGGAAACCGGTGCGTATCTCTCCGGCCGTAAGTTCATTCCGATTCCCCTCCGCCGGCGCGAACCGCGTGGTTGGATCGACGTTCGCAGCGCAACGGCGAACAATCTGCGGGGGATCGACGTGCGCTTTCCGGTCGGAGTCTTCGCGTCGGTTACCGGCGTCAGCGGCAGCGGCAAGTCGACGCTGGTAAACGAGGTCTTGGTGCGCGCGCTGAACCAGCATCTCCATCGCCAGCCGCCGGGCGGAACCTACGGAACGGTCAAAGGGGCGGCGCAGCTCGATAAGCTCGTTGTAATCGATCAATCCCCGATCGGCCGGACGCCGCGCAGCAATCCGGCGACGTACACCGGCACCTTCGATCTCATTCGCCAGCTCTTCTCACTCGTGCCCGAGGCGCGCATGCGCGGTTACACGCCCGGACGTTTTTCGTTCAACGTCAAGGGCGGCCGCTGCGAAGCCTGCCAAGGCGACGGCATCATCAAAATCGAGATGCACTTTCTGCCCGACGTCTACGTGCCGTGCGAAGTCTGTAAAGGCAAACGCTATAACGCGCAGACGCTCGAGGTAAAATATCGGGGCAAGACCATCTCCGACGTGCTTGAGATGCGCGTCGACGAAGCGGCCGAGTTTTTTGCGAGCATCCCGCGCATCCGCACCAAGCTCAGCACGATCTGCGACGTCGGCCTCGGGTACATTAAGATGGGTCAGCCGGCAACGACTCTCTCGGGCGGTGAGGCGCAGCGCGTGAAGCTCGCGACCGAGCTCTCGCGGCGCTCGACCGGCCGAACGTTCTACGTGCTCGACGAGCCGACGACCGGCTTGCACTTCGCCGACATCCACAAGCTCCTCGAGGTCCTCGAACGTCTCGTGAAGCTCGGGAATACGGTGCTCGTGATCGAGCACAACCTCGACGTGATCAAGACCGCCGATTATCTGATCGATCTCGGACCTGAAGGGGGCGATCGAGGCGGCACGGTGATCGCGACCGGCACGCCGGAAGAGATCGCGCGCAGCGAGCATTCCTATACCGGCGCCTATCTCGTCCCGGTGCTGCGCGATCAGCGCGCGGTCGGTCATCACCGGCCCGACGATGCCGAGCTCGAGCGCTTGGAGCGAGAGAACCTCTTTGCCTTGCACGATCTCGGCGAAACGGGGCGCGTACCCGTCGAGGCCTAAAATGGCAACGTTCTCGATCGTCATGCTCGTTTGTGCCGATCTCACCCGTTCGCGCGACTTCTATCGCGACGTGATCGGGCTGCCGGTCCGTCAGGATTTACCGAAACGTCCGGTGCGGTTCGAGCTCGGTAACGGTGCGGTACTGAGCCTGCACCGCAAGAGCGATGTGCTAGCAGTGCGCCCGGGCTCGTTGCAACTTGGCTTCGTCGTGGACGACGTCGATCGGTTCGTCGCCGATTGCGTCGCGCGCGGCGTCCCGATCTTCCAAGATCCATACGACGAACCGTTCGGGCGCGTCGCGGTCATCGGCGACCCCGACGGATACCCGTTGCAAGTCGGCACACTGCGCAAGCGATGACAGCTGATAGGCTGCGTCGACGGGCGGAGGGGTTGCGCGAGCAGATCGAAGAGGCAAACCATCGCTACTACGTGCTCGACGAGCCGCAAATTACCGACGCGGAGTTCGACGCGTTGCTTCGCGAGCTCATCGAGCTCGAGGAAAAGGATCCCGCGCTGCGCACGCCCGATTCTCCAACGCAGCGCGTCGGTGCCACCGCTTCGGAGCGATTCGCACCCTTCGAGCACGCGCGACCGATGTTGAGCCTCGCCAACGCCGTTTCGGCCGAGGAGCTGCGGGCCTTCGACGAACGCGCGCGCAGAATCGCCGGCGGCAACGTCGCGTATGTCTGCGAGCTAAAGATCGACGGACTCGCGATCGCGCTCGACTATCGCAACGGTTCGCTGGCGCGCGGCGGAACGCGCGGCGACGGCCGCATCGGCGAGGACGTGACGGCAAACCTGCGTACGGTCAAGACGATTCCGCTGCGTTTGCGTTCTTTATCGACCGGGGCACCGGAGTTCGTTGAGGTGCGCGGCGAGACGTACTTGCGCAAAAGCGATTTCGAGCGGCTCAACGCCGCGCGCGAGCGCGAAGGTTTGCCGGCTTTTGCCAATCCGCGTAATGCCGCCTCGGGCGGCGTGCGCCAACTCGACCCCGCGCTCACCGCGCAGCGTCGCCTTTCGTTCTATGCCTATCAGTTGATTTCCGACGAGCGTTTGGCATCGCAGTGGCAGGCGCTGCGCCGGCTCGAGGTGCTCGGGCTCCCGGTGAATCCCTATATCGAGCGTGCGGCGTCGTTCGACGACGTCCTCGCCTACTGCAAAGCGTGGGAAGCGAAGCGCGATGAGCTCGATTACGAGATCGACGGCGTCGTCGTCAAAGTCGACGACTTCGCGCTGCAGCAGCAACTGGGCGTCGTCGCGCGCGATCCGCGCTGGGCGATCGCCTTTAAGTTCAAGCCGCGCGAGGCGCGCACTAAACTCGTCGACATTGTGGTCAGCGTCGGCCGTACCGGCACGCTCAATCCAAACGCGGTGCTGAAGCCCGTGAAGATCGGCGGTGTGACCGTCAAAAGCGCGACGTTGCACAACATCGACTACATCGAGAGCAACGACATTCGCATCGGCGACACGGTTCTGGTCACGCGCGCCGGCGACGTTATCCCGCGGGTCGTCGGCCCGGTGCTCGCGGAGCGCACCGGCAAAGAGCGCAAGTTTCGCATGCCCGACCGCTGCCCCGTTTGCGGCTCCGACGTCGACCATCCGCAGGATGAAGCGATGTCGCGCTGCACCAACGCGGCTTGCCCGGCGCAGGTCTACGAGCGGGTGCGACACTTTGCGTCGCGCGGCGCGATGGACATCGAAGGGCTCGGCGACGTCATGGCGCAGCAGCTGACCGAGCTCGGACTCGTCCGCGACATCGCCGATATCTACAAGCTCGACGAAAAGATGCTCGCGACCGTACCGCGCACCGGGAAGAAGAGCATCGAGAACTTGTTGCGTAACATCGAGCGCTCGAAAGTGCGCGGCCTGGCGCGGCTGCTCTATGGCCTGGGAATTCGCTTCGTCGGCACGCAGACGGCGGCGATCTTGGCGGGCGATTTCGGGACGATCGACGCGATTGCGGACGCAAGCGAAGCGGAGCTACAGCACAGCGAAGGGATTGGCCCGGAGGTGGCCGGCAGCGTCGCGCTCTTCTTCAAACAGCGTGCGAATCATGAGATGATCGACCGGTTGAAACGCGCCGGCGTTGAGATGACCGCGCCGAAACGCGCGCAGGCAGCGGACGGCAAGATCGCGGGAAAGACGTTCGTATTGACCGGCACGCTGCCGAACCTCACGCGCGACGACGCCACCGACCTGATCGTCGCCGCCGGCGGCAAAGTGACGGGTTCGGTGAGCAAGAAGACGGACTATGTGATCGCAGGCGACGAACCCGGCGGCAAGCTGACCAAGGCCGAACAACTCGGCGTCGCGATCCTCGATGAAGCCGGCCTGCGCAAACTGCTCGCATGACCAACGCCTCCGTGCGGGTCGTCCCCGCCGATGTGCTGACCCCGATCGGCGCCTACACCGCGCTCGCGCAGCCGCAGGCGTCGTGTCTGCTCGAGAGCGTCGAAAGCGGAGGGCGAATCTCTCGGTATTCGTTCATTGGCTTGGATTATATTGCGGCCGAGGATTTTGCCGCCGGCGATCGCTTGTACGAACGCGTGCGCGAGTTCATCGCCGCCCATCGAACCGATGGCAACAATGGCGCCCTAGGCGGTGCGTTGCTGGCGTTTTCCTACGACGCCGCGCGCAGCGACGCGCGACTTCCGCCGCGCGCCGCGTCGATTCCCGCGATGCCGGCCGCCTATTGCGCCGTCCCTGCGACGTGGCTGATCTTCGACCACTTCACCGATTCGCTCAGGATTTGGTGCAGCGGCGGCGAGAGTGCCGCACGCGAGCGCCGCATCGATGCTTACCTCGAACGATTGCTCGCGGCGAAGCCCGCGTTACCGCAACGAGTGCGCGCGCGCGGCGCGATGAGCGAATCGATCGATCGCCCGCGCTATCTCGAGTTGGTCGGTGCGGCAAAACGCCACATCTTCGAAGGCGACGTCTACCAGCTCCAGGTTGGCATCCGCTTCGGCGCAGAGCTCGACGGAAGCGCTTTCGATCTCTATCGCGCGCTGCGGCGTGAGAACCCGTCGCCGTATATGTTCTTCGTCGACACGCCGTACGGTGAGTTGCTCGGCGCGAGCCCCGAGTTTCTCGTCCGCTTGGAAGGGCGAAAGGCGCGCATCCGGCCGCTCGCCGGCACGCGCTGGCGCGGACACGACGACGACGAGGACGCGCGCATCGCCGCCGAGCTCCTGACGAACGAGAAGGAACGTGCCGAACACGTGATGCTGGTCGATCTCGGGCGTAACGACCTCGGCTCGGTCTGCGACTACGGCAGCGTGCAGGTCGACGAGCTGCTTCAGATCGAGCGCTACAGCCACGTCATGCACATCGTTTCGAATGTGGTCGGCCGCTTGCGTAAAGACCGCGACGCGCTCGATCTCTTTCGCGCCGGCTTCCCGGCGGGCACGGTGACCGGAACGCCGAAGATCCGCGCGATGCAACTCATCGACGGTTTCGAACCGGTCACGCGCGGGTTTTACGCCGGCAGCATCGGCCGATGGTCGTTCGGCGGCGATTTCGACTCGTGCATCACCCTGCGCAGCGTACACGTGCAAAACGGACATGCGTGGTGGCAAGCGTCGGCCGGCATCGTCGCCGACTCCGATCCGGTTGCGGAGTACGAAGAAGTCTTTCACAAGACGCGCATCGCGCGCGCGGTGCTCGGAATAGAATGATCCGCAAGTTGCTCTTCGTCGACAACTTCGATAGCTTCAGCTATAACGTCGTGCATCTGCTTGCGTCGGCCGGCGCATCACCCGATGTGATGCTCAACGACGACCCGCGGCTGCAATCGGCGCTGCTCGATGCCTACGAGGCGGTCGTCGTGGGACCGGGCCCGGGACGTCCCGAGCACGTACCGCAGATGATGGCGGTGCTGCGCGCTGCGATCGATCGCGGGATGCCGGTCTTGGGGGTCTGCCTTGGACTCCAAGCGATCGGCGAGGCGATGGGTGCGACGGTGACGCACGCACCGCGTCTCATGCACGGCAAAACATCGGAGATCGTGCACGACGGAAGCGGGGTCTTCGCGGGCTTGCCGCTGCCGCTCACCGCGACGCGCTACCACTCTCTCTGCTTGGACCCGGCGACGATTCCAAAGGCGCTGCTCATCACCGCGCGCAGCGACGACGGCGTCGTGCAGGGGATCGCGCATCGCGATCGTCCCGTCCACGGCGTACAGTTTCATCCGGAATCGGTCCTCAGCGAGCACGGCAAGGCCCTCGTCGCCAATTTTCTCGCTCTCGCATGATTGAATTCCCGGCCCTGTTGCGTCGGGTGCTCGCCCGAGAGGATCTCTCACAGCACGAAGCGGCGTCATTTGTCGGCGAAATCATGGACGGCAACTACACGCCGGCGCAGGCCGCAGCGCTGCTCGCCGCGCTTGCCGCGAAAGGTGAAAGCGTCGACGAAATAATCGGGGCCGCTCGCGCGATGCGCGAGCGCAGCCTGCACGTCGAGCACGGATTGCCGATGGTCGTCGACGTCGTCGGCACCGGTGGCGATCATGCGAACACACTCAATATCTCGACGATGACGGCATTGGTGGTGGCGGCCGACGGTATCCCGGTCGCCAAGCACGGCAACCGCGCGGCTTCGAGCGCCTGCGGAAGCGCAGATGTGCTGGAGGCCGCGGGCTTCCCGATCGAGCTTGCCCCTGAGCTTGCAGCGACGATGCTGCGCGAGAGCAGCTTTACGTTTATGTTCGCGCCTCGCTATCATCCGGCGATGCGAAATGCCGCAGCGATTCGGCGCGAACTCGGCGTGCGTACGATCTTTAACCTGCTCGGCCCACTGACGAACCCCGCACGTGCGACGCACTTGATGGTTGGCGTCGCGCGCGAGTCGCTCGTCGAGCCGCTCGGCCGCGCGTTGCGCGGGTTGGGCGTGAAGCGCGGGGCGGTCGTTTTCGGCTGCAGCGGGATCGACGAAGTTGCAGGCGATGCGCCGACGCTCGTCTATTCGTTCGATGAGGAGGGCGAGCGGCTGCGACGGTTAGATCCCTCCGATGCCGGCATCACCGCGCCGCTGCGCACCCCGGTGGGCGGCTCGGTCGACGCCTCACGAGCGGCTTTCTTGGAGATTCTCGGCGGCGCGCGCTCGGCCGCCGCCGACGTCGTCGCCCTCAATGCCGCGGTGGTCTTGCAAATGGCCGGCGCCGAGAGGGAACTGCCCGCTGCCTTCGAGCGCGCGCGTAGCATTTTGGCGAGCGGCGCTGCGGGGCGCACGTTCGAACGCGCGAAAGAGATCGGCCTTCATGGCTGACGTCTGGATCAAATTCTGCGGCTGCACCTCGTCGCGCGACGTTGAGCTGGCGGCTGAGGCCGGTGCCAACGCGTTCGGTATGATCTTCGCGCCGTCGCCGCGCCGCGTTACCTGGCAGGCAGCCAACGATATCGCCTCACGCGCTCCGTCATCGATCGAGGCGGTCGCCGTCTTCGTCAATCCGGCGCGCGGCGAAGTCGAAAAGGTGCGCTCGCTCTTTCCGCGCGCCTGGCTGCAGTTTTCAGGCGACGAATCGCCGGAGTTCGTGGCGGACTATGGCGAGCGTGCGATCAAGGCGATTCACGTCGATGAGACCGGATCGGGCATCGCCGAGGCTGCCGGCCTTTTTCCGTATGCGCTCCTGCTGCTCGATGCAAAACACAACAATCTCGCCGGCGGGACCGGCGCGAGTTTCAAGTGGGAGCACGCGGTTCCGATCGCGCGCGAACGGCGTGTCGTCATCGCCGGCGGTCTGACGCCTGAAAACGTCGGTGCTTGCGTGGGGCGGCTGCATCCGTTCGGGGTCGACGTGCGCAGCGGCATCGAGAGTGACGGCCGGAAGGATCCCTTGAAGATGCGCGCCTTCGTGCTCGCGGTGCGGGAGCGGTGAAGCCGCCGGACACGCGCGGCTACTTCGGCGGCTTCGGCGGGCGTTTCGTTCCCGAAGTGCTCGTCGCGGCTCTCGACGAGCTCGAACGGGCTATGACGAGCGCGTTTGCCGACTCGGCCTTTTGGGATGAGTACCACGGCGTGCTGCGCGATTTCGTCGGACGTCCGTCGCCGATCTATCGGTGCGAACGATACGCCGCCGAGGTTTCCTCGGTGCCGCTGGTGATGAAACGCGAAGATACCAATCACACCGGCGCGCATAAGATCAACAACACCGTCGGACAAGCATTGTTAGCGTTGCGCATGGGCAAACGGCGGCTGCTGGCCGAAACCGGCGCCGGCCAGCACGGCGTTGCGGCCGCGACCGTCGGCGCGAAGTTCGGTCTGCCGGTCGACGTGTATATGGGCGCGCGCGACGTGGAGCGACAGGCGCTCAACGTTCACGTGATGCGCTTGCTCGGCGCGAACGTGCACCCGGTCGCGAGCGGAACGCAGACGCTCAAAGACGCGACCAACGAGGCCTTCCGCGTCTGGGCCGAGCGCGTGAGCGACACATTCTACATGATCGGCAGTGTCGTCGGCGCGCATCCGTACCCATATCTCGTGCGCGAATTACAGAAAGTCGTCGGCATCGAAGCACGGCAACAGGTAGTGGAGCGCTTCGGGCGTCTCCCGACCGACGTGGTCGCCTGCGTCGGCGGCGGAAGCAACGCCATCGGAATGTTTGCGGGTTTCATCGACGACCCGGCGGTGAGACTCTGGGGTGTCGAAGCGGCCGGCGAAGGCATCGCGACCGGCAAGAGCGCAGCTTCGCTCGTCGCGGGGAGCGTCGGGGTGCTGCACGGCTCGCGCTCGTACCTGCTGCAGACCGATGAGGGTCAAGTGTTGCCGACGCATTCGATCGGTGCAGGGCTCGATTATCCCGGCGTCGGTCCCGAGCACGCGTTCTTGAAAGAGAGTGGCCGCGCGACGTACGCGAGCATCACCGATGCGGAGGCGATCGACGCTTTTCATGCGTTCGCACGCAGCGAGGGCATCGTGCCCGCGCTCGAAAGCGCACACGCGATCGCCTTTGCGCATCGGCTAGCGGCGCAGCGTGACGCCGGCGATCTGATTCTCGTCAACCTCAGCGGCCGCGGCGATAAAGATATCGCCCGGTGAGCGGGAGGCTATCTCAGGCGTTCGAGCGCGCGAAGGTCGAGCGGCGCGTCGCTTTCATTCCGTACATCATGGCGGGCGACCCTGATCTTGCGACGACCGAAGCGATCGTTGCGGCGCTCAGCGCCGCGGGCGCCGATGCGATTGAGCTCGGCATTCCGTACAGCGATCCGCTTGCCGACGGTCCGACGATCGCGTCGGCGGGCGCGCGCGCGCTCGCGAACGGAACCAAGCCGGCCGACGTGCTCGCGCTGGTGCGCCGATGCAGCGCCGACTCCGCACCCCTGCTGCTCTTTACCTATTTCAACCCGGTCGATCGCATCGGCGCGGAGCGTTTTGCGGACGAAGCATCGGCCGCGGGAGCGGCTGGCGCGATCGTACCCGATCTCGCGCTCGAAGAGTCGGAGGAACTTCGTTCTGCATTGCGTGCGCGCGTGCTCGAGATGCCGTTGCTCGTCGCGCCATCGACGCCGCGCGCACGCGCGCAGCGGATCGCCGACGCGGCGACCGGCTTCGTCTATGT